>NZ_JADBQO010000009.1:0-349313 GCF_014895875.1 Enterobacter cloacae complex sp. P12RS
AAGATAACTTAAATAACACTTTAAGTTAGTTAACCACAAGGATTGTAAATGGTTAGCTTTAATCTATAGTTATCATCAATATGTTAACAACAGACTCACGGCAAACAGGATGACACATGGCAAATCTTTATGACCTTAAAAAATTCGACCTTAATTTACTGGTCATTTTTGAGTGTATCTATCAACATCTTAGCATCAGCAAGGCCGCTGAAACGCTTTACATTACCCCTTCAGCCGTCAGTCAGTCTTTGCAACGCCTACGTGGCCAGCTTAACGATCCGCTGTTTATCCGTTCTGGCAAAGGGATCACCCCCACGACCGTCGGGACTAACCTGCACCTGCATCTTGAGCAAAACCTCAATCAGATTGAGCAGACCATCAACCTGATGCACCACACCGACATCAAGAAAAATTTTGTCATTTATTGTTCTCAGATGGTGACGCCAGGCTATCTTCTCGACCCCATTCAACTGTTAATGTCTCAAGAAAATTGTGAGGTAGAACAACGCGATATGCTTGTCTCTGCGGAATCAGCAGAGGATTTACTGGCCTACCGTAAAGCCGATCTCATTTTTACCGTTGCGCCCGTGAATAATCGCTCCGTTGTCTGCTCGCATTTCACCACCATTCCCACCGTGATGATCTGCCGCGAAGACCATCCGAGAATTGGTACAGAAGTCTCCGCCGAGCAGTTATACAATGAGAAATTCACGATGTATCAAAGCACGAATACGGGCGTGAAGGAGTATCAGGTTCGAGCCAACGAAGCGTTCCCGGAGAGAAACATCGCGTTCCGTTCGGACTCTCTCAGTTCGCTCCTCTCTATGATCAGCATGTCTGATTTAGTCGGCTATATTCCTCTTTCCATTTTTGAAACCTATAAACACGCTTTAAAATTAAAGTCCGTAGCCGCGCCCTTCAAATTGCCCGAAGCGCAAATCTATATGGTCTACAACCGCGCGTCGTTAAACAGCAGTGTATTCGCCAGCTTTATTGAAAAATTGCATAAGTTGGCTCAATAGAATGGACGCGTCATCGCGAAGGTATTTCCAGCAAGAATAGAGTGAAGGCGTAAAATAATTAGTTGAGAATGAAAACATATAATAACATGATGGCAGTTTAATAGCATTAACGGTATTCCATACGCAGGATGCGACTCATCATGTCTATCTATAAATACCCTCTTCAGGAAAACGTTCTGGAGGCTGCTTCAGAACGCATAAACTGGACGCTGCAAAATTTTACCCGCGTGTGCGTCTCTTTTTCTGGCGGAAAAGATTCAACGGTGATGCTTCATCTTGCTGCGCAACGGGCGCGGCAGCTGAACAGAAAAATAGATGTCCTTTTTCTGGACTGGGAAGCACAGTTCTCCTGCACCATTGAGCATATTGAGAACATGAGGACCCAATATCGTGACGTCATCAATCAGTTCTGGTGGGTGGCGCTGCCGATCACCACGCAAAATGCCCTCTCTCAGTACCAGCCGGAATGGCAGTGCTGGGAACCCGGCATAAGCTGGGTCAGACAGCCTCCGCCTGATGCCATCACCAGTACGTGTTATTTTGATTTTTATCAGCAGGGGATGACCTTCGAGGCCTTCGTCAGGGACTTTGCCGAATGGTATGCGCGAAGGCGCCCCGCCGCAGTGATGGTGGGCATCCGCGCCGACGAATCCTATAACCGCTTCCTGGCAATCGCCTGCGCACGCAAGCAGCGCTTTTCCGACGACAAACCCTGGACGACCGTCGCGCCCGGCGGTCATGCCTGGTATATCTATCCTCTCTACGACTGGAAAACCGCCGACATCTGGACCTGGTTTGCCAAAACGGGCTGCGCCTATAACCCCCTCTACAATCTGATGTACCAGGCCGGCGTGCCACCGCGCTACATGCGCATCTGTGAACCCTTTGGCCCGGAGCAGCGACAGGGCTTATGGCTCTATCATGTCGTTGAACCTGAACGCTGGGCCGCCATGTGCGCACGCGTCAGCGGCGTGCGCAGCGGCGGAATTTACGCGGGGCATGACAACCACTTCTACGGTCACAGAAAGATCCTCAAGCCCGACCACCTCAGTTGGCAAGAGTACGCCATGCTGCTCCTCGACAGCATGCCGCAACAGACGGCTGAACATTATCGCAATAAAGTCGCGGTGTACCTGCACTGGTATCAGAAGCGCGGGATGTCCGATCTTCCCGATACGCAGGAGGGTGATATCGGCTCAAAGGATATCCCGTCCTGGCGGCGAATATGCAAGGTTCTGCTCAACAACGATTACTGGTGTCGGGCCCTCTCCTTTAGCCCGAACAAACCAAAGCACTATCAGCGCTATAGCGAACGGATGAAATCAAAACGCAATGAGTGGGGGATCTTATGCAGCAACGACTGATTACCGAACTGGAAACCTATTTGCAGACGCTCACCGACGAGCAACGTATAGATGCCATCAATGCTTTTCGCCAGGCCATGCATCATCTCAGCCCGTTCAGCGACCAGCCCGTCGACTGCGTGCTGTGGATAAAGCAGGACGCTATCGTTGCCAACGACTACAACCCGAATAACGTGGCGCCGCCCGAAAAGCGTCTGCTGAGTCAATCGCTCGAACTCGACGGGTTTACGCAGCCCATCGTGGTGACGGAAAGCGAGCCGGCGCATTACGAAATTGTCGACGGCTTCCATCGTCACGAAATCGGTAAAAGCAGGGCCGCGCTGAAGCGCCAGCTTCGGGGCTATTTGCCCGTCACCTGCCTGCGCAAAGATCGCCAGCAAAAGCTTGACCGGATGGCCGCCACCATCCGCCACAACCGTGCGCGGGGACGCCACCAGATCAACGCCATGTCCGACATCGTCCGGGAGCTGGCCCAGCTTGGCTGGAATGATGAGAAAATCGGTAAGGAACTGGGGATGGACAGCGACGAGGTGCTGCGCCTGAAGCAGATCAACGGCCTGCTGGAACTGTTTGCAGACCGTCGCTATTCCGAAGCCTGGACGGTGAAATAGTCAGAGCGTCGCCAGACGCTCTGCCGCCGCCAGCAGCGTCGATTCCTGCTTCGCAAAGCACAGGCGAATCAGCTTATGCGGGAAGGGATCGGCGCAGAACACCGACAGCGGAATAGCCGCCACGCCCACCTCCTCCGTCAGCCACCGGCAAAAGCTGACGTCGTCCAGATCGGAAATCGCACTGTAGTCCGCCAGCAGGAAGTAGGTCCCTTCACACGGCAGAATTTCCAGACGGCTTTTGCTCAGCGCATTTACAAACAGATCCCGACGCGCGCGGTAAAAATCCGGCAGCTCGCGATAATGCTGCGGTTCGCTGCGCAGCATGTCCGCCAGCGCCAGCTGGGCAGGCGTGTTGACCGCAAAGGTCAGGTACTGATGCACCTTGCGCAGCTCCGCGCTGATGGCCGCCGGGGCCACGCAGTACCCTACCTTCCAGCCGGTCATATGGTAGGTCTTGCCAAATGACGACACCGCAACCGCGCGCTCGCGAAGCTGCGGATGGGCCAGCACGCTGGCGTGCCCTTCCTCCGCAAAGCAGATGTGCTCGTAGACTTCATCGCTCAGGACGTAAATTTCCCGCTCGGCGATAGCCTGCCACAGCGCGGCAAAATCGGCCTTTTGCCACACCGTCGCCGACGGGTTGTGCGGGGTATTCAGGATCACCAGGCGCGTTTTATCACTCAGCAGCGCGGCGAACGCCTGCCAGTCCGGGCGGAAATGCGGCGGCTGGAGCGCCACGCGCTTCACCACGCCACCGGAGAGTTCAACCGCAGGCGCATAGCTGTCGTAGCTTGGGTCAAAGCAGATGACTTCATCCCCCGCGCGCACCAGCGCGGTGATGGCCGCATACAGCGCTTCGGTCGCCCCTGCCGTCACCGTGATATCGCTGTTCGCATCGGGGTGATAGCCATACAGCGCCGCCGTTTTGTCGGCAATGGCCTCCCGCAGCGCCTGCACGCCGGTCATCGGCGCATACTGATTCGCACCCTGCGCCACGTGGTGCGCCAGACGTTCCTGCAAATATTTCGGACCATCGAAATCGGGGAACCCCTGCGAGAGGTTAATGGCATTGTGCTGCTGCGCCAGGGCGCTCATCTGCGTAAAGATGGTGGTACCGAGATTAGGAAGTTTACTCTGCGGGATCAATGCGTTATTGCTCATGTTGTCGTGCCTGCTTGTAATACTTATGTTGCTGCCACTATAACACGATGTTAGTCTTTGGCAATCAAGACGCTTAGACGTCTAAACCATATCAATATTCCTGGCCGAGGGGTAAAAGGAAATGACAGACAACCTGCTGCTCACACACCTGGTCGACGCCTGCCGCTGGATAGGCGCCAAAGGCTGGGCACCCGCCACCGGCGGTAATATGTCGGTGCGTCAGGACGAGCACCTCTGCTGGCTCAGCGAATCCGGCAAGGACAAAGGCAGCCTGACCACCGACGATTTTCTACAGGTGGAGATCGCCACCAACCGGGCGCCGTCCGGTCGAAAACCGTCGGCGGAGACCGAGCTACACACCCTTATCTATCGCCTGTTCCCGGAGGCTAACGCTGTCCTGCACGTTCATACCGTTAACGCCACGGTGCTGTCGCGTCTGGTCAAAGAAGCCGAACTGAATATCAGCGGTTTCGAGATGCAGAAATCGCTTACCGGGCAGACTACCCATCTGGATACCGTCGCCATCCCGGTGTTTGATAACGACCAGGACATCGACGCCCTCGCCTCGCGCATCGCTCATTACGCCCAGGAGCGTCCGCTTAATTATGGTTTTCTTCTGCGCGGCCATGGCTTAACCTGCTGGGGACGCGACGTGGCCGAAGCCCGCCGTCATCTGGAAGGTTTAGAATTCTTATTTGAATGCGAAATGCGTTTACGACAACTGGAGAGAGTATGATTCGCGCGATTGTGACGGATATTGAAGGAACCACCAGCGATATTCGTTTTGTCCATGATGTTTTGTTCCCCTACGCGCGTGAGCGGCTGGCGGCCTTCGTGACCGCCCAGCAGTACGCCGAGCCGGTCAAATCGATTCTGGACAACCTGCGCGATGAAATCAGCGATCCGCATGCCGGCGTCGGCGATCTCATCAACGTGCTGTTTAGCTTTATGGATGAAGACCGCAAATCGACGGCGCTCAAAGCCCTGCAAGGCATCATCTGGCAGGAGGGCTACATCAACGGTGACTTTACCGGCCATCTCTACCCTGACGTTCTGCCCGCGCTGGAAAAATGGAAGGCGCAAGGGATTGATCTCTATGTTTATTCCTCTGGCTCCGTTGCTGCGCAGAAACTGTTATTTGGCTACAGCGACGAAGGTGATATTACTCATCTGTTCAGCGGCTATTTTGATACCCACATCGGCGCCAAGCGCGAGGTGCAGTCTTACAAGAACATAGCGGCACACACGGGCATCGCCCCGTCGCAGATCCTGTTCCTGTCGGATATTCACCAGGAGCTGGACGCGGCTGAACAGGCGGGTTTTCGCACCCTGCAACTGATTCGCGGTGAAGATGACGGCGCGAGCCATCACCATCAAATCCACCAGTTTGACGAGATTAATCCGGAGCAGATCCCTTCATGAGCGCATTGACCATTTATTCCGATAAAGACGCCAGACAGCACCAGTGGCACAGCACCGACGCCGCCGAGATCGCTCAACAGCTGAACGCTAAGGGCGTGCGCTTTGAGCGCTGGGCGGCAGACCGTGATTTAGGGCAGGATCCTGCGCCCGAAGCCGTGATCGAAGCGTATCAACATGCGATCGACAAGCTGGTGGCAGAGAAAGGCTATCAGAGCTGGGATGTCATCAGCCTGCGCGCCGACAATCCGCAGAAAGAGGCGCTGCGCGCGAAGTTCCTGAACGAACACACCCACGGCGAGGACGAAGTACGCTTTTTCGTGGAAGGTGCCGGGCTGTTCTGCCTGCACATTGGCGATGAGGTCTATCAGGTGCTGTGCGAGAAAAACGACCTGATTTCCGTGCCGGCGGGCACGCCGCACTGGTTTGATATGGGTTCAGAGCCGAACTTTACCGCCATTCGTATTTTCGACAATCCGGAAGGCTGGGTGGCGCAGTTTACGGGCGATGCAATCGCGGATGCGTATCCACGCCTGGCCTGATCTTTTCTCCCTCTCCCACAGGGAGAGGGTCGGGGTGAGGGCACCAGCGCGCACTAAGCGTTAAGCCCTTTCACATACTTCACCAGCTGATCCAGCACTATCCCCCACCCTTCGTGGAAGCCCATCTGTTCATGCTGCTCGCGGATTTCCTTCGTCGGATGGCGCGCAATCGCCGTATAGCGGGTTTTCCCCTCCCCGACGTCTTCCAGCAACAAAATTGCCGTCATAAACGGCTTCTCGGCCGGTTTCCAGCCTTCGGTATAGCCGTCGGTAAACACCAGCTTTTTCCCCGGGTCGATTTCCAGGAAGACACCCCGGTTATCCATCCGCTGCCCGTCCACCTCAAACACGGTGTTGAACCGCCCGCCCACGCGCAGGTCGAGGTCACATTCGGTCACCTTGTGCGGAGCAGGAATGAAGAAGTTTTTGATGTAGTCCGGCGTGGTCCAGCAGAGCCAGAGCAGGTCGCGCGGTGCGTCCACCACGCGCTCCAGTTTTAAGTCTGTTTCAGGATCGAGCGTCACAATGTTGTCCTCTCAGGGAACCCCCTTAAAGGATAGCCGGACTCAGGCAAATTTCCCTTCCGCCACCTCATCCGGCGTGACCACACCCGTATCCAGCACCCAGCCGCTAATCAGCGAGGCGGGCGTGACGTCGAATGCCGGATTATAGACCTGCGCGTCTTCCGGCGCCCACTGCACCGCGCCAAAGCTTCCGGCAACGCCCGTCACTTCGCTGGCGGCGCGCTGCTCGATGGGGATCGCATCCCCGTTCGGGCAGGCCGGGTCAAGGGTCGTTTGTGGGGCGGCGACGTAGAACGGAATGCCGTGGAATTTCGCCAGCACCGCCAGCGAATAAGTGCCGATCTTGTTCGCCACATCACCGTTGGCGGCGATGCGATCGGCCCCTACCCACACGGCGTCCACCTGCCCTTTCGCCATCAGGCTGGCGGCCATGGAGTCGGTAATCAACTGATACGGCACCCCCAGCTCGCCCAGCTCCCATGCGGTCAGCCTGCCGCCCTGCAACAGCGGACGGGTTTCATCCACCCAGACGCTGCTGACGTTGCCTTCCTGATGCGCGCGGGCAATCACGCCCAGCGCCGTACCGACGCCCGCGGTTGCCAGCCCGCCGGTGTTGCAGTGGGTCAGCAGACGGCTGCCGGGCTTCACCAGCGCGCTGCCCGCTTTTGCAATCGCGTCGCAAAGCCGTTTATCTTCCTCAATCAGGCGCAGCGCCTCAGCCACCAGCGCCGGAACGAAATCCTCTTCCCACAGCGCAAGCTTCATGCGGTCGAGGTTGTTCATCAGGTTTACCGCCGTCGGGCGGGATGCGCGAAGCGTTTCCAGCGCCACCGCCAGCTCATCGCGGCTTTTGCCGTTTTCCGCCAGCAGCGCCAGCAGCAGGCTTGCAGAGAGACCAATCAACGGCGCGCCACGCACGCGCAGAGCGTGGATATGCCCAACCAGCGCCTCCACCGTTGAGGCATCCAGCCAGCGTTTCTCCTGCGGAAGCGCCTGCTGGTCGAGAATAAAGAGCTGATTATCCGCCACCCGCAGGCTGGTCGTCTGTAATGTCTGCATGTCGTTAATTCCCTGTTGCGTTGTTGTAGCACATTGTGTCAGGATGAAATCCAGATGTATAGACGTCTACATGTCTTAATTAGTTAACTCGTGAGGAGCAGGCCATGTCGCAATACCGTACCTTTACCGCTCAGGACGCCGTGGAGTATGCCAGGCAGTTTGGTGGGCTTGACGATCCGTCATCGCTGGTAGAGGCGCAGGAAGTGGGCGACGGCAACCTCAATCTGGTTTTTAAAATTTACGACAGCGCGGGCGTGAGCCGCATCATCGTCAAACAGGCGCTGCCCTACGTGCGCTGCGTCGGCGAGTCCTGGCCGCTGACGCTGGATCGCGCCCGCCTCGAGGCGCAAACCCTGGTCGAGCATTACCAGCACAGCCCGCAGCACACCGTGAAAATCCACCACTTTGATCCGGAACTGGCGGTGATGGTGATGGAAGATCTCTCCAGCCATCGCATCTGGCGCGGCGAGCTGATCAACAACATTTACTACCCGCAGGCGGCGCGCCAGCTGGGTGAATACCTCGCGCACGCGCTGTTCCACACCAGCGATTTCTATCTGCACCCGCACGCGAAAAAAGCGCAGGTGGCGAAATTCATCAACCCGGAGATGTGTGAGATCACCGAAGATCTGTTCTTCAACGATCCGTACCAGGTTCATGAGCGCAATAACTACCCTGCCGAGCTGGAAAATGACGTCGCCGCCCTGCGCGACGACGCCCCGCTAAAAATTGCCGTGGCCTCCCTGAAGCACCGCTTCTTCTCGCATGCCGAAGCGCTGCTGCACGGGGATATCCACAGCGGCTCGATTTTTGTGGCCGACGGCAGCCTGAAGGCCATCGACGCCGAGTTCGGCTATTTCGGGCCGATTGGCTTTGACGTCGGCACCGCTATCGGCAACCTGCTGCTCAACTTCTGCGGCCTGCCGGGCCATCTGGGCATTCGCGATGCCGCCGCCGCGCGCGAGCAGCGCCTGACCGATATTCAGGAGCTGTGGAACACCTTCGCGGAACGCTTCCAGGCGCTGGTAAACGAGAAAGCCCGCGACACCGCGCTCAGCGCGCCAGGCTATGCCTCCGCGTTCCTGAAAAAAGTCTGGCATGACGCCATCGGGTTCTGCGGCACCGAACTCATTCGCCGCAGCGTCGGGCTTTCCCACGTCGCGGATATCGACAGCATCCAGGACGAGGCGATGCGCCACGAATGCCTGCGCCACGCGATCGCGCTCGGCAAAGCGCTGATTCTGATTGCCGACCGCATCGACAGCGCGGAAGATCTGGTGGCGCGGGTGCGGCAATACAGTTGATTTTCTCCCTCTCCCTGTCGGAGAGGGCATCAAACCGCACTTACCCCAGATACTCAATCACCGACAGCCCGGCGTTATAGTCCGTGCTGTAGATAATTCCCTGCGCATCCACAAACACGTCACAGGACTGGATCACCTGCGGGCGATTCGGCCGCGTGTCCATCATCCTCTCCGGTGCCGCGGGCACCAGCGCGCCCGTCTCCACCGGGCGATACGGATTAGAAATGTCATATGCGCGCACGCCCGCGTTCTGATACGTCGCGAAAATCAGCGTTGAGCTGACAAAGCTCCCCGGCCGGTTCTCGTGCAGGTTGTGCGGGCCGAAATGCGCCCCTTTTGCCACGTAGTCGGTTTCATTCGGCTGCGGGAAGGTCGAGATGCTCACCGGGTTCGACGGCTCGCGAATATCAAACAGCCAGATCAGCTTCTCGCCGTCTTCCTGGTTATCCAGCACCGATTCGTCCAGCACCACCAGCAGTTCACGGTCCGGCAGCGGCAGGGCGGTGTGCGTGCCGCCGCCAAACGGCGGACTCCAGTTACGGTGGCTAATAAGCTTAGGCTGGGTACGATCCTTCACGTCAAGCAGCGTTAAGCCGCCGTCGCGCCAGCTGCCGTACGCCGTATCGCCGGCAATAATCGCGTGGTGGAGCGCGTAGCGTTTCCCTTCCGGCCAGTTCGGCTGTTCGCCTTCGGCCTGGTTCATGCCCGGCAGCCACCAGCGCCCTGCCACCTCAGGCTTACGCGGGTCGGCCAGGTCGATCGTCAGAAAGATGTAGTCGGTAAAACCGTCGATCAGCGCCGACACGTACGCCCAGCGGCCACCCACGTACCAGATGCGGTGAATGCCGATGCCGCTCAGCGAGAGAAAGCCAATTTCGCGCGGCGCATCCGGCGTGGAGATATCAAAAACGCGAAGCCCGGCGCTCCAGCCCCTGTCCTGAACGTCGCTGACGGTCTCTCCTACCTGACGGGTGTAGTAGACCTTCTCGTCGGCGAAGCGGGCATCGGCAAACAGATCCCGGGCGTTGATCACCAGCAGCAGGTCGTCATGCGCCTGGAGGTGCACGTTCCAGGTGCCCGGCGGCGCAGGCACATAGCCCGCGGGTTTCGGGTTTTTCGGGTCGCGCACGTCTACTATCGAAAAGCCCTGCGACACCATATGGCCGATATAGGCGAAACCGCGGTGCACCATCAGCTGCACGCCGTCCGGGCGACCGCCCTGATCGCTATGGCCGATCAGCCGCATATTGCGGCTGTATTCTGGCGTGGGGAGGATGCTCATTTATTTTTCGCTTCCAGCGTCGCAAACCACGGGGCGATAAAATCTTCCGTCTGGCCCCAGCCCGGAATGATTTTGCCCAGCGACGCTACGTTCACCGCCCCCGGCTGCGCGGTCAGCAGCGCCTGCGGGATCGCAGCGGCTTTGAAGTCGTAGGTGGCAGGCGTGGCTTCCCCGGCAATCTTGTTGGCGATCAGGCGCACGTTAGTCGCGCCAATAAGCTTCGGATCCACCGCCACGCTCACTGCCCACGGGCTACCCGGCTCGCGCATCAGCTGTAAATCCTGGTTGGAGATATCAATGCTATAGAGCTTGATCTCGGTGCGTCCATTCTCCTTCAGCGCTTTATACGCCCCCTGGCTGAAGGCATCCCAGGTGCCCCAGATGGCGTCGATTTTGCCTTTCGGGTATTTCGCCAGGATCGCACCCACCTTGTTGGCGGTGTCGCCCTGCACGTCAGAAGAGACCGCGCCGATGGACTCCAGCTCTTTAATCTCCGGGTACTGCTTTTGCAATTCTTTATAGGCTGCCTGACGGCGCTCCATCGGCGGGAAGCCCGCTACCCACAGCTTGACGATATTCGCCTTGCCGTTGAAATCTTTCGCCAGTTGGCCGAAGGAGAGATTCGTCAGGGAGGCGTCGTCCTGCTGAGTGACGGTCACGCCCGGGATCTCGCCGTTTACGGCGGTATCAAATACGGCGACCTTGATCCCGGCATCCACCGCCTTCTTCACCAGCGCGGTGGAGTACGGATCGCGGCCCTGCGACAGGATGATCCCGTCATATTTCTGGCTGATGGCCTGGTTAACGAAGTCCTGGAATTTGGCGTCATCCCCGTTGCTCAAAAAGGTGCTGACCTTAAAGCCGAGCTTTTTCCCTTCCTGAATGGCCCCGGCAACAAACTGCGTGGTGTTGTCGTCCGAGCCGAGGTTACGGATCACCGCGATGCGGATCGGTCCGTCGTGGTTCGCAATGGCGGCCGGAACCGGCGCGGGCGTGGCCGCAAATCCCGGCAGAGAAGTGAGTAACCCCAGTGCGACCAAAGAGAGCGCAATCTTTTTCATTTTTTATCCCGTTGTGTTGTCAGCGTTTTTGTATGTAGGTAATCGCCAGCGCTACCGCGAGCACCAGCCCTTTTATTATGTCCATGGCGTAATACGGCACGGAGAGCATCACCAGCCCGTTCGACAGCACGCCGAGAATCACCGCCCCGACCAGCGTCCCCAGCGCATTCGGCTTGCCGGATCCGGCCAGCGAGAAGCCGATCCACGCCGCGGCCACCGCATCCATCAGATAGCCGCCGCCCGCATTGACCTGCGACGACCCGATGCGGGAGGCCAGCAGAATGCCGCCCAGCCCCGCCAGCAGCGAGGCAATCACGTAGGCCGCCACCTTGTAGCGCGTGGTGCGAATGCCCGAGAGGCGCGCCGCTTCCGGGTTGCCGCCAATGGCGTACATCCGGCGTCCGTGAGTGGTCAGCGACAGCCCCAGCTGCGCCAGAAGGGTCACCGCCAGCATGATGATGACGATGGTCGGCACCTGCCCCAGCAGGCTGAACGCCGCCGGAATGGTCCCTTCCGCCATGTCGCCGCTCGGCAGCACCATGTTCTCGGTAATCGACCCGCCGTAGCTGTAGGTCATTGCCACGCCCTGGATGACAAACAGGCTGGCGAGCGTCGCGAGCATGTCCGGAATACGCAGGATGACGATCAGGAAAGCGTTAAACAGGCCGACCAGCGTGCAGAGCGCGAGAGTGATTACAATCGACTCGGTGGTGCCGAAGCCGTGCCAGACGAAAAGCGAAATCACCAGCGCGTTCGCCAGCGACGCCGTGGAGCCCACGGAGAGATCGAACCCGCCGACGGTCAATGAAATCGACACGCCAACGGCAATCACCGTCACGATGGCAATCGAGCGCAGAATATTGATGATGTTGTTCGGATCGAGGAAGCTGTCCGACGCCATGCCAAAGACGGCCACCAGCGCGACGACGGTGAGCAGCATGCCCCATTTATAGAGAAAATCAAAAAGTTGCTGACGGCCAGACGCCGCCGCGGTCACTGAAAGGGCCTTGCTCACGACGCCGTTCCTCCGGTTGAATAATAAAGTAGTGTCTCTTCACGGGCCTCAGCCCCGGCGATTTCCGCCACGATGCGCCCGTCCCACAGGACGCAGATGCGGTCGCACAGTCCCACCAGCTCGGCAAACTCACCGGAGGCGTAAATCACCCCTTTGCCCTCGCGAGCCAGGCCGTCAATCAGCTGGAACAGATCGGTTTTGGCCTTCACGTCCACGCCTTTGGTCGGCTCGTCGAAGATCAGCACGCTGGCGTCATTACGCAGCCACTTGCCGATGGCTACCTTCTGCTGGTTACCGCCGGAGAGACGTCGCAAAACCTGTCCGGGACCGCGGGCGCGAACGCCGACGCGGGCAATGACCTCTTCCGCCCAGCGCCACGCCTGACGATGACCAAACAGGCTCCAGCGCGAAAAGCTGTTATCGGCGCACACGGCAAGGTTCATGCTTACCGGCTCGTCGATAAAAATGCCCTCCTTGCGCCGCTCCTCCGGCACCAGCGCCAGGCCGCGCAGCACCGAGTCTGCCGGATCGCGCGGCTGCCAGGATTGATGATTCAGCTCACCGCGCGCCACGCGGCTTTTGGTGGCGCCAAACAGCGCCTTACAGAGTTCGGTTTTCCCCGCCCCCGCCAGCCCGGCAATGCCGAGGATTTCGCCTTTGCGCAGGTGCAGGGAGATATCCTTCAGCAGCGCGTCGTCGTGCAGGCCTTCCACTCGCAGCAGCGTTTCGTCGCCGTGCGGCGGTCGCGCGGGCGGGTAGATATCGCTCAGCACGTGGCCGAGCATCTTCTCAACAATCTCTTCACCGCTGAGATCGGCCATCGGGCCGGACTCAATCAGCTTGCCGTCGCGCAGCACCGTCAGGGTGTCGCAGATAGCTTTTAGCTCGTGAATGCGGTGGGAGATAAACACCACGCCGATGCCCTGCTGTTGCAGACGTCTTACCACCGCAAACAGACGCTCGCTCTCGTGCGCGTCCAGCGGCGCGGTGGGCTCGTCAAGAATCAAAAAACGGCAGTGGTGGGACAAAGCGCGTGCCAGCAAAATCTGCTGCTTTTCGGCCAGCGAACAGCCGTCGATGGAGCGGCGAACGTCCAGCGTAACGTCGAGCTGCGCCAGCGCCTGCCGCGCCTGCTGACGAACGGTGCGCCAGCGGTAGCGGTGCCCAGGCTGCGCTAACTGGTCGAGCATGATGTTCTCCGCAATGCTCAGCCCGGGGATCAGCGCCACGTCCACCTCCTGCTGCACGAGGTGGATGCCCAGCCGTTTGGCGTCCAGCGGCTCGCGAATGTTTACCGGCTGGTTGTTAATGGAGATTTCGCCCTCATAGTGGTCGTGCGTCCCGCACAGCACCGCCATCAGCGTTGATTTCCCCGCACCGTTGGCGCCCGTCAGCGCATGCACCGACCCGCCGTTCAGCGTGAAGTCCACGCGCGTCAGCGCCTGAAAGCAGGAAAAGGCCAGGCTGATACCGCGCATTTCAAGACGACTGGAAACCATCCGCGTAAATCCTTCATAACTCTTCTGATTTATCGAATTTTTCACAGCTCCGGTTGACTGACAACGACGGAAAAGGCATAAGATAAAGCGAAATATTATTAGCCATCCGGATGTCCAGACATAACATCGGGTTAGCGCTTGCGAAAAAAGGACAACACCATGAGCAACACCGACATCCGCGTCGTGCCCGGCCCGGCGAACTACTTCTCCCATTCCGGAAGCCTTGCGCATCTGAATGACTTCTTTACCCCGGATCAGCTTTCCCGCGCGGTGTGGATTTACGGCGAGCGCGCAATAGAGGGCGCTCGCCCGTTCCTGCCGGAGAGCTTTAACGCGCCGGGGGCGAAGCACCTGCTGTTTAAAGGCCACTGCAGCGAGCGCGACGTCACCCGGCTGGTGAACGAATCCGGCAGCGATGCCAGCGTGGTGATTGGCGTGGGCGGCGGCGCGGTGATGGACACCGTCAAGGCCGTGGCGCGCCGCTTAGGCGTTCCGTTCGTGGGCATTCCCACCATCGCCGCCACCTGCGCAGCGTGGACGCCGCTCTCCGTCTGGTACAACGATGCCGGTCAGGCGCTACATTTTGAGATTTTTGACGACGCTAACTTTCTGGTGCTGGTGGAGCCGCGGATCATTCTGAACGCCCCGGCGGAATATTTGCTGGCGGGCATCGGCGATACGCTGGCGAAGTGGTACGAAGCGGCGGTTCTCGCCCCACAGCCGGAAAACCTGCCGCTGACCGTGCGCCTTGGCCTTAACGGCGCGCTGGCGATCCGCGACGTGCTGCTGGAACACAGTGAGCAAGCGCTTGCCGACCAGCAGCGCGGCGAGCTAACGCAGGCGTTTAGGGACGTGGTGGACGCCATTATTGCCGGCGGCGGGATGGTCGGCGGCCTGGGCGAACGCTACACCCGCGTGGCGGCGGCGCACGCGGTGCACAACGGCTTGACCGTGCTGCCGCAGACGGAAAAATACCTGCACGGCACCAAGGTGGCCTACGGCATTCTGGTGCAGAGCGCCCTGCTCGGCCAGGACGACGTGCTGGCGCAGCTGGTGGCGGCATACCGGCGCTTTAACCTGCCGACCACGCTTCGCGAGCTGGACGTCGACATCAATAACCGCGACGATCTCGACAAGGTCATCGCCCACACTCTGCGCCCGGTGGAGTCGATTCACTATCTGCCGGTGACGTTAACGCCTGAGGTTCTGCGCGCTGCGTTTGAGAAAGTAGAATCCTTCCGCCGTTAATTGCGCCGACGGGCTATACCTAATGATGGTTCTCACCACTCTCGTAACGAGGTCATCATGCAGATCGATTTAACAGGTAAAAAGGCGCTGGTTACCGGAGCCAGCCGCGGGCTGGGTCGTGCGATTGCCCTGTCGCTGGCGCGCGCCGGTGCCGATGTGGTCATCACCTATGAAAAATCCGCCGATAAAGCCCAGGCGGTCGCCGATGAAATTAAGGCGCTGGGGCGGCACGGCGAGGCCATTCAGGCCGACAGCGCTAGCGCGCAGGCGATTCAGGATGCCGTCACCCATGCGGCACGCTCTCTCGGCGGGCTGGATATCCTGGTCAATAACGCCGGTATCGCGCGCGGCGGCCCGCTGGAGTCCATGACGCTGGCGGACATCGACGCCCTCATCAACGTCAACATCCGCGGCGTGGTGATCGCTATTCAGGAAGCGCTGGTACACATGTCCGACGGCGGGCGCATCATCAACATCGGCAGCTGTCTGGCGAACCGCGTGGCACAGCCGGGGATTGCCGTCTACTCAATGACCAAATCTGCACTGAACTCCCTCACCCGCGGTCTGGCCCGCGATCTTGGCCCGCGCGGCATTACCGTTAACCTGGTGCACCCCGGCCCGACCAACAGCGATATGAACCCGGAGGACGGTGAACAGGCTGACTCACAGCGTCAGCTTATTGCCCTGGGCCATTACGGCCAGCCGGAAGACGTCGCGGCGGCGGTCACCTTCCTCGCCAGCCCGGCAGCCGGGCAGATCTCAGGCACCGGTCTGGACGTGGACGGCGGTTTGAACGCCTGATCGCATTTTTCCTGCAAGCCTCTGTCGCCCGGCAGAGGCCTTTTCGAGCCGCCTCGACGGTTTGCGTTTTGCCTCTTACCGGCGCTTTTTTTCCGCTCTACAGTACCCCATAAGAAATTCGGAATTTATCTAATAGTCTTATTATTTCCTTATATTTTGTGTGGGCGTACAGTGGAGGTACGGATGAAGATTGTCTGGTCTAATGGTGCAAAAAAGGCTTTTTCTAGAATTGACGAGCGGTATCAACGCCGCATTGAGGTAAAGCTTGCCGAACTGGATGACCGCTCGGCACCCCGACCCGATATCAAAAAAATATCGGCGAAAGAAAATCATTTCCGGCTACGCGTTGGCGATTACCGCATCCTGATTACACTTCGGGACAATCCCAATACCCATTGTTATGTTTTAGCCGTCAAACGCAGAACATCAACGACTTACCTTCACGAGGAGAACGCTCCCTATGGCTGTTCAGCTAATTAAGGACGATAACGGAAAAACGCAGTACGTAGTTATTCCCTATGATGAATACTTTCGCATGTGCTTACAGATGGCGGAGATCGACGACGAAACCGACGACGATCTGGAGGATATTGAAGTCGAACACGATTGCTATGATGACGTGGAATTGCCCGGAGACGTGTGCAGCATCATGACCTGGCAGAACGTCAGCCTGCAGGCCGCATGGCGCATTCTGCGCGGCATGTCACAGCAGGAGGTGGCGGAAAAACTCGGCATCAGCCAGTCCGCCGTATCACAGCTTGAAGCGCTGGACTCCCGTCCGCAAAAGCGCACCCGCGAAAAGCTGGCGGCAATTTATGGCTGCAAGCAGGAGCAAATCAGCCTCTATTTACCGAAAGAGGGTTAACAGCACTTCGCCCCGCCCTTGCCGCCGTAACGGGCGTCCTGGCGGTCGCGGAAAAACTCTTCGTAGGTCATCGGCGTCTGGTCCGGGTGGTTGACGCGCATATGCTCGACGTAGTTATCGTAATCCGGCACGCCAATCATCATTTTGGCGGCCTGGCCCAGGTACTTACCTGCTTTAGAGAGGGTGTCGAACATCATTCTGGTCTCACTGGAAATGTAGGCCGGGTAAGCGCTAGCGCCACCCGGCACACAGGTTAATGCGCCCCTTTCGCCTGGGTCACAATCTCGTCCAGGTTTTCAGGCATCGGCTCATACGGCGTCTCTTTCGCCGTCGGCGTGTCGACCTTCAGCGCCGCCAGCGCGGTTTTCAGAGAATACAACGCCAGCACCACAACCACCACCATAAAGAAGATGGTCAGTCCGGCATCCAGACGGTTGTTGAATACCAGCTGAGACAGCTGTGACTCGGTGTACTGCGCCGGGATCTTGCCGCTGTCGATCATCGCCTGGAACTTGTTGGCGATCGCCAGGAAGCCCACCTTATTGTCCGGACTGAAGGCTTTTTGCCAGCCCGCCGTCAGGGTACAGATTAGCAGCCAGGCGGTTGGCACCAGCGCCACCCACGCGTAACGCTGGCGCTTCATCTTGAACAGCACCACCGCGCAGAGCATCAGCGCCATGCCCGCCAGCATCTGGTTGGCGATACCGAACAGCGGCCACAAGGTGTTGATCCCGCCCAGCGGATCGACCACGCCCTGATGCAGGAAGTAGCCCCACGCCAGCACGCACAGCGCCGTCGCCAGCAGGTTAGCCGGGAGCGAATCGGTCCGCTTCAGGTTCGGGGAGATCACCCCCAGCAGATCCTGCAGCATAAAGCGCGCCGCACGGGTTCCCGCATCCACCGCCGTCAAAATAAACAGCGCCTCGAACAGGATGGCGAAGTGATACCAGAACGACACGTCCATCAGCCCGCCCAGCGCGCCGTGCAGGATGTAGGCCATGCCCACCGCCAGCGTCGGCGCCCCGCCCGCGCGGGAGATAATTGACTGCTCGCCCACCTCATTAGCGATATGCGTCAGCGTTTCCGGGGTAATGGCAAAGCCCCAGCCGCTCACCACCTGCGCGGCAGAGGCGACCACGTCAACGGTGCCGGCCGGGGCCAGTACCGCCATCGGGCTGTTCATCGCGAAGTAAACGCCCGGGTCGATAATGCAGGCGGAGACCAGCGCCATAATTGCCACGAAGGACTCCATCAGCATGCCGCCGTAGCCAATCAGGCAGGCCTGATTTTCATTCGCCAGCATCTTCGGCGTGGTACCGGAGGCAATCAGCGCGTGGAAGCCCGACACCGCACCGCAGGCGATGGTAATAAACAGGAACGGGAACAGGTTACCAGTCCAGACCGGGCCGGTACCGTCGATGAATTTGGTCAGCGCAGGCATGGTCAGGGTCGGGCGCATAATCAGAATGCCGATGGCCAGCCCGACAATGGTGCCGATTTTCAGGAAGGTTGAGAGATAATCGCGCGGGGCCAGCAGCAGCCACACCGGCAGCACCGCCGCCACAAAGCCGTAGCCCACCAGCATCCAGGTCAGCTGCACGCCGGTAAAGTCGAAGAATGGTGCCCAGGTCGGGCTTTCCGCCACCCAGCCGCCGGAGATAATCGCAAATACCAGGAACACCAGGCCAATGACAGAGACTTCACCAATGCGCCCCGGGCGCAGGTAGCGAATGTAAATCCCCATAAACAGCGCCAGCGGAATGGTAAAGGCGACCGTGTAGGTTCCCCACGGGCTGTGGGTCAGCGCTTTCACCACGATCATCGCCAGCACCGCGAGGATGATCACCATGATCATAAAGGTCGCCACCAGCGCAATCACCCCGGCGGTTGCCCCCATCTCCTCTTTCACCAGCTCACCCAGAGAACGGCCGTCGCGACGGGTGGAGACGAACAGCACCATAAAGTCCTGCACCGCGCCCGCCAGCACCACCCCCGCGAGGATCCAGATCATCCCCGGCAGGTAGCCCATCTGCGCCGCAAGCACCGGCCCCACCAGCGGGCCTGCTCCGGCAATCGCCGCGAAATGGTGACCGAACAGCACTTTTTTGTCGGTCGGCACGTAGTCCAGCCCGTCGTTGTGGCGCACGGCAGGCGTCATGCGTGTGCCGTCTACGCCCAGTACCGTCTTTGCGATATAGCGGCCATAAAAACGGTACGCAATGAGATAAATGCAGACGGAGGCGACGACGATCCAGAGCGCATTGATCTGCTCCCCCCGGTTGAGGGCGATATAGCCCAGGGCAAAGGCTCCCACAACGGAGAGCACCGCCCACGTAAGGTATTTCCCTGAGTTGTTCATAGTTGTTGTCCGTTGTTGTGAAACAGTGAGATGTTACATTTTGTTTCTAGAACAACGGATAAAATTTAACAACTTTGAAACGCAATAATGCGTGGTCAAACCAGAGATTTACACCACAGTGTTAAGCCGATCACTTTCAGCTGAATGGCCTACCCCAGCACCATCGTGCTCAACCGACAGGTACAGCACCGCCGCCCCTGCTCGTCGAATACCACGATCTCCCAGCTCTGGCTCGAACGCCCCAGATGTAGCGGCTGACACACGCCGCGCACCTTACCGTGAGAGACCGCGCGATGGTGCGTGGCGTTCAGCTCTGTGCCGACCACGTTCTGCCCGTCGCGGGTCATCAGAAAACCGGCCATTGAGCCCAGCGTTTCCGCCAGCGCCGCCGACGCCCCGCCGTGCAGCAGGCCAAACGGCTGATGGGTACGGGCATCCACCGGCATCTCTGCTTCCAGCGTGTCGTCCCCGAGGCGGGTATAGACGATGCCCAGATGCGCCACCAGGGTGTTCATGCTGGTGGCGTTCAGTTCTTCAAGCGATAAATGACGTTTCCAGATCATTACGCCCCCAGCGTGGAGCCGCCGTCCACCACGATATCCTGCAGGGTAATATGGCTGGCGGCATCGGACGCAAGGAACAGCACGGTGGCGGCAATTTCCCGCGGGCGGGCGATTTTGCCGAGCGGAATGCCGAGCTTGAACTGCTCGCCAAAGCCGCGAATGCGCTGCTGCTCCGCATCGTCGCTTTTCCACAGGGTGCGCTGCATGTCGGTGTCCGTTGAGCCCGGCGACACCAGGTTACAGCGCACGCCGCTGCCCGCCAGCTCCAGCCCGACGGTCAGCGCCAGGCTTTTCAGCGCTGCCTTCGACGCACCGTAGGCACTCATGCCGATGCGCGGGGTGTGCGCCGCGTCGGAGGCCACGGTCACTATCGCCCCGCCCTGCTGACGGCGGAACTGGCCCATCGTCTGCTGAAACAGGTTAAACGCGCCGCCGACGTTAACCGCAAAGGTCTGCTGCCAGTCCTCCTGCGAAAGCTCGTCCGTCGCGCCCATGCGCAGAATGCCCGCCGCGTTAACCAGCACGTCGAGGCGCTCAAGGGTGCCAAGTAAGCGCCCGCAGACGTCGCCCACCTGCGACGCATCCGCCACGTCCAGCGTTTCGGTGGCAAACGGATAATCGTCCTGCGGGAAGGCCAGATCGAACCCGGTCACCCGCGCGCCCGCCTCCACAAAGGCCAGCGCGGTCGTATAGCCAATACCTTTACCCGCGCCCGTTACCCAAACCGTTTTACCGGTAAAATCGGCCCCCGCCATCACTTCACCTCACGGGAGAGCAGCGCCCACCAGGCGTCAAGGGTCGGATTTTTCGCCAGCATCACGAAGTCGATGTCGCCGTGCACCTTTCGCCAGCGGGCGGCCAGCGCCATCATGCGCACCGAGTCCAGACCGTAGTCGATCAGGTTTTCGTCATCCATCGGCTCGTCGGACTCGTCCAGCAGCGGCAGGATCAGCGCGCGCAGCGCGGCTTTCGTTGCCGGAACGGACGGCAGCAGCTCATCGGTCATCACCACGCGGCCAGAACGTCCTGCCACGTATTTCAGCGACATCAGGTGCTCGTCGCGGGTGAAGTCCGCCAGCGCATCGGCGATAAAGAACGGCTTGATGTCGCGCATAAAGGCATCTGTGGCGGTGGTCATGCAGCCGATATGGGCATAAACGCCGGTAATCAGCAGCTGGTTGCGGCCGGTCTCTTTCAGCATCTGCTCCAGCGGCGAGCGGTGAAACGCGCTGTAGCGCCACTTCACCAGCACGGTGTCCGCTTCGTCCGGCGCCAGTTCAGCCACGATACGCTGCTGCTCCGGCGAGCGGGTCAGGCCCGGCCCCCACATGTCGTTCAGCAGGGCGCGGTCTTCATCGCTCTGCTCTTTCGGCTGCGCGGTGTAGTACACCGGGATATTGTGTTCTTTGCAGTACGCGCGCAGTTTAGCGATGTTCGCCACCACCTGCTGCATCATGTCGCTATTTTCGCCCCAGAAGTTCAGGAAATACTCCTGCATATCGTGGATCAGCAGCGCGGCGCGCTCCGGCTCAAACGCCCAGTTGACCTTGTTGGTCGGCAGCTCTGCGGCGGTTGGCAGCGCGTAAGCGGTTAATTTTGGAATGGCCATTCTCTGTTCCTCAGCCCCGGGCGCGTTCAGCAAGCCACAGGCGCAACTGTTTCTTATCAACTTTGCCGACCGGCGTGAGCGGAAGCGCATCCACGCTCTCCACGCGGTCCGGCAGCTTAAATTCGGCAACGCCCTGCTCACGCAGGAAGCGGCGCACCTCAACCGCGCGCAGGGGCTGTTTCACCACCAGATACGCACAGCTTTTTTCGCCCAGCAGGGTGTCCTCCATGCTCACCAGCGCGGCGTGGATCACCGCCTCGTGGCGCAGCAGCAGGTTTTCGATCTCTTCGGCGGCAATTTTTTCGCCACCGCGGTTGATCTGATCTTTCTCGCGCCCCTGCACGGTGATGTAGCCCTGCTCATCGATGGCGATCAGATCGCCGGAGCAGTAGAAACCGTTGGCATCAAAGGCGCTGGCGTTGTGCTCCGGGCTGTTGAAATAGCCGCGGAAGGTGTACGGGCCGCGCGTCATCAAACGTCCGACTTCCCCGCGCGGGAGCGGATTGCCGTCCTCGTCCGCCACCCACACCTCGTCATCAGGGCACATCGGACGACCCTGGGTATTGATGATGCGTTCCGGTGCGTCGTCGAGGGCGGTGTAGTTCACCAGCCCTTCCGCCATGCCAAACACCTGTTGCAGCTGGCAGCCGATTTCCGCCGGAATACGCGCCGCGAGCGTGGCGGAGAGGCGTGCGCCGCCCACCTGGAGCAGCTTGAGGGATTTCAGCTGCGCGTTCCCCGCACCGTCGGCAATCGCCTGCAGCCAGAGGCTCACCGCCGGAGGGACCAGCGACGTCACGTTGATCTGATGCTGCTCAATCAGCGGGAAGCAGAGCGTGGCGCTCGGATCGTTCGCCAGCACCACGCAGCCGCCCGCCGTGAACACGCCTAACGATCCCGGCGAGCTCATGGCGTAGTTATGCGCCGCGGGAAGCGCGTTCAGATAGCGGGTGTGCGCAGTGATGCCGCAGATTTCATTGCTGCGGCGGATGCTGTAGTCGTAGTCGTTGTGCGTACGCGGGATCAGCTTCGGCGTACCGGTGCTGCCGCCGGAGAGCTGGAAGAACGCCACCTCGTCTGCGGGCGTCGGGTTGGGGATGAAGTTGTCCGCCGGGCGCGCAATCGCCGCTTCCAGCGCATGTTCACCCTTATCGCCGCGCAGCAGCACGGCGCGAACCGAGCGGTGTTCATCCACAAAGGTATTGAGAAAATCATCCCCCGCGAACAGGGCATGTTCGCGATCGGCGATCAGCACGGCGGGTTTGATCTGGGCGGCGTAGGCGTTCAGCTCGCTGCGCTGATGGCTAAAGAGCGCGTTAACCGGCGCGACGCCGATCTGCAGCAGCGCGAAAAAGGTGATGTAAAACTCGGCCACGTTGCCGAGCTGCACCAGCGCGGTCTCGCCGCGGTGCAGCCCCTGAGCCTGGAGGGCAGACGCCAGATTCGTCACCGCCTCATTAAACGCGCGGTAGGTGATGTGGCGATCGCCGTCAATAATCGCGACCGCATCGTTTTGCGCATGGTCCGTCAGGATGTGGGTCAGCGGCAGATCCTGCCAGTAGCCTTTTTCACGGTAGCGGCGGGCAAAATCCTCAGGCCAGCGGGTAAAAGGGATGGTCATGGGTATTCCTTAGTGCAAACCAAACACGTTAAGCATGGTGGAGAGCTTCACGCCCGTCTCACGCCACTCGCCCACCGGGGAGGAGGCAGGCACAATGCCCGCGCCGGCAAACAGGCGAACGGTATTTTCGTGAAGACGCGCGCAGCGGATGGTCACCACCCACTCGCCGTTGCCTTCACTGTCGCACCAGCCGACGATGCCGCCGAACAGCTCGCGGTCGAACGGCTCCAGCTCGGCAATCAGTTCTTTAGCCGCCTGATGCGGGAAGCCGCTCAGGGCCGGGGTCGGGTGCAGCAGGCAGGCCAGCGTCAGGGCGTTTTCGTTCTCGCGCGCGTCACCTTCAACCGGCGTCGCCAGATGCCACAGCGTCGGCGTGGTGATGAGCTGCGGGGAAGACGGCATGCTCAGGTGATGGCTGCGCGGTTCCAGAATGGCCTTCATCGCCTGGGTCACCAGGTCGTGTTCGTGGCGGTCCTTTTCGGAGGCCAGCAGCTTATTGCCCGCCTCGCGATCCAGCACGTCGTCCGGCTGGCGGCGCGCGGAGCCTGCAAGCGGCAGCGAGCTAAAGTGCCTGCCCTCTTTGCGCAGCAGCAGTTCCGGGCTGGCGCCGAGCAGCACGCCGCCGTCTTCCAGCGGCACGTGGAAGTTAAAACTCGCCGGGTTCTGAGCGATCAGACGCTCCATCAGCGCGCCGCTGTCCATTTTTTTGTCGGTGGCGATATCAATCAGGCGCGACAGCACTACCTTATTCACCTGCGGCGTGGCGGTGAGAGACGCGGCGCGCGCGACCATCTCTTCAAAAACGGGCTGAGCGGGGATCTCGGTGCGCTGTTCCACCTTCAGCGCCTGCGCGCCGGAGAAATAGCGTGCGGACTGCTGACGCGCGGGACGGGAAAACGTCTCCCAGCGTTGCGGAATAAACAGCGAAGACGGCTTGCGGGTATCGAACGGGATGGCCCCTACCATGACGGGATGGGCGATGCCGCTGGCTTTCGCATCCCGGAAAGCCTGGGTTAGTTTCTGCTGGAACTGCCCCGCCGGATCGTCGCCGCCGACGGCAGGTTCAGAGAATCGGGCAAAACAGCCTGAGGTGGTAAAACTGCGGTAAGGCGACATAAAGAAAAAGCTGTCTGATTGCAGCGTGGTCGCGGTGTGCTGAACTTCCTCAGCCAGGGACGTGTCCATATCATCCTCCTCAAAATGATAAAAGAAGCAATAATGATTATCATTTATATTTTCGTCGGCTAACCTAATCCCACAGCGCGCCGCTGTCAACCGTCGGGCCATTAACTTCTGCGACAAACGCTTGCATCCCTTCCCGGCAACCATGAAAATGAGAAGCATTATCTTCAATAAAAACAGGATGCCGCTCTGTGAAAATCGCTGCCGTTTGCCGCAATGCCCTTCTTCTGACAGGACTTTTTGTTTTAGGACTAACCTCAGCCACCGCCGCAGACTGGCCGCGCCAGGTCAACGACAGCCGCGGCATGCACACGCTTGAGAGCAAACCGACGCGCATTGTTTCTACCAGCGTGACCTTAACCGGCTCCCTGCTGGCGATTGACGCGCCGGTCATTGCCAGCGGCGCAACCACGCCGAACAACCGCGTGGCGGACGCGCAGGGTTTCCTGCGTCAGTGGGGGGATATTGCAAAACAGCGTAAGGTTGCACGGCTGTACATCGGCGAGCCGAGCGCCGAAGCAGTGGCCGCCCAGATGCCGGACCTGATTCTAATCAGCGCCACCGGCGGGGATTCCGCGCTGGCGCTGTACGATCAGCTCTCCGCCATCGCCCCGACGCTTATCATCAATTACGACGACAAAAGCTGGCAGGAACTGCTGACCCAGCTGGGCACGATGACCGGGCATGAAAAACAGGCCGCTGAACGCATCGCCGCATTCGATAAACAGCTCGCGCAGGTGAAACAGCAGATGAAACTGCCGCCGCAGCCGGTGAACGCCATCGTCTACACCGCCGCCGCGCACACGGCTAACCTGTGGACGACAGAATCGGCGCAGGGCAAGCTGTTACACCAGTTGGGCTTTACGCTGGCGGCGTTACCCGATGGGCTGCACACCTCAAAAAGCCAGGGCAAGCGTCACGACATTATTCAACTGGGTGGAGAAAATCTGGCGACGGGGCTGAACGGCGAAGGGCTGTTCGTGTTTGCCGGCGACGAGAAAGACGTGAATGCGATTTACGCCAACCCGCTGCTGGCGCATTTACCGTCGGTGAAAAACAAACGCGTCTGGGCGCTGGGAACGGAGACGTTCCGCCTGGATTATTACAGCGCGATGCTGGTGTTAGACAGATTGAGTGAGTTGTTTAAGTAGGCATTTTCCCTCCCTCTCCCCGCGGGAGAGGGCCGGGGTGAGGGCATCAGGCCGCACCGTCGTTCAACACGACCTCCTGCCTGAACCGCCGCAATTCCACCAGCGCCACCAGTAAGATCGCGCCAACCATCGCTAACACAAACCCGCTGCTGCTCGCCGACGCCACCGGGGTCATTATCGCCCCCAGCCCGCCGAGGATCGCCGCGCCAATCGCATCGCCCGTCACGTTCTGCGCGGTCCACAGGCCGTTGATACGCCCCAGCATCCCTTCCGGCGTCTGGGTCTGGATCAGGGTGTACTGTAAAAGTGAGCTGACCGCACTCAGCCAGCCGAAAATCACCAGACACATCACCCCCAGCGCCCAGACCGGCATCAGGCTGAAGAAGCCGATGGCGATAAACGAGGCCAGCGTGGCCACCAGCATAATCAAGCCCGGACGCGCGCTTTGGGCCAGGTTACCGCTGGTCAGCGCCCCGCAGGCCGCACCGAGCGGAATGGCGGCGTACAGCACGCCAATCTCTGAGGCGCTCATCTGCCACTCGCCCGCCAGCGCCGGGTAAAGCACGCGCACGGCGCTCGCCATCGTCAGCAGGCCGCCGAGCAGCGCAATGCCGCCAATCAGCGGGTTGCTGAACAGAAAACGAATCGCGGCCATCAGGGACTTCAGCGGGTGCTCGCGCGGCTGCGGCGGCGGGGGCAGGAGCGGCAGACGCAGCAGCGTCAGGGTGGTGATAAAGGTGCCCGCCGCGGCAAGGCCGTAGTTCCACGCCACGTTGCCGGTGGCCAGCAGCAGGCCGCCGACCATCGGCGAAATCACCGAGCCGAGGCGCACGGTGAGCATGGTGATCGCCCCCGCCTGCATCAGGTTCTCGCGCCCCACCAGCGCGGGCGTTGCCGCCAGCAGCGCCGTCACGCCGAGCGAGGCGAAAAAACCGTCCCACAGGCCAAGGGCATAAATCGCCATCAGCGACGGCTCCGGCAGCATGGCGTTCAGACACAGCCCGATAAAGCCCACCCCGCAGGTGCCGCGCGCCAGCAGGATCAGCTTCTTTCGCTCGTAGCGATCCGCCAGCACGCCGCCGACCATCAGGCCGATAAACATCGCCCCGCCGGTTAAGGTGACGGATAGCCCCACCAGCCAGCTGGAGTGCGTCATAGTCTGGATCTGTACCGGC
Organism: Enterobacter cloacae complex sp. P12RS; assembly: GCF_014895875.1. Taxonomy (NCBI): domain Bacteria; kingdom Pseudomonadati; phylum Pseudomonadota; class Gammaproteobacteria; order Enterobacterales; family Enterobacteriaceae; genus Enterobacter; species Enterobacter cloacae complex sp. P12RS. The sequence goes on from NZ_JADBQO010000009.1 coordinate 26,438, forward strand.
ACGGCGACGCCGAGCAGGCCGAGGGACAAAATGGAGATAAAGCGAGCGATAAAAACGGCGCGATACGCCGGGTGCGTTTTCAACAGGCTGAGGTTAAGCAGCCAGGATTTTTGATTCATGACAAAGCCTTGAGTCTATTTCTACCCATTCCATGGGCGCACATGCTAACATAGCCAAATAAGATAGATAACGATAATCACTATCATTATCAAATCATGGATGTTGCTATGTCGTTTTCCTCTTCTGCGGTGCGCGCCATTGCCGTGCCCGTATTATTGCTACTGCTAATCCTTGCGATTGCACTCAGCCTGCTGGTCGGCGCGAAGCCGCTACCCGCGTCCGTTATCGTTGATGCGCTCTCCGGAACCTGTCAGAGCGCGGACTGCACCATCGTGCTCGACGCCCGCCTGCCCCGCACTCTTGCCGGACTGCTGGCCGGTGGCGCGCTCGGCCTTGCGGGTGCCCTGATGCAAACCCTTACCCGTAACCCGCTGGCGGACCCCGGCATTCTCGGCGTCAACTCCGGCGCCAGCTTTGCCATCGTGCTCGGCGCAGCGCTGTTCGGGTTGACGTCACCCTCTGAACAGCTGGCGATGGCCTTCTGCGGCGCGCTGGCCGCCTCGCTGGTGGTCGCGTTTACCGGCAGCCAGGGCGGCGGGCAGCTCAGCCCGGTACGCTTAACCCTGGCAGGCGTGGCGCTGGCCGCGGTGCTGGAAGGCTTGTCCAGCGGCATCGCCCTGCTCAACCCGGACGTCTACGACCAGCTGCGCTTCTGGCAGGCCGGTTCGCTGGATATCCGCACCCTTGAAACCTTAAACGTGGTGGCAATCCCGGTCATTATCGCCGCCGTCGTGGCGCTGTGTTTAAGCCGGTCGCTGAACAGCCTGAGTCTCGGCAGCGACACCGCGACCGCCCTCGGCAACCGCGTCGCGCGCACGCAGCTGACTGGCCTGCTCGCTATCACCGTGCTGAGCGGCAGCGCAACCGCCGTGGTCGGTCCGATCGCCTTTATCGGCCTGATGATGCCGCATATGGCGCGCTGGCTGGTGGGGTCGGACCACCGCTGGTCGCTGCCGGTCACGCTGCTGGCCACCCCTGCCCTGCTGCTGTTTGCCGACGTGCTGGGCCGCCTGCTGGTGCCCGGCGAGCTGCGCGTCTCGGTGGTGAGCGCGTTTATCGGCGCGCCGGTGCTGATCTTCCTGGTACGTCGCAGACGCGGAGGTGGCGCATGATGGCTCCTTCCCGTCGTTTACTCACCAGCGTCTTCATGCTGGCTATCGCCATTACTCTGCTGGCGGTCTGGAGCCTGCAAAGCGGTGCCGTAACGCTTGATTTCGCGCAGGTCTTTCACGCCCTCACCGGCAGCGCGCCGCGTAACATCACCATGGTGGTCACCGAATGGCGACTGCCGCGCGTGGCGATGGCGATCCTGGTGGGCGCGGCGCTCGGCGTCAGCGGCGCGATTTTCCAGTCGCTGATGCGTAACCCCCTCGGCAGCCCGGACGTGATGGGCCTGAATACCGGCGCGTGGAGCGGCGTGCTGGTGGCGATGGTGCTGTTCGGGCAGCATCTGACGGCCATTACCTTTACGGCGATGGCGGGCGGCATTCTGACCTCGCTGCTTATCTGGGTCCTGGCCTGGCGCAACGGCATTGACACCTTCCGGCTGATCATTATCGGGATAGGCATCCGCGCGATGCTGATGGCCTTTAACACCTGGCTTTTGTTGCAGGCGTCTCTGGAAACCGCGCTCTCCGCCGGGCTGTGGTATGCAGGCTCCCTCAACGGCCTGACGTGGAGCAAAACCTGGCCCGCCGCGCCGCTGATTTTGCTGATGTTTATCGCCGCCCTGCTGCTGGTACGCCGGATGCGGCTGCTGGAGATGGGCGACGACAGCGCCTGCGCGCTGGGCGTGAGCGTTGAGCGCTCGCGCCTGATGCTGATGCTGGTGGCGGTATTGCTGACCGCTGCGTCCACCGCGATTGCCGGGCCGATCTCGTTTATTGCCCTTGTCGCGCCGCATATCGCGCGGCGTCTTAGCGGCACCGCACGCTGGGGCTTGACCCAGGCTGCCCTGTGCGGTGCGATGCTGCTGCTGGCCGCCGACCTCTGCGCCCAGCGGCTGTTTATGCCTTATCAACTTCCGGTGGGCGTAGTGACCGTCAGCCTCGGCGGGATTTACCTCATCGTCTTGCTCGTTCAGGAGTCACGCAAGAAATGACAGATTCAACAACCCGCTTGCGCGGCGAAAACTTGACCCTCGGCTATGGCAAAAAAATCATTGTCCGTGATTTAACCGTCGCCATTCCGGACGGCCACTTCACCGCGATTATCGGTCCGAACGGCTGCGGCAAATCAACCCTGCTGCGCACTCTGAGCCGCCTGATGTCGCCGACAGAGGGCAGCGTATTCCTCGACGGGGAGCAGATCCAGCGCTTCGCCAGCAAAGAGGTGGCCAGGCGCATCGGGCTGCTGGCGCAAAACGCCACCACGCCGGGAGATATCACGGTGCAGGAGCTGGTCTCGCGCGGGCGCTACCCACACCAGCCACTGTTTACCCGCTGGCGCAAAGAGGACGACGAGGCCGTGAAGCGCGCGATGGAGGCAACGGGCATCACCGATCTGGCTCAGCAAAGCGTGGATACCCTCTCCGGCGGACAGCGACAGCGGGCGTGGATCGCGATGGTGCTGGCGCAGGAAACCGCCATTATGCTGCTGGACGAGCCGACGACCTGGCTGGACATCAGCCATCAGATTGACCTGCTGGAGCTGCTGAGCGAGCTGAACCGCACGCAGGGGTATACCCTGGCGGCGGTGCTGCATGATTTAAATCAGGCCTGCCGCTACGCCACGCATCTGATTGCCTTGCGCGACGGCGAGATTGTGGCGCAGGGCGCGCCGAAGGAGATTGTGACGCCAGAGCTGATCGAGCGGATCTACGGCATGCGCTGCATGATTATTGACGATCCGGTGGCGGGTACGCCGTTGGTGGTGCCGTTAGGTCGGCGGTAATTGCCGGGTGGCGGCTACGCCTTACCCGGCCTACATTCAGCTCCCGTAGGCCCGGTAAGCGCAGCGCCACCGGGCATTTGCACTATGCTAAAATTTCCTTCAGTATCGGCCCAATCTTTTCAAACGCCTGCGGTGAAATGATATCCACGTGGGCGCAGTCCTGGCTGTAGACCTCCAGCTCGCCCACCCACGGCGCCCAGGCCGTATGCGGATCCATCGTTCGCGTACTTTCGGCAACAAACAGCGTCGCTTTACCGTCAAAGCATGAACTGTGCGCGGTGGTGAGCAACCGCACCGCGTCCGCGTAGTTGCCTTCAATGGTGTTAAACAATTCGCTGGAGCCCTGTCCCTGCTGGGCGGCGATAAACGCCTGACGCTCGCGCTCGATCTCCGCCAGCACTTCCGGGTCAAGGCCGTTTGCCTCTTTCTCCGCCCAGTTCTGGGTTTCCGGCGGCCAGGTATCCAGCAGGCCAAGGAACGCCACCGCTTCGCCCTGCTCGCGCAGGCGCGCCGCAATGCCCTGCGCCAGCGTGCCGCCGAGCGAATAGCCGAACAGGTAATACGGCCCGTGCGGCTGCTGCTTACGCAACGTTTTCAGGTGATGTTCGATCACCCCATCGAGATCCGCGCACTGCTGCATCGGGCCGTTTGGCCGCGGCGACTGAATGCCGACGATGGACCAGCGCGGGCTGAGGTAACGCGCCAGGACGCTGAACTGCCAGGCAAAGCCGGACGCCGGATGGAAGCAGAACAGCGTCGGGCCGTTGCTTTCACGCAGCGGCAGCAGGGTTTCATACCCCAGACGCTGCGCCTGTTCGTCGCTCAGTTGCGAGTCCAGCAGCGCGCTGAGCTTGCCGACCGTCGAGGCGACCATAATCTGCCCCGGCGTGACCTTGCGGCTGAACGCACGACCGAGCTGAGCCGCGAGGCGCATCGCCAGCAGCGAGTGGCCGCCAAGGGCAAAGAAGTCGGCGTCGATATCGTTCACTTCGCAGCCCAGCAGCGCAGAAAACGCCTGCGCCACGGCGGCTTCGGTTTGCGTCTCGGGTGCGCGACCGCAGGTTTTGCTGGTCAGCTCCGGCAGCGGCAGCGCCTTGCGATCCAGCTTGCCGTTGGCGCTTAGCGGCAGCGCGCTGATTTGCAGCAGCACCACCGGCACCATATGCGGCGGCAGCTGTGCCCTGAGCGAGTCCAGCAGCGTGTCGCGATCCAGCGGTAAACCGGATTCGGAAACCACATACCCTACCAGCTGGCGGGCATCGCCGCCCGTTGCCGCAGCCTGATTGAACACGCACGCATGCGCCACGGCCTGGGCCACGTCCGGCAGCGACAGCATCGCCCGGTCGATTTCGCCCAGCTCAATGCGCTGACCGCGGATTTTCAGCTGGTCATCGCTGCGGCCCAGATATTCCACCGCCCCGTTGTCCAGCCAGCGGGCAACGTCTCCGGTGCGATACATCCGCTCGCCTGGGGCAAACGGATCGGCAATAAAGCGGCTGGCGGTGAGGTCGGGACGTCCCAGATACCCCTGGGCCAGCTGAATGCCGGTGAGATACAGATCGCCCGCCACGCCGAACGGCACCGGGCGCATCATCGCGTCCAGAATGCGCAGCCCCGTATTCCACACCGGGAAGCCGATCGGCACGCTGTTGCCCTCCACTGCCGCCAGCTCCGGGCCGTACGCCGGATACCAGCTCACGTCCACCGCCGCTTCGGTTGGGCCGTAGAGGTTGTGCAGCGGTACATGAGTGAGCTGCTCCCACTCGCGGCACAGCGCCGTTGGCAGCGCCTCGCCGCTACAGAACACCTGCTTCAGCGTCCTGCAACAGTCGACGTTTTCCGGCGTCAGCGAGGCGACAAATGCCGCCAGCATCGAGGGCACGAAGTGGGTGGTGGTTACGCCATATTCTGCGAAGAAGCTCTGCATCGCCTGCGGATCGCGGTGCGCGTCCGGCTCGGCCATCACCAGCTTTGCCCCGGCGATAAACGGCCACCAGAACTCCCACACCGACACGTCAAAGCTGCACGGCGTTTTCTGCGCCACGACGTCATGCGCCGCCAGTGGATAATGATCCTGCATCCACTTCAGGCGGTTAACGATGGCGGTATGCCCCACCATCACCCCTTTCGGGCGTCCCGTTGAACCCGAGGTAAAGATGATGTACGCGGTCTGCTCCGGCTTCGCCAGACGCAGAGGTTCAGCGCCTGTGGCTGGCAATAGCATGTTGTAACTAAATGAAGGTATCGGCAGATCGTTAAAGCGCGGAAGCTGCGCGTCGGTGGTAATGAGGAGCGACGGTTTCGCGTCCTCCAGCATCATCCGCAGACGATCGTCCGGGTAGCCGGTATCCAGCGGCAGCCAGGCGGCGCCGGCTTCAACAATCCCGTGCAGCGCCAGGGTCAGGAACACCGAGCGCGGAAGCGCCACCGCCACGCTGTCGCCCGGCTTCACGCCGCGCGCGCGCAGCAGATTTGCCAGCGCGACCACCTGCTCGCGCATCTGGCGGTAGTTCAGCTCAATATGGGCATCCGCCAGCGCGGGAGCGTCCGGCGTTTTGCTCGCCTGCTCCGCCACCAGATCCGCCAGCGTGGTGGAGGGCAGCGCCAGGCCGGTATCGTTGATGTGCGCCAGACGGGCGTATTCCTGCTCTGATACGGTTTCCACGTCGCCACAGCGCAGGTCAGGGTTCGCGGCAAACTGCGCCAGCATCGCGTTCAGGCGCGAAACGTGGCGCTTCAGCGTCGCGTCGTCGTAACGCTGCCTGTTGGCGAGGATCTCAATGCTTAATCCGCCCTGCTCATCCGGGAACAGCGCCAGCTCGAGATCGTTCACCGGGCCGGTCGCCAGCGTGTGGGTGATGGCCTCCACGCCGTCAATATCCAGCTGATAATCAAACACCTTCACGTTCAGCACCGGCCCAAACAAGGGTTCGTCCCCTGCGGCCCGCCCACTGTCGCGTACGATTTGCTCGGCGTCGTAGCGCTGATGGCGACGCATCTTTTTCAGCTGGTTCGCCAGGCGCAGCGCCAGCTCTGGCAGGCTCTCAAGCGGATTAATATTCACCGCCAGCGGCAGGACGTTAAGCACCGGGCCGGTTGCGGTCAGCGCGGCGGACCCCATGCGGCGCATAAAGATAAACCCGGCGGCGTAGTCCAGCCGTCCGGTGAGGCGGCCGAGCCACAGCGCCACCAGCGCAAGCGCCAGATCGGTGCGCTGTGCCTGCCCGGCTGCCTGCGCCAGCTGGCTAAAGGCGCGAGCGTCCATTGCAATTTTCAGGCGCAGGATGTCGGTAGTGGCGGCGCGTCCCGGCAGCGGCGCGGAGGAGAGCGAGACCGGAGGAGGAAGCTGTTTGCGCTGCCCGGCCCAGAAAGCACCGTCGCGCTGCCAGGCCTCGCTGTCGCGATAGCGCTGATACTCGTCAACGACCTCGGCGAACGGAGTAAACGGTGAGGCTGGGGTGGGTTCCCCTTTCTTCCAGGCAGCGTAAATCCCGGCGATCTGGCGGGTAATCGCCGGGAAACTGAAGCCATCCACCACCAGATGGTGATAGCGCTGATACCAGTACCAGCGGTGGTCACCGACCTGAATCAGCTGATGGAAAGCGAGCGGCTGACCACTGTCCACGCGCAGATCCTGGCTGAGATCGGCCTCCATCAGCGCCACGGCGGCGTCGTGAGAATCAACGCGAACGATGGACGGCTCCGGCAGGATCAGGGTCTCATCGACCCACTGCCAGACCTCGCCGTTATCTTCAGCGAAACGCGTGCGCAGGGTATCGGCCTGCATCATGCCCTCGGCGATGGCGTTAGCCAACAGCGGCGCGTCGATATTCCCTTTCAGCTCGGTGTAGTGGGCCACGCTCCAGGCGTTTGGCAGCGAGGAAAGCTGCTCTGCCATCCAGATACCCGGCTGGGCGGCGACGAGAGGGAGACGGTTCATGCGCGCTCCCCCGCAAAAGAGGACGGCTCAAGCGTCTGCCAGCGTTGCGCCAGCCACTGCTGGCACGCCTCCTGAGAGTGCGGCTCGCAGACCACGCGCCAGCCCGCGGGCAATTCGCACTGCTGCGGCCACAGGCTGTACTGCCCCTGGTCATTTTGCAAAATGGCGAACTGTCCCTGCGGATTATCGAAAGGATTGCTGAATTCCATACAGACTCCGTTATTGAATGAGCGGCTGCCAGAGGGTCATCAGCCCCTGCGTCAGCCCACCGCGCCAGCAAAGCGCATCGTGTCCGCCGTCAACCTGACGCCAGATAACCGGTTGCTGAGTGTGTAGTTCGGCGAGGATCGCCTGGTTTGCGCGCAAGATAAGCGGCTCGTTGCGCCCGGCCTCAAGGACGATGCGCAGCCCGCGAGCGGTTTTTTCACCCGCTTTGAGTTGTTCAATGACCAGCCCGTCCTGCTGCCCGCCGCGGTGCGGCCACCAGTAGGAGCCGGACTGGCTGAGCACGCAGCCAAAACGCTGCGGCCAGTGCAGTGCGGCATAAAGGGAGGAGAGACCGCCAAAGCTTTGCCCTGCGACCACCGTACGGTCGGCGCGGTCGCTAAACGGCGAGCGTTGTTGGACAAGGGGGAGAAGTTCTTCCTGCACCGCCAGCCAGAAGTCGGGATTGCACGGTAGCTCGCGGTTACGGTGCTCCATATTAATAACATCGATTAAGACATAGACCGCAGGCGGCAGGTTGCGCTCGGCGGTGAGCGACGCCAGCGCAGGCCAGACCGGCATGCTTTCGGCCCAGAACTGCCCGTCGAGCAGCACCGCCAGCGGGCGCTCGGGGCTTTCATCCCCGGTGGTAAAAATCCACACGCGGCGACGGTTCTTCAGGCGCGCGCTGTGCCACTCAATGCAGACAGGCTTTTTGTAAGGCGTATCAGGATGGTTCCAGCCCGGCTGTACGGGCGCCTCCGGCATTTCCAGCGCCGAGACGGCGTGCCCGCGCCCGCCGCGCCAGCTCTGCGGATTCAGCGGGTCTGAAACCGCGTGAGGCAGCAGCTTGCGCCAGCCTTCGCGCAGCGCCATGCGGTCCGGCTGCTCGCCTTCAAATACTGCATCGGCAAAATCGTTTTCGTTATCGGAGGGGATAAAACAGTAGCTGCCGCGCCATTCGGGGCTGAACTCCCCCTGCCACTGCCAGACGTCGGTATCGGGAATGCGTTCAAGCGATTGCGGGCGGGCATTCTGATGGTGGTCGGTCACGCCGGTAACGTAGAGCCAGACGCGTTTAACCGTTGAGGTCTGCTGGGTTCCTGCCGGGTCCCGCCACCAGAATGTGACGCGATAGTTTTCCTCATGACGTTGCCATTCCGGCCCGTTTTTCGACTGCCACCACGCTTCACTTCCGGTTGTTAACGCCGTCACCCTTATAACCCCATGTTTAGCAATATTTTTTGTTTCAGAGCAAATTTTATTGATAATATTATTGATAACTATTTGCATTTGCAATAGCGTATTGCCCGCGCTGTGGGAAGCGCGTTCATAAATAACCATAAAAGCGGGACGTACAATGAATAAGAAGATTCACTCTCTGGCCTTGCTGGTCAATTTAGGGATTTATGGCGTCGCGCTGCCTGTCATGGCAGACGACAACGCCGCCTCTGCGCAGCACGAAGACACGATGGTGATCACCGCCGCCGAGCAGAATTTGCAGGCGCCAGGCGTGTCGACCATCACCGCCGATGAGATCCGCAAAAACCCGCCCGCGCGGGACGTGGCGGAAATCATCCGCACCATGCCGGGCGTTAACCTGACCGGGAACTCCACCAGCGGCCAGCGCGGGAACAACCGTCAGATCGATATTCGCGGCATGGGCCCGGAAAACACCCTGATCCTGATCGACGGCAAGCCCGTCACCAGCCGCAACTCCATCCGCCTGGGCTGGCGCGGCGAGCGAGATACCCGCGGCGATACCGGCTGGGTACCGCCGGAGATGATCGAGCGCATCGAGGTCATTCGAGGCCCGGCCGCTGCACGCTACGGCAACGGCGCGGCGGGCGGCGTGGTGAACATCATCACCAAAAAGTTCGACGACCAGTGGCACGGCTCCTGGAACACCTACCTGAACGCGCCAGAGCATAAAGACGAAGGTTCTACCAAGCGCACCAACTTCAGCCTGAGCGGCCCGCTGGGCGGCGACTTCAGCTTCCGCATGTTCGGTAACCTGGATAAGACTCAGGCCGACGCGTGGGACATCAACCAGGGCCACCAGTCTGAGCGTACCGGAGCCTACGCCAACACCCTGCCCGCGGGCCGCGAGGGTGTAGAGAACAAAGACATCAACGGCGTGGTGCGCTGGGACTTCGCGCCGATGCAGTCGCTGGAGTTTGAAGCGGGCTACAGCCGCCAGAACAACCTCTATGCGGGTGACACGCAAAACACCAACAACGACAACGCGCTGGTGAAGAAGAACTACGGCAAAGAGACGAACCGTATTTATCGCCAGAACTTCGCCGTGACCTGGAACGGCGGCTGGGACAACGGTATTACTACCAGCAACTGGGCGCAGTACGAACACACCCGCAACTCCCGCCTGGGCGAAGGGCTGGCGGGCGGTACGGAAGGCCTGTTCAACAGCAATAAATTCACCGACACCGATCTGGCCGACGTGATGCTGCACAGCGAAATCAACCTGCCGATTGATTTCATTGTGAACCAGAACCTGACGCTCGGCACCGAGTGGAACCAGCAGCGGATGAAGGATTCAACCTCCTTCTCGCAAACCCAGCAGGGTGGCACCATCCCGGGCATGAGCGAAGACCGTAGCCCGTACACGTCAGCGGAGATCTTCTCTCTGTTCGCTGAGAACAACATGGAGCTGACCGACAGCACCATGCTGACCCCTGCCCTGCGCTTCGATCACCACACCATCGTGGGCAATAACTGGAGCCCGTCCCTGAACCTGTCGCAAGGTCTGGGGGATGACTTCACCCTGAAGATGGGCATCGCGCGCGCCTATAAAGCGCCAAGCCTGTATCAGACCAACCCGAACTACCTGCTGTACAGTAAAGGCCAGGGCTGCTACGCAAGCTCCGACGGCGTGGGCTGCTACATGATGGGTAACGACGATCTGAAAGCGGAAACCAGCATCAACAAAGAGATTGGCCTGGAGTGGAAACGCGACGGCTGGCTGGCGGGCGTGACCTGGTTCCGCAACGACTACCGCAACAAGATTGAAGCGGGTTACGCGCCGATTGGCCAGACCTCCACCGGTAAAGTCACCACCGATATCTACCAGTGGGAAAACGTGCCGAAGGCGGTGGTGGAAGGTCTGGAAGGCTCCCTGAACGTGCCGGTCAGCGACACCATCAACTGGACCAATAACATCACCTATATGCTGCAGAGCAAGAACAAGGAGACCGGCGACCGTCTGTCGATCATTCCGGAGTACACGCTGAACTCAACCCTGAGCTGGCAGGTGCACCAGGATGTGTCATTGCAGTCGACCTTCACCTGGTACGGCAAGCAGCAGCCGAAGAAGTATAACTATAAAGGCCAGCCGGTGACCGGGTCTGAGAAAGACGAGGTCAGCCCGTACAGCATCGTTGGCCTGAGCGCCACCTGGGACGTGACGAAAAACGTCAGCCTGACCGGCGGCGTGGACAACGTCTTCGACAAGCGCCAGTGGCGCGCGGGTAATGCCCAGACCACGGGGAACGCGACAACCGGTGCGTATATGTACGGTGCGGGGGCGTATACGTATAATGAACCGGGTCGCACCTGGTACATGAGCGTAAACACAAGATTCTGATACAGGCAGTGACTTCCCCCTCTCCCTGTGGGAGAGGGTTGGGGTGAGGGCATCAGTCCGCACAATTCAGAGGGAAAAACCATGCACACCACCCACAGCACATTTTCTCTCGCCGGCCTCACCCTCCACCGCATCACCTTCGACCCCACCACCTTCACCGACGCCGATCTCCTCTGGCTCCCCCATCACGCCCAGCTCGCTGACGCCGGACGTAAACGCAAGGCTGATCATCTGGCAGGACGCATCGCCGCCGCGCACGCCTTACCTGACCACACCGTTCCCGCCATCGGCCCCAGCGGGGAACCGCTCTGGCCGGACGGAATTTCCGGCAGCATCACCCACAGCGGTACCCAGGCCATGGCGGTAGTGGTTCGCGATCGACACGCGCTTATCGGCATCGACTGCGAAACTATCCTGCCCGAAAATGAAGCCAGAGAAATTAAGGACGGCATTATTGATGCCCAGGAAGAGCGCGTGCTTTCCCACTCGGGTTACCCGTTCGCCCTCGCCCTGACGCTGGTTTTCAGCGCCAAAGAGAGCCTGTTTAAGGCCCTTTTTCCGCAGGTGCAGGCTTACATGGGGTTTGACAGCGCGCGCGTCACCCTGCTCGACGATAACACGCTTACGCTGGCGTTGACCCGTCAACTGTCAGGCTTTAACGAAGGCACCGCCTTCACCCTGCACTGGCAACTGCGCGGTGAGCAGGTCATCACCCTGCTGTCACACGTTCCTGCCGACGCGCCTTCACGCTGGTCACCACAAACGTCACGATAAACACCACCGCGAACAGGACCACTATGGTCGGCGCGGGCGCACTGTCGAGATAAAACGAGGCATACACGCCGCTGACCGACACCAGTATTGATACCGCCACTGCCACCAGCAGCGCCATGTGAAAGCGTCGGGCGATCAGCACCGCCACCGCGCCGGGGGCAATCAGCAGCGAAATCGACAAAATAATCCCCACCGCCTTCAGCGTCGCCACGATGGTCAGCGACACCATGCACAGTAAGCCATAGTGCAGCCAGCGGGCGCGCAGGCCGCTCGCCTGCGCCTGCTGATAGTCAAAGCAGAACAGCAGGAAATCACGCCATTTCAGGCCAATCACCAGCGCAATCAGCCCCGCCACGAGACCGCTTTGCAGAATGTCCATCCCGTTAATGCCCAGCATATCGCCGAACAGAATGTGGTCGAGATGCACCTCAGGTTTGACGGCGATATAGAGGATCAGCCCCGCGCCGAACATCCCGGAAAAGACAATCCCCATCACCGTATCCTGCTTGATGCGGCTATTGTCCTTGAGGTAGCCGGTGGCAACCGCGCAAAACAGACCGGCAACGAACGCGCCCAGCGCCAGCGGCAGGCCCATCACCCACGCCAGCACCACGCCGGGAAACACCGCGTGGCTCATGGCGTCGCCCATCAGCGCCCAGCCTTTGAGCACCAGAAAAACCGACAGCAGCGCGCAGGGCACGGCTACCAGAAGTGAAATCAGCAGCGCGTTGTTCATGAACGCAAACTGGAAGGGTTCAAGGAGCAGCGCCATCATGGGTGTGCCTCCTTCGCGCGGCGGCGGCTGGCGAGCAGCCCGTGCTTCGGCGCAAAGACGAACGCCAGCAGGAACAGCAGCGTCTGGGCGACCACAATAATGCCGCCGGTGGCGCCGTCCAGATAATAGCTGGCCCACGCGCCGAGGAAGCTGGTGAGGCTGCCAATGGCGACGGCAATCACCAGCAGACGCGGGAAGCGGTCGGTGAGCAGCCACGCGGTTGCGCCGGGCGTAACCACCAGGCAAATCACCAGAAATGCGCCGACGGTTTGCAGCGCCGCCACGGTGGAGACCGCCAGCAGCGTGAAGAACAGGATCTTCAGGCGCTCCGGGCGCAGGCCGATCGCGCGGGCGTGGTTCTCATCAAAAAAGGTCACCATCAGATCTTTCCATTTGAACAGCAGGATAACCATCGACACCACGCCGATAATCGCCAGCTGGACGATATCCTCCGGAGCGATAGCCAGAATATTGCCGAGCACGATGGTCTGAATATTCACCGAGGTTGGGTTGAGCGAGACCATAAACAGCCCCAGCCCGAAAAAAGAGGAGAAGATCAGCCCGATAATGGCGTCCTCCTTCAGGCGGCTGCGCTGGTTGAGAAACAGCATGCTGCCCGCCGCCAGCCCGCCCGATAAAAACGCCCCCAGCGAGAACGGCAGCCCGAGCATGTAAGCGCCCGCCACGCCCGGCACGATGGAGTGCGAGAGCGCATCGCCGATCAGCGACCAGCCTTTGAGCATCAGGTAGCAGGAGAGAAACGCGCACAGCCCACCCACCATCGCCGAGACCCACATAGCGTTAAGCATGTACTCATAGCCGAAGGGTTCGAGAAGCGCGTTCATTTGGCCTCCTGCCGGTGCGTCACGAAGGGCCGCTCGTCGTCGGTAATGATGCGATCTTCCGAGCCGCTGAGTACCACGTGGCGCAGCACGCCGCTGAAGGCGCGCTCAAGGTTTTCGGCGGTGAAGGTGGTTTCCGTCGGACCGCTCGCCAGCACGGTGCCTTTGACCATCACCGTGTAATCGCAAAACTCCGTGACCGAGCCTAAATTGTGGGTCGAGACCAGCATGGTTTTGCCCTCGTCGCGCAACTCGCGCAGCAGGCTGATGATTCTGGCTTCGGTTTTAACGTCCACGCCGGTAAACGGCTCGTCGAGCAGGATCACCTCGCCCTGCTGGGCAATCGCCCGCGCCAGAAAGACGCGCTTCTTTTGCCCGCCGGACAGTTCGCCAATCTGCCGATGGCGCAACTCGAGCATATCCACGCGCTTCAGGGCGTCGGTCACGATCTGCCGATCCTGCGCTTTAGGCCGCCGCAGAAATCCCATATGCCCGTAGCGCCCCATCATCACCACGTCCTCGACCAGAACCGGAAACGACCAGTCGACCTCTTCCGACTGCGGCACGTAGGCGACCAGGTTCTGGCGCAGCGCCCGGTGAGGCGGCAGCCCATTGAGGGTGATAGTGCCGCTCGCCGCCCGAACAAAGCCCATCACCGCCTTAAACAGCGTGGACTTGCCGGAGCCGTTCACCCCCACCAGCGCGGCAATCGATCCGCCGGGCACGCTGAACGACGCATTGCGTAGCGCCGTGTGGCCGTTGCGGTAGGTCACGGTCACGTCCGTGACGACAATCCCCTTCTGCATGGTCACTCCTTCATGCCGTCGCGAATGCCCTGCACCAGCGTGCGGGTGGTGACGTTCAGCAGATCGATATAGGTCGGCACCGGGCCGTTTTCCGCACTCAGGGAGTCAACGTACAGCACGCCGCCGTAGTGGGCGCCGGTTTCCCGCGCCACCTGACGCGCCGGCTTATCGGAGACCGTGCTTTCGCTGAATACCGCCGGGATGCGGTGTTTCTTCACCAGATCGATCACCTTGCGCACCTGCTGCGGCGTCCCCTGCCGATCGGCGTTGATCGGCCACAGGTAAAGTTCCTTCATGCCCAGATCCCGCGCAAGATAGGAGAAGGCGCCCTCGCTGGTCACCATCCAGCGTTTGTCTTCCGGGATCTCCGCCACCTGCTTGCGCAGCGGTTCGAGGGTCGCGACGATCTTCTGCTTGTAGGCCTCAGCGTTGCGTTGGTAGACCTGCGCGTTGGCCGGGTCGTACTTCACCAGCGCGTCGCGGATGTTATCAACGTAAATCAGCGCGTTGTCCGGCGACATCCACGCGTGCGGGTTAGGCTTGCCGTCGTACGGCCCCTCGCTGATGCCCATCGGGGTGATGCCCTGGGTGACAATCACCTCCGGCACGCCGTTCAGGTGCTGATAAAAACGCTGGAACCACAGCTCCAGGTTCATGCCGTTCGCAAGGATCAGCTGCGCCTTTTGCGCGCGCTTGATATCCCCCGGCGTCGGCTGGTACTCGTGGATTTCAGCGCCCGGTTTGGTGATGGAGGTGACTTCTGCGGCATCCCCCGCCACGTTTTTCGCCATATCCGCGATGACGGTAAAGGTGGTGATGACCTGGAACTTTTCAGCCGCCAGCGCGCCCGTGCTGGTCGTAGCCGTGAGCAGCGCGCCGAGCAACAGACGCTTTAATCCTTGCAGTGGGTGCATCGCAGAAGTCTCCTGAGGTGGTGAAATTCAAAGCAAAATTAGCCCGTGCTATAAGGTATAGCACAGGCTATATTTAAATGAAAATGGTTATCATTAAAGTTATGTCAATGAAGGGTGGGCCTGACGGCGCTTCGCTTATCAGGCCTACGGAAAAGCAGTTTTGAAGGCCGGGTAAGCGCAGCGCCACCCGGCAAAAAAATGGCTGGATTTTTAATTAAAAGAGTTTGTCATTACTCAAACATCCGGGAACATCACGCTATTCCCCGGCGCTTCCCTGTGCAGATGGATAAAGTTCAGGTGCCGTTCATACTGGTCCAGAATATCCGTAATCACCTGCTCCTTGCTGTAGTCCATCAAATCATTCCCCTGGCTACCCTCCAGTAAGAAGGTTTCCAGCCGGTAGTAGGTTGATTTTCCGCTGCGCGCCCGGTAGGTAAAGCCGGGTACCGAGTACTGCTGCGGCCAGATCTGATATACAAAGTTCTGCTCGTCGCCCATGTGCACCAGCAGATCCAGATGACCCAGATTTTCGCCCTCTTCCGGCGGCAGGTTTTTCAGCTCCACGTAGGCGCCGCGCAGCCTCAGCTCCTGCGCCACCTCTTCCATCGCCGGGTAGCAGACCGTCTCCATCATCTGTTTGGTGTAGCGCGTGCCCGGGTAGTTCATCAGGCGCGACAGGCGTTTCTTCCAGCTCAGCCTGTCCTGAGCGCCCATTGGCCGCGGCGCGGTGTCGCGGCTGGCGCTGACGCGCCGGTAGTCTTCCACTTTGAGCGATTTATACAGCCCGGCCATCACGAAGAAGATCACAAAGCTGAACGGCAGCCCCATAATCACCGTGGTGTTCTGCAACGCCGAAATGCCGTTGGTCATCAGCATGCCGAGCGTCAGCAGGCCGATGGCGACGGACCAGAAGATACGCAGCCAGTTCGGCGCGTCGCTGTTGATGTCCTTCAGCCTCGAGGTGAAGTTGCCCAGCACCAGCGCGCCGGAATCCGCCGAGGTGACGTAAAACAGCAGGCCGGTGATGGTCGCCACGGAGGCGCTAAAGGTAAACGCCGGATACTGCGCCAGCAGGCTGTAGAAGCCGCGCTCCGGGTGCGCCATCGCTTCCTGGGCAAAGGTTGCGTTGCCGTGGATGATCTCGTGCAGCGCGCTGTTGCCGAAAATCGACAGCCACAGCAGGGTAAAGGTGAACGGGATGATCAGGGTGCCCATCACAAACTGACGAATGGTGCGCCCGCGCGAAATGCGCGCCAGGAACAGGCCAACAAATGGCGACCATGCGACCCACCACGCCCAGAAGAACAGAGTCCAGTTGTTCATCCACTCCACCGGGCGGTCAAAGGCGAAACTATTCAGCGTCATGCCCATGAAGCGGTTCACGTAGTCGCCCACGTTCAGCACCAGGGCGTTGAGCAGGAACGACGTGTCGCCCATAAACAGCACGAACAGGATCAGGCCCAGCGCCAGCGCCACGTTCAGCTCAGAGAGCACGCGGATGCCCTTATCCACGCCGGAGGTCACCGAAATGGTGGCGATAATCACCGAGAGCGCAATCAGCGCCGCTTTCGCCGCCATCGAATCCGGGATATCAAACAGCACGCTTAGCCCGTAGTTGAGCTGGACCACGCCAATGCCGAGCGTCGTCGCGATGCCGAAGATGGTGCCAATGACCGCCGCAATATCGACGCTGTGGCCAATCGGGCCGTTAATTCTTTTCCCGAAAATCGGGTACAGCGCGGAGCGGATGGTGAGAGGCAAATTATAACGATAGCTAAAGTATCCCAGCGCCATGCCCATCAGGGCATACATCGACCAGCCCGTCAGGCCGTAGTGGAACAGCGTCCAGACCATCGCCTGACGCGCGGCCTCCATCGTCTGCCCCGCCCCTTCCGGCGGCTGCATATACTGCGTGACCGGCTCGGCTACCGAGAAGAACATCAGATCGATGCCGATGCCCGCGGCAAACAGCATCGCCGCCCAGCTCAGCAGGCTGAACTCGGGCTTGGACTGCTCTGGCCCGAGCTTCACCGAGCCGAAGCGCGAGCAGGCAATGCAGACCACGAAGACGATATAGAGCGTCGCCGCCAGCAGGTAGTACCAGCCGAAGGTCTTCGACACCCAGTTCAGGGTGCGGCCAATCCACTCGGCAGAAAAATCGTTAAAGAAAATGGTCGTCAGGGAAAACAACAAAATCAGCCCGGCGGACGTATAAAAAACGACCGGGTTGATTTTGTCTTTTTCTCTGTCTTGTGAAAGGTCTGTCATCCAGTATCCCCACTGTTTTTGTAACTATTGAAATCCAAAATCGCAACAATTAAGACACATTTTATATTGAACGTCCAATCAAAAACCGCTTTAATAGATTACCAACGCTGATGAATGGAGTGGCAAAAATGCCCAAAGTGGGGATGCAGCCGATCCGGCGCAGGCAGCTTATCGACGCCACGCTGGAAGCAATTAATGAAGTGGGCATGCATGACGCAACCATTGCGCAGATCGCCCGTCGGGCGGGCGTGTCCACGGGGATCATCAGCCACTATTTCAAAGATAAAAACGGCCTGCTGGAAGCGACCATGCGCGACATCACCGGCCAGCTGCGCGACGCGGTATTAAGCCGCTTACGTGCCCTGCCGAACGGCAGCGCGGAGCAGCGTCTGCAGGCGATTGTCGGCGGTAACTTTGATGAAACCCAGGTGAGCAGCGCGGCGATGAAGGCCTGGCTAGCCTTCTGGGCGAGCAGCATGCATCAACCGATGCTCTACCGTTTGCAGCAGGTCAGCAGCCGCCGGTTGCTCTCAAACCTGGTGTACGAGTTCCGCCGCGAGCTGCCGCGTGAACAGGCTGAAGTGGCGGGCTACGGGCTCGCCGCGCTGATTGACGGGCTGTGGCTGCGCGCCGCGCTAAGCGGCAAACCGCTGGACAAAACCCTCGCGCAATCGCTCACCAGCCACTTTATCAGCCAGCATTTACCGACCGAATAACCGAGGAGGAAGCATGTCCCGAATGGCAGAACAGCAGCTTTATATCAATGGTGGTTATACATCCGCCACCAGCGGTCGCACCTTCGAGACCATCAACCCGGCCAACGGTGAAGTTCTGGCGAGCGTGCAGGCCGCCGGGCGCGAAGACGTGGACCGCGCCGTAGAGAGCGCAAAGCGCGGGCAAAAAATCTGGGCGGCGATGACCGCCATGGAGCGCTCGCGCATCCTGCGTCGCGCCGTCGACATCCTGCGCGAGCGCAACGACGAGCTGGCAAAGCTGGAAACCCTCGACACCGGTAAGGCGTTTTCTGAAACCTCGACCGTCGACATCGTCACCGGTGCGGACGTGCTGGAGTACTACGCGGGGCTGATCCCGGCGCTGGAAGGCAGCCAGATCCCGCTGCGCGACACCTCATTCGTCTACACGCGCCGCGAGCCGCTGGGCGTGGTGGCGGGCATCGGCGCGTGGAACTACCCAATCCAGATCGCCCTGTGGAAATCCGCCCCGGCGCTGGCGGCGGGCAACGCGATGATCTTCAAGCCGAGCGAGGTCACCCCGCTCACCGCCCTGAAACTGGCAGAAATCTACACCGAGGCGGGCCTGCCGGACGGCGTGTTTAACGTCCTGCCGGGCGTGGGCGGGGAAACCGGTCAGTACCTGACCGAGCATCCGGGCATTGCCAAAGTCTCCTTCACCGGCGGCGTCGCCAGCGGCAAAAAGGTGATGGCGAACGCCGCGGCCTCTTCCCTGAAAGAGGTGACGATGGAGCTGGGTGGTAAATCTCCGCTGATTGTGTTTGACGATGCGGATCTGGATCTCGCCGCAGACATCGCCATGATGGCCAACTTCTTCAGCTCCGGGCAGGTGTGCACCAACGGCACCCGCGTGTTCGTGCCTGCAAAATCTAAGGCCGCGTTTGAGCAGAAAATCGTTGAGCGCGTGGGCCGCATCCGCGCGGGCGATCTGTTCGATGAAGCTACCAACTTTGGCCCGATGGTCAGCTTCCCGCACCGCGACAGCGTGATGCGCTATATCGCCAAAGGCAAAGAGGAAGGCGCGCGCGTGCTGTGCGGCGGCGACGTGCTGAAGGGCGAAGGCTTCGATAACGGCGCGTGGGTGGCCCCGACCGTGTTCACCGACTGCACCGACGAGATGACCATCGTGCGCGAAGAGATCTTCGGCCCGGTGATGTCCATCCTCACCTATGAAAGCGATGAAGAAGCCATTCGCCGCGCCAACGACACCGACTACGGTCTGGCGGCGGGCATCGTCACCGCCGACCTGAACCGCGCGCACGGCGCCATTCACCAGCTTGAAGCGGGCATCTGCTGGATCAACACCTGGGGTGAATCCGCCGCGGAGATGCCGGTTGGCGGCTACAAGCACTCCGGCATTGGCCGCGAGAACGGCGTGATGACGCTTCAGAGCTACACCCAGGTGAAGTCCATCCAGGTTGAGATGGGTAAATTCCAGTCCATATTTTAACCGGGAGGTTTATTTGCAATTTGACTACATCATTATCGGGGCCGGCTCTGCCGGCAACGTACTGGCTACACGACTGACTGAAGATCCGAACACCACCGTCCTGCTGCTTGAGGCGGGCGGGCCGGACTACCGCTTTGATTTCCGCACCCAGATGCCTGCCGCGCTGGCCTTCCCGCTCCAGGGCAAGCGCTACAACTGGGCGTATGAAACCGAGCCAGAGCCTTTCATGAACAACCGCCGCATGGAGTGCGGACGCGGCAAAGGGCTGGGCGGCTCGTCATTGATCAACGGCATGTGCTACATCCGCGGTAACGCGATGGATCTGGACAACTGGGCGAAAGAGCCGGGTCTGGAGCACTGGAGCTACCTCAACTGCCTGCCCTACTACCGCAAGGCAGAGACCCGCGACGTGGGGCCGAACGACTACCACGGCGGCGACGGTCCGGTGAGCGTCACCACCTCTAAGCCGGGCGTAAACCCGCTGTTTGAAGCAATGGTGGAAGCAGGCGTGCAGGCGGGCTATCCGCGCACCGACGATCTCAACGGCTACCAGCAGGAAGGCTTCGGCCC
This sequence comes from Enterobacter cloacae complex sp. P12RS, assembly GCF_014895875.1. NCBI lineage: Bacteria > Pseudomonadati > Pseudomonadota > Gammaproteobacteria > Enterobacterales > Enterobacteriaceae > Enterobacter > Enterobacter cloacae complex sp. P12RS. The sequence continues at coordinate 46,346 of NZ_JADBQO010000009.1, forward strand.
GATGGACCGCACGGTCACGCCGCAGGGCCGACGCGCCAGCACCGCGCGCGGCTATCTGGACCAGGCAAAACCGCGTCCTAACCTGACCATCCGCACCCACGCCATGACCGATCGCATTATTTTTGACGGCAAGCGCGCGGCGGGCGTTGAGTGGCTGGAAGGCGAGAGCACCATTCCGTCAAAAGCGACGGCGAATAAAGAAGTCCTCCTGTGCGCAGGCGCCATTGCGTCACCGCAGATCCTCCAGCGTTCCGGCGTAGGCAATGCTGAATTGCTGAAGCAGTTCGATATCCCGCTGGTGCACGATCTGCCCGGCGTGGGAGAAAACCTGCAGGATCATCTGGAGATGTACCTCCAGTATGAATGTAAGGAGCCCGTTTCCCTCTACCCTGCCCTGCAGTGGTGGAACCAGCCGAAGATTGGCGCGGAGTGGCTGTTTGGCGGCACCGGCGTGGGTGCGAGCAACCACTTCGAAGCGGGCGGATTTATCCGCAGCCGCGAGGAGTTCGAATGGCCGAACATTCAGTACCACTTCCTGCCGGTAGCGATTAACTACAACGGCTCAAACGCGGTGAAGGAACACGGCTTCCAGTGCCACGTCGGCTCCATGCGCTCCCCGAGCCGTGGACACGTGCGCATTCAGTCGCGCGATCCGCACCAGCATCCGGCGATCCTGTTCAACTATATGTCCCACGAGCAGGACTGGCAGGAGTTCCGCGACGCGATCCGCATCACCCGCGAGATCATGCACCAGCCGGCGCTGGACAAATACCGCGGTCGTGAAATCAGCCCGGGCGTCGAATGCCAGACCGACGAACAGCTGGACGAGTTTGTGCGTAACCATGCCGAAACCGCGTTCCATCCGTGCGGCACCTGCAAAATGGGCTATGACGAGATGGCGGTGGTTGACGGTGAAGGCCGCGTTCACGGGCTGGAAGGATTACGCGTGGTGGATGCGTCGATCATGCCGCAGATTATTACCGGCAACCTGAACGCCACCACGATTATGATCGGTGAGAAAATTGCTGATGCGATTCGCGGGCGCGAGCCGCTGGCAAAAAGTACGGCCGCGTATTATGTGGCCAACGGGGCGCCGGTCAGGCGCTGAGGATATTTCCCCTCCCCCTGGCCCTCTTCCATACGGGAGAGGGCTTCCCACCCAAAATTTATTTTTATTTTCCTGCATCCAGTTCACCCCCTCCCCTCGTATATGCATATGTGAGCAATCCCTTTGCTCCCCAAACCGAGGAAAGATGATGAAAAAGCTAACCCGTGTTGCACTCGTCACCAGCGCTTTACTCTTCTGTGCAGGCACATCAGCCGCCATGACGTCAGGCTCCGTGATGGTAGGCGGAGCCGAAATGTTCCCGAGCAAAAATATCGTTGAAAACGCCGTGAACTCGAAAGATCACACCACGCTGGTGGCCGCCGTCAAAGCGGCTGGACTGGTGGAGACGCTTCAGAGCAAAGGGCCATTCACCGTATTTGCGCCGACCAATGCGGCGTTTGCGAAATTGCCTGCCGGCACGGTCGAGAACCTGGTCAAACCCGAAAACAAAGCCACGCTCACCAGCATCCTCACCTATCACGTGGTCGCCGGTAATTACGATATGAAGGCGCTGGAGCAGAAAATTAAACAGGGCGGCGGACACGCGGAGCTGAAGACCGTTAACGGTCAGCCGCTGTGGATCATGAGCAACGGCCCGCACAACATTCAGCTTAAGGATGGTAAAGGCAATGTGGCGAACATTAGCACCTATGACGTTCATCAAAAAAACGGCGTGATCGATGTAATTGATACCGTCCTGATGCCTAAGTAGTTGTCTATACTTCGGAAGTGTGACGTTACCTTCCGGGAAAAACATGGATAACGCGCTGGCAGAACAGCAGCAGAAATTAATGCAGGCGGTCGCAAACGGCGATCGCCGCGCATTTGAACAACTCTATCGACTCACTTCGCCACACCTGTTTGCCGTCGCGCTGCGCATGCTGCGCGACCGCGCGTGGGCAGAAGAGATCCTTCACGACTGTTTTATCACCGTCTGGAGTAAAGCCGAAACCTACAACGCTGCACTGAGCTCCCCAATGACCTGGCTTACGCATATTGTTCGCAATCGCTGTATTGACTGGCTGCGCAGCGGGCAAACCCGCGCTGCCGAACGCGAGTCACCGTATAGCGAAGTGCTTTTGCCCGGCGAGAACGATGAACAGAATAACTGGCACGACGATGCGCAGGCAGAGCGGCTCAGGCATTGCCTCGAACATTTGAGCAGCGAGCAGCGCCAGAGCATTACGCTCGCCTACTATCAGGGAATGTCTCACAGCGACATTGCCGACTGGCTCCAGCAGCCTGTAGGCTCGGTGAAAAGCTGGATACGTCGGGCAATGGATCATCTTCGGGAGTGCGTGGGGTTATGAATGACGCAGAAAAACGCGACGACATGCTGGCAGCAGAGTATGCCCTCGGCACGCTGCGGGGAGGAGCGCGGCTTCAGTTCCAGAAAAGGGTCCTCCGTGAACCGGCTCTGGCCGCCCGCGTGGCGTACTGGCAGGACATGTTCAGCACGCTGGATAGTCATCTTGTGCCCGTCCCTCCACCCGAGACGGTGTGGAAAAGAATCGCCCTCGACCTGCCGCCCAAAAAGCCTTTACGCCAAAGTCGGCCTTATCTCGGCTGGATGGTTGCGGCCTCACTCGCCGCCCTGACGGTCGTTGCCTGGTATGCCACCCGAGCCCCGGAACTCGCTCCGCTGATGGTACTCAACGATGCCCAACAGCACGGGCAGTGGGTCGTCAGCGCGGACGCCAGCCGCCAGCACCTGAGCATTGCCCCGCTTCGACCGACAGCTGTCGCCGCGCAACACAGCCTGCAGCTTTGGCTGATCCCAGGCGGGCAGGCGCCGGTATCCATGGGGCTGCTGCATAACGACATCCCCACACGCGTCACCCTCAGGAACGCAACGCTCCCTGCTGACGCCACGATAGCCATAAGCCTTGAACCAGAGGGCGGATCGCCCACCGGCCTCCCCACAGGCCCGGTGCTTTACAGTGGCAAACTGTAATCCTCAGGCCCTGTTTGCAGGGCCGTCATCGTCCCCCCTTTTATTTATATAATATTCTCGGTTACCTATAAGAATTAAATATTAGGCCTGCAATTAATTTAATTATTAAAAAACGACATTGACAGACGCTTCCGTACTCCATTAAGTTTTAAACGAACATCATTTTATTCCCGATACAGAATATATCAAAAACCGCATTAATGAATTTGTCATTATTCATTAACGCTTCTCTGCCTTTTATTTTTTGCATCACTCAATAGCGAGATAAGATCATGAATATTAGTGCAAACAAGGTGGTTGTCATCACCGGTGCCAGCAGCGGTATTGGTCAGGCCATTGCCCTCCATTTAGCGAATAACGCGTTTTCGCTGGTGCTGGTGGCGCGCCGTCTGGACAGAATTAATGCCCTGGTGGATCAGATTATTCAACAGGGCGGCAAGGCAATTGCCGTAAAGGCTGACGTGACCCGTCAGGAAGAGGTGCAGCGCGCCATTGACGCTGCCGTTGCCGCATACCAGCGCGTGGATGTGGTGATCAATAACGCGGGCTTTATGGCCATCGCTCCCCTCAGCGAGCTGAAAACCGACGAATGGGACAAGATGATTGATACCAATCTGAAGGGCGTGCTGTACGGCATCGCTGCCGCGCTCCCGGTGTTCCAGCGTCAGGGCAGCGGGCATTTTATTAACGTTGCCTCCGTTGCGGGCATCAAGGTGCTGGCCCCTGGCGGCGTGGTGTATAGCGCCACGAAATTCGCCGTCCGCGCGCTGAGCGAAGGCTTACGTCAGGAGGCAGGTAAAACTATCCGCACGACGCTAATTTCGCCCGGCGCCGTCGAAAGCGAACTGCAATTCGGCAGCTCTGACGAAGACAGCAAAAAATTTCTCCATGAGTTTTATAAGCAGGCTATTCCGGCTGACGCAATTGCCCGCGCGGTTTTATTTGCCATAGAACAGCCTGGCGACGTTGATATTAATGAAATTGTTGTGCGTCCAACGCAGGAAGAATTTTAGCCTGCGTTAAATAATGCTGAATGAGGTGTCATTATGATTAAATCATTAACGTCCTTATCAGATCTCAATATGCGAACGGGTGCCGATATTCTTCTTGAAGTGCTGGAGAGTGAAGGCGTGGAATATATTTTTGGCAACCCCGGCACCACCGAACTTCCGCTCATTGATGCCCTGCTTCGCCATGAAAATATTCACTATATTCTGGCGCTTCAGGAGAGCACCGTGGTGGCGATTGCCGACGGCTATGCGAAAGCCTCCGGCAAAACGGGCTTTATCAATTTGCATACCGCCAGCGGCCTGGGGCACGGCATGGGGAATCTCATTAATTCGCGGATTATGAAAACCCCGCTGGTGGTGACCGTTGGACAGCAGGATACGCGACACTACGTCCGCGACCCGCTTCTGTATGATGATATTGTTTCCATCGGCTCTCCAGTCATGAAGTGGGCGCAGGAGGTCACCAGCGCCGACCAGCTCCCGGTGCTGGTGCGCCGCGCGTTTCACGCTGCCAGCTATCCTCCTGGCGGCCCGGTGCTGCTCTCCCTGCCGATGAACGTGATGGAAGAGCTGAGCGACGCCGGGATACAGACGGCGTCGAGAGTAAACTACCACACCGTTGCGGGCTCGCTGGACGAGCTGGCGGAGGCGCTCAGCGAGATCGCGCCGGGCAGGATCATGATTGTGGCGGGCGACGAGGTGCACTCCAGCGGCTCGACGCAGGAAATTGTCCAGCTGGCGGAAGCGCTCGGCGCCCACGTCTACGGCTCCTCCTGGCCGCTGAATTTGCCATTTCCCACCCAGCACGCGCTCTGGCGGGGCAATATGCCCACCACCGCCAGCGAAATCGCCAGCATCGTCAATGCCTATGACGCCGTGTTTATCATCGGCGGCAGAAGCCTGATCACCATTTTGTACAGCGAGGGCGAGGCCATTCCGGCAACCTGCGCGGTGTATCAGCTCTCGGCGGATATGCACGAGCTTGGCCGCACCTATGCCACTCGCCTTTCGCTGATGGGGGATATCAAACTGTCCCTGCACGAACTGCTGCCGAAGCTTGAGCAGCGCCTGATCGCCAACACGCTGGCCCACCAGCAGTTGCTGGTGGCGGCCCGCGACGAACGTGAAAAAGAGTGGCAGCAGCAGGAAGAACGTCTGTCGGCAGAGCGGCTGCGCCCGCATATTTCGCCGATGGTCGCAGCCTTTGAAGTCATTAAATCCATTCCGCCGGGTATCACCATCGTTGATGAGGCGATAGCGACCGCCAGGCATGTCCGCCGGTTCATCTCTGACCAGCAGCATCAGCGCTACTACTTTATGCGCGGCGGCGGACTGGGCTGGGGGATGCCTGCCTCCGTGGGGCATTCGCTGGGACGCGGACAGGAGCCGGTGGTCTGCCTGATCGGCGACGGGGCCTCCCTGTACTCGCCGCAGGCACTCTGGACGGCAGCACACGAAAATCTGCCGGTCACCTTTATCGTCATGAATAACAGGGAGTACAACATCCTGAAAAACTTTATGAAGAGCCAGGCCGACTACAGCTCAACGCGGCTGGGCCGTTTTATCGGGATGGACCTCGTGAACCCGCATATCGATTTTCAGTCGCTGGCCACCGCCATGGGCGTCCACTGCTGCCGGGTGACCGAGGCAGCGGATATCGCCGAAGCGGTAACGCGCGGCCTGCAGTCCGGAAAAACCAACCTGATTGAAATCGCTATTTCCGCGGATTAGCCGCGTGGTTGGGCTGTACCCTACATAAAAACTTATAACCGAAACGCCTCAAGCCGCTTTATCTGCCGTCCTTCCTCGTCAAAATTCGCCGCCGCCAGCCAGGCGCGCAGCTCCGCGTCTCTTTGCGGCCATTCGCCATCAATAATAGAAAGCATATCGCTGTCGCGGTTGCGGCCTTTCCGCACCAGCCGCTGGCGTAAGCGCCCTTCCCAGACGAACCCAAGCCGCTCCGCGGCGCTGCGCGATGCGGTATTCATCGAATCGCACTTCCACTCCAGCCGTCGGTATTTGTGGTCAAAGGCGTTTTTCAGCAGCAGCCACACCGCCTCGGTGCCGATGCGAGTGCCTTTCATCCTGCGCGACCAGGTGACGTGGCCGATCTCCACCGAGCCCTGAAAGCGCTCTATCGCCATATAGCTCACCAGTCCGACCGCCTTTTCAGTGCGTAAATCCATCACGGCAAAGGGCACTAGGTCATCATCCATCACCTTTCCGGACACCCAGTGTGCGGTGGCTTCCACGCTTTCAGGCCGGGTGCTGGCAAGCCACGTCCAGTCGCTGTCGTCGCCCAGCGCGTAGGCCTCAAAGAGATCCGCCGCGTGACGCCCGGCGTCCAGCGGCTCAAGACGGCAATACTGCCCGGTCAGCGGCGTGCGGGTTAATACCTGCGCGCACTTCCAGTCCGGGACGAGATCGTTAACGGTTTGACCATATTGATTGATTTCGGGCACGGGGGTGACTCCCTGAAAGGTAAGAATTTTGTTATAGCAGGTTAAAAGGGCGGCGAAAAGAGAGGCGTTAATAACCAGGCCGCATGCGATATATCCGCATGGCATAAGCAAAGCAGAATTTCGACTTTGAAGAAATGTGGAGTCGACCTAACGTAGCGGAGCATAAAACAATCACAATATAATCTTCTCAGGGATCGCTATGACAAAAAAACTGTTGCCGTTACTGATGCTGGCTGCGCTCTCAGGCGCTACCCACGCCGCTACGCCGCCGACGACGCTGGTAGTTGCTCAGGGTCTTGATGACATCGTGAGCCTCGACCCGGCCGAAGCCAACGAGCTCTCCAGCATCCAGACCGTGCCGAGCCTGTACCAGCGTCTGGTGCAGCCGGACCGCGATAATCCGGAAAAAATCACGCCGGTTCTGGCAGAAAGCTGGGACGCGGATGCGGCAGCAAAAACCCTGACCATCAAGCTTAAACCCGATGCAAAATTCGCCTCCGGCAACCCGCTGCGCCCGGAAGACGTGATTTTCTCTTATACCCGCGCCGTGAAGCTGAACAAATCCCCGGCCTTTATCCTCAACGTGCTGGGCTGGGACGCGAGCAACATCGCCAGCCAGCTGAAAAAGGTGGACGATCATACCCTCCAGCTTCACTGGACGGCGGACGTTAGCCCCTCGGTGGCGCTGAATATTCTCTCCACGCCGATAGCCTCCATCGTCGATGAAAAGCAGGTCGCGGCAAACGTCAAGGATAATGACTTCGGCAACGCCTGGCTGAAAATGCACTCGGCGGGCAGCGGCGCGTTCAAAATGCGCGTCTATCAGCCGCATCAGGCCATCGTGCTGGAAGCCAACGATTCCGCCCCCGGCGGCGCGCCGAAGCTCAAAAGCATCATCATTAAAAACGTTCCCGATCCGGCTTCACGCCGCCTGCTGATCCAGCAGGGGGATGCGGACGTGGCGCGCGATTTGGGTGCAGACCAGATTAGCGCCCTCGACGGCAAGCCGGGCGTGAAGGTGCTGAGCATTCCGTCCGCCGAGCAGAATTACCTGGTGTTTAACACCGGCAACAGCGCCAATCCGCTGCTGAACAACCCGGCGTTCTGGGAAGCGTCGCGCTGGCTGGTCGACTATGACGGCATCACTAAAAACCTGCTGAAAGGCCAGTATTTTGTTCACCAGAGCTTCCTGCCGGTCGGCCTGCCGGGCGCGCTGGAAGACAATCCGTTTAAATTTGACCCGGCAAAAGCGAAGGCAATCCTCGCCAAAGCGGGCATTAAGGACGCGCACTTCACGCTGGAAGTGGAGAACAAGCCGCCGTTTATCACTATTGCCCAGTCGATGCAGGCGAGCTTTGCTCAGGGTGGCGTGAAGGTGGATCTGCTGCCTGCCGCCGGGAGCCAGGTCTATGCCCGCGTGCGCGCTAAGCAGCATCAGGCGGCGATTCGTCTGTGGATCCCGGACTACTTCGATGCGCACTCAAACGCCAGCGCCTTCGCGTGGAACGACGGGAAGTCCAGCACCGTGGCCGGTCTGAACGGCTGGAAAATCCCGGAGCTGAACAAGGCCACGCTGGCGGCGGTTGCCGAACCGGATCCGGCGAAGCGTCTGGATCTGTACAAGAAGATGCAGGAACAGCTGCAGCAGAGCTCGCCGTACGTGTTCGTCGATCAGGGCAAAACCCAGATCGCGGTGCGCGATAACGTGAAGGGATATCAGCAGGGGCTGAACGCGGATATGGTCTGGTACGATCGCGTCACGAAGTAGCCCTTGTTGCCGGGTGGCGTTGCGCTTACCCGGCCTGTGTTCTCGGTTTTTGTAGGCCGGGTAAGGCGAAGCCGCACCCGGCATGAAGAGATTTCCCATGCCACATCTTTCCACCCGCGTGCTTCAGGGTCTGCTGACCCTGCTGCTGACGCTCTTCGGGCTGCTGCTCGTCACGTTTGCGCTTTCGGCGTTTTCCCCGGTCGATCGCGTGCTGCAGATCGTCGGGGATCACGCCAGCCAGTCAACGTACGATCAGGTTCGCCACCAGCTCGGGCTGGATCGTCCCCTGCCCGTGCAGTTCTGGCACTATCTGCAAAATCTCGCCCACGGTGATTTAGGCACCGCCAGCGCTACCGGGCAGCCGGTGCTGCAGGATCTGCTGCACGCCTTCCCCGCTACGCTGGAGCTGGCGACGCTGGCGTTAATCATTGGGTCCGTGCTCGGCGTGACGGCCGGGGTGCTGTGCGCCCGCTACGCCGGTTCGCCGCTCGATGTCGCGATCAGAACGCTTACCCTGCTCGGCAACTCGGTGCCGATTTTCTGGCTTGGCCTGCTGATGCTGGCCCTGTTCTACGCGAAGCTGCAGTGGAGCGTGGGCCCCGGCAGGCTGGACGATATCTGGCAGTTCACCGTCGAGCCGCGCACCGGCTTTGCGCTGATAGACACCTGGCTTTCCGGCGATCGCGAGGCATTCCGCAACGCCATCAGCCACCTGGTGCTGCCGGTGCTGCTACTGGCCTATTACTCGCTGGCAAGCATTACCCGCCTGACCCGCTCGGCCTGCCTCAGCGAAATGAACAAGGAGTACATCCTGCTTGCCCGCGCCAAGGGTGCCGGGGTGATGGCCATTCTGCTGCGCCACGTGCTGCCGAACATTCGCAGCACCCTGCTGACGGTGATCGCCCTGGCCTATACCAGCATGCTGGAAGGTGCGGTATTAACCGAAACCGTGTTCTCGTGGCCGGGCATCGGACGCTATCTCACCACCGCCCTGTTCGCCGGAGACACGACCGCGGTTATGGGCGGTACGCTGCTGATTGGCGTCTGCTTTGTACTGATCAATAACCTTACCGACCTGCTTGTGCGGGCGACCGATCCCAGGGTGCGCTGATGCCGTTTTATCTCTTCTTACGCCGCCTGCGCCGCTCCCCTGCCGCCGTTTGCGGACTGATTGGCCTCGCGCTGCTGGTGTTTATTGCCCTGTTCGCGCCCTGGCTGGCGCCGGTAGATCCGAACTGGCAGGACGCTGCCGCGCGCCTGGAGGCACCTGGCGCCCGGCACTGGCTGGGCACCGACAGCTACGGGCGCGATCTGCTCTCGCGCCTGATTTACGGCACCCGTCCGGCGCTCGGGCTGGTGGCCCTGGTGACGGTCATTACCCTGCCCGCCGGGCTGCTGGTGGGCATTTTGTCCGGCTACTACGGCGGCTGGGTGGAGCGTATCCTGATGCGCTTTACCGACGTGGTGATGTCGATGCCGCGCCTGATCCTCGCCTTCGCGTTTGTGGCGATGCTTGGCCCGGGGCTGGTCAACGGCGCGCTGGCGCTGGCCTTAACCACCTGGCCCGCCTACGCGCGTCAGGCGCGGAGCGAGATTCAGCGTCTGCGCCACAGCGATTATCTGGCCGCCGCGGAGATGATGGGGATCCGCGGCCTGCGCCTGCTGGTCGGCCATATTCTGCCCCTGTGCCTGCCGTCCGCGATTGTGCGGCTGGCGCTGGATCTGGCGGGGATTATTCTGGCCGCCGCCGGTCTCGGCTTCCTCGGCCTTGGCGCGCGTCCGCCCATGGCCGAATGGGGGGCGATGATTGCCGACGGCATGCAGGTGATTTTCGACCAGTGGTGGATTGCCGCCATTCCGGGCGGCGCCATCCTGTTTGCCAGCCTGGCGTTTAACCTGCTGGGCGATGGCCTGCGCGACGTACTGGAGCCACAGCATGACTGAACACCGCGTTATCGTCGATGCGCTAAATATCGACTACCCCGCCGCGCGCGTGGTCAACAACCTGAGCTTTCGGCTTGGCAACGAGCGGCTGGCGCTGGTGGGAGAATCCGGCTCCGGTAAGTCGATGTCCGCCCGCGCCCTGATGGGTCTGGTGCGTAAACCCGGTATCGTGAGCGCGAACCGGCTTAACGTGCTTGGCAACGATCTGCTGACCCTGAACGCCCGCCGCTGGCAGGCGCTGCGCGGCAACGGGATTGCGATGGTCCTGCAGGACCCGCGCTACGCCCTAAACCCCGTGAAAAGCGTCGCCGCCCAGCTTGATGAGGCGCTCACGCTGCATCAGCGCCTGACGCGCCCGGAGCGTGCGGCGCGCATTCACGACATCATCCGCGCCGTCGGGCTGAACGAGAACGTGCTGTCACGCTATCCCGGCGAGCTTTCCGGGGGCATGGGCCAGCGGGTGATGATTGCGATTGCGCTGATCAACAACCCGCAGGTACTGATTGCCGACGAACCGACCTCCGCGCTGGACGCCCGCCTGCGCAATCAGATCCTCGAGCTGCTGGTGCAGCAGTGCGAAGAACGCCAGATGGCGATGCTGTTAATCAGCCACGATCTTCCGCTGGTGGCGGAGCACTGCGACCGCGTGCTGGTGATGTATCAGGGTGAAAAGGTCGATGAGATGGCGGCGAACCGGCTCCCGCAGGCGACGCATCCGTACACGCGCACCCTGTGGACCTGTCGTCCAGACGCCCATACTTATGGACAGATGCTGCCGACGCTCGATCGTTCGCAGCCGTGGAAGGAGGCCAGCGATGGCGCTCGTTGAGGTTAACCAGGTGCAGGTCACCTTCGGGGAAAAAACGGCGGTCTCTGCCGCCAGCTTTAGCATAGAGAGAGGCGAGACGTTCAGCCTGATTGGCGAATCCGGCTGCGGCAAATCGACCCTTCTGCGCGTGCTGGCAGGGCTACAGCGCGAGTGGCGCGGCAGTATTGCCCTGCTGGGGGAAACGTTAACGCCAGGGCGCCGCTTTGAAGGCAAGCTTCGCCGCAACGTGCAGATGGTGTTTCAGGATCCGTGGGCCTCGCTGCATCCAAACCACACCATTGCGCGCACCCTGTCGGAGCCGTTAAGCCTACACGGCGAAACGCAGGTTGCGGAAAAGGTGGCGGATGCGCTGCAGCAGGTGGGACTTTCCGCCGACGCGGGCAGGCGCTACCCGCACCAGCTTTCCGGCGGCCAGCGCCAGCGCGTTGCCATTGCCCGGGCGCTGCTGCTGCGCCCGCAGCTTCTGCTGCTGGATGAACCGACCTCGGCGCTGGATATGTCGGTGCAGGCGGAAATCCTGAACCTGCTTAACCGCCTGAAGGCCGAGCATGAGATGACCTATCTGCTGGTGAGCCACGACGCGGACGTGATTGCCCATATGTCCGACCGGGCAGCGTTTATGGCGCACGGGGCGATTCAGAAGGTGTTTGACCGTGAGGCGATGTTACGGGGCGAGCACAGAATGGGTTAAGTTTTGCAAGCCGGGCAAGGCATCGCCGCCACCCGGCATAAAATTACTTCAGCAGCTTAACCGTGGCGTCGATGTCGATTTCATCTTCGGTAAAGATCATCGTCGTGTTCTGGAAGGTGGTGATCGCCAGCTTCTTCACCGTGCGCATTTCGCCCGGCTTCTTGTCGGATTTTGGTTTGATGCTGTTCATCAGCAGACCCACCGACAGCACCGCGTTCTCTTTGTCGATTTTGGTCTCAACGGGCTCTTCTTCGCTGAATACCACGAAGGATTTGATCGAGGTGAGCTTCACGCGCTCGCCCGCGATATAGAGATGCTTGCTCTCCGGGATCACCTTCACCGCATACGCGGAAAGGCCTTTGGTGTTGGTGGTTGGCTCGAAGGTCACCGCAGCGTCTTTTTTAATCAGATCGGGGTTCGCGACCTTAATCACATGAAAATAGCGGTTGTCGCCGTTTTCATCTTTGATAAATCCGAAGCCTTTATCTTTAAACCACGTTGTGATTGTACCGTTCATCGCTGTTACCGCCTGTCAGATCGTAATGACTAAAGTTTTGCAGCGCGCAGTGTAATGCACAATGGCGGAGGAGACAAAAAAAAGCCCCTGCTCGGAGGCAGGGGAAAACTCATGTCAGAGCTTATTAGAATTTAGTTGAACACCATCCCACCATCGATGAGCAGAGACTGGCCGGTCATATAGTCAGAGTCTGGCCCGGCAAGATATGAAACGCAGGCGGCAACATCTTCCGGTTCGGACAGGCGGCCAAGCGTAATGCGTTTGGCAAAGGTCTCGGTCCCGTAGCCGAGCGGTTTACCCGCCGCCTCGGAGACCTGACGGTCGATCTCCGCCCACATCGGCGTTTTAACGATGCCCGGGCAGTAGGCGTTAACGGTGATCCCCAGCGGAGCAAGATCCCGTGCGGCGGTCTGGGTTAAGCCGCGCACCGCAAATTTACTGGAACTGTAGACGGCCAGCTCCGGGTTGCCGGTGTGGCCCGCCTGGGAGCAGGCGTTGATGATTTTGCCGCCGTGCCCCTCTTTGCGGAACGCGTCAATCGCTGCCTGAATGCCCCAGATCACCCCTTTCACGTTGATGTTGTAGACCTTGTCGACAATCTCCGGCGTGATGGATTCGATCGGCGTGGACGGCGCCACCCCGGCGTTGTTGACGATAACGTTGAAGCCGCCCAGTTCGGTGCGGGCTTTCTCCACGGCCGCAAACACCTGCTCGCGGTCAGAGACGTCGACCTTCACGGCGACGGCCTTCCCGCCGCTGCGGATGATTTCATCGGCAACCGCTTTCGCCGTCTCTTCGTTGTAATCGGCGATAGCGACGGCAAAACCATCCTTCACCAGACGAAGCGCGATCGCTTTGCCAATCCCCTGGCCTGAGCCGGTTACGAGAGCCACTTTTTGCATTTCTCTGTCCTTATGTTGATTCACAAAATCTGGCTGAGATGGAGCTGGCCCATCAGCAGCGGGTTATCGCTGTAGTCGACGGGAATGGCCACCACGGCCGGGCCATCGACATCCATTGCGGCACGCAGCGTCGGTTCGAGCGCGTCGGCGCTCTCGACGGCGAAGCCCTTAGCGCCGAACGCGTCGGCATAGGCTTTGAAATCGACCGGGCCGAACTCCACGCCGGAAAGACGCTGGTATTTTTTCTCTTCCTGAATGGCAACCATGTTGTAGGCGTTATCCACCCAGATGATGTGCAGCACGTTGGCGTTGAGGCGCACGGCGGTTTCCAGCTCCATGCTCGACTGCAAAAAGCCGCCGTCGCCGGAGACCGACACCACTTTGCGCCCCGGGTTGACCAGCCACGCGCCAATCGCCCACGGCAGCGCCACGCCCATGGTCTGCTGACCGTTGGAGATCATCACCTGACGCGCGCGGAAGCTATAGAGGTAGCGGGCAATCCAGATGTGGAAGCTGCCCATATCGACGGTAAGCGTCACGTCGTTGTTCACGATGTCCTGCATGGCGCGCACGATGCGAAGCGGATGCAGGGCAAACTGGTTAAGCGATGCGCCGCGGCGGTCGAGGAGGTCCCGCTGATGCTGGCGATCGACCAGAATTTCCGAGGCGCGCTGGCTCAGTTCAAGCTTGTGCTCAATGCGGCTGGCGAGCAGGTTCAGCGTGGCGGCGATATCCCCCACCAGCTCCAGATCGGGAACATACTTGCGCTCCTCATAGGCGGGCAGCACGTCAATGTGCACCAGCGTGGCGTCGCCGCTGTTCCACATAGAAGGCTCGTACTCCACCGGGCTGTAGCCGATGCAGATAATCAGATCCGCCAGATGCAGCAGCCGGTCGCCCGCCTGGTTGTTAAACAGGCCGACGCGTCCGGCAAAGCGGGTGAAGTGCTCCTGATTGACCGCCCCGGCGGCCTGGTAGGTGCTGGTGACCGGGATACGGCTTTTCTCCAGCAGCTTGCGCAGCGCGGCGCTGTTGGCGGGCTGGCTGGCCATCAGGCCGAGTAAGATGACCGGGTTTTTGGCCTTTTCAATAAGCTTCGCCACGTCGTTAATGGCGGATTCCGGTGCCGGCCCCATCAGCGCGGGACCGCTGGCGGGCAAAATCGCCCCCGTGGTGGGCTGGTCGACAATATCCTGCGGCAGGCTGACAAACGCCCCGCCCGGCCTGCCGTGCTCGGCGGCGCGAAACGCGTTGGACACCACCTCGGCAATCGCGTCCGGGGAGTTCACTTCTACGGCGTATTTCGTCACCGGGCTGAACATTGCGACGGTGTCCATGCTCTGATGCACCAGCTTCGCTTTGTCTGCCCGCTTCACCGCCCCGCCCAGCGCGACCACCGGGTCGCCTTCGCTGTTGGCGGTGGCAATACCGGTGATCAGGTTTGAACAGCCCGGTCCGGAGGTGACCAGCGCCACCCCGGCTTTGCCGGTCAGACGCCCCACTGCCGCCGCCATAAACGCCGCGTTGGCCTCGTGGCGTACGGGAATGATCTCGATGGAGGAGTCCAGCAGGGAGTCAAAAACCTTGTCGATTTTTGCCCCCGGGATCCCGAACACCTGCTTCACGCCCTGCGCTTCCAGCTGGCCGACAACCATATCGGCGCCGTGCGCCCACTGACGTGACTGTTTCTCACTGTTCACGGTAGTTCTCCTGTTAGTTTTCGACGGCGCGGATAGCCGCATCAAGGTTGCTGGGGTGCAGGTTGGCCTGTAAAAACGCGCTGTCGGCAGGCAGGTCGATCATCAGCTTGTGAATTTCACCGAAGGTGAGTACGCCGCTCTCCAGCTGGTAATCGAGCAGATGGCCGCCGCCCTGTCGGTCGTCGGTGATGAAGTGTTCGTGATAGCCCGCCACGTTGATGCCCTGCATATGCTGCGGGGTACGGAACCCCACCAGCACGCCCTCGCGCTGGTTAAAGCGGAACACCGGCTGGTCGTCCAGCACGTCGGTCATCGCCCGGTACGGAGGCGTCTGGCGCGGTACGGTGCGGGTGTGCGCGTGGCGGAAGTTGCCGTCGATGCGCAGCGCGCAGAACAGGTTATCGGAGGGGATCTGCTGGTCGATCACGTCGTGGATCTGCTGACGGCTGACCGGCCCGTCGAAGGTTTTGCGGTATTGGGGCTGGAACCAGGTCATCACCGCGAACGGCGTTTTCTGCTCCGGCTTCGCGGCGCGGGCGCTGCCGTCGGCGCGCAACTGGTAGACCTGGCTGCTGAAGGCAATCATTTCGCCGTCCAGCTCGTTAAAGGTGCCGAGGCCAAAATCGCCGTGTGCCAGCAGGTCGGCGATGGTGGTCTCCCCTTCGTAGACGCCGCTCAGCAGGGCGCTCATTAGCGATGTCTGATAGATCACGCTGTCAGGATGTTGAGCCGAGAACCCGCGCAGGGTCTCGCATAAACTCGCCTCACAGTCGCATGCAGATGAATGCATCATCATGCTCGTCCTCTTCAACTTTATTTATAAAGGTTAAATAAATGTTGACCCGATTCAGCAGAGAGTTCCAATATAGAATCCATGCTGGTTTGAGACGTTTTTGATATGGAACTTCGTTATCTGCGCTATTTTGTCGCGGTAGCACGCGAGCGACACTTCACCAGGGCGGCCAACGCGCTGGGTATTTCACAGCCTCCTCTGAGCCAGCAGATCAAACGGCTTGAGGAGGAAGTGGGCACGCCGCTGTTCAGGCGCCTGACGCGGGGCGTGGAGCTGACCGAGGCGGGAGAAGCCTTCTATGAGGACGCCTGTAAAATCCTGGCGCTGAGCGACGCCGCGCTGGAGAAAGCCCGGGGCATCGCGCGCGGGCTGAACGGCAGCCTGTCGATTGGCATTACCAGTTCGGATGCTTTTCATCCCAAAATCTTCGCCCTGATCCGCCAGTTTCAGGTGCAGAACATGGCAGTGCAGGTTCACCAGGTGGAAGCCAACATGTCGTCGCTGACCACGATGCTGGCGGAGGGTGAACTGGATATCGCCTTTGTGCGCCTGCCGTGCGAAAGCAGCAAGGTATTCGAATTAAAAATCCTCGACCGGGAGCCAATGGTGGTGGCGCTGCATCGCGATCATCCTCTGGCGACGTGCGGCGATCTGGCGCTGGAGGAACTTCGGGATACGCCGGTGGTGTTGTTCCCGCAGGAGGTCGCGCCGGGGCTGTATGACCGGGTTTACGGCTGCTGCAAGCGGGCCGGAATAAACGTGCAGCGCGCGCTGCAGTCGTCGCAGCTTTCCTCTTCCCTGAGCATGGTCTCCGCCGGCGGCGGGTTCGCGCTGGTGCCGAAATCCATGGCGGCCATTTCACCGCCGAATGTCACCTACCACGCGCTGCGCTCGCCGGAGCTTTATACCGATATCGCGCTCTGCTGGCGGCGCTTCGAACGTTCGCGGACGGTGAAGCGGTTTCTGGCGATGATGAGCGAGGATTAATGGTGCGGCGGTGCCCGGAAATGCCGTTCTGGAAGCCGCCTCGCAAACCTGCAAGCAACCTTATGTAATTCAGGGTTATCCCTTTTCATCCCTTCTCCGCGGTCGTAAAGTGCCTGCGTTGCGGCACAACCGTAACCGGGCGTAGGAACCCGTTAGCATAACATGACGTTTTTTTAGACAAAGAGGATGCTAAATGGCTACTACCCCAGGATTTTCTTACGCGCTCTCTGAAGAAAGCGCTGTTCATCACCTCATCAACGCTTCAATTTCCGATTCTGCGGATCTTTTTGAACTGGTCGATGCCTGTACCGCGTATGTCAGCGTACTGGTGGAAAATGACGACGCAGTGACCTTTGCCACGCTATGCGAGCGACTGCTGGCTGCGCTGAAACGGCTGCGCGAGTGCTGTGACTCAGAACTTCCACCGTATCTGGTGGAACGGCTCATTGCCGGGGAAAAGATCGCCTCCTGCGTGCCGGAATGCTGGCAAGAAACGGCGCTACAGGTGGATTATGCCGTGGCGTTAACGCTGGCAGTAATGGGCGGGACATTACCTGCGAGCGTGGCGAAAGAACTCACCGGGCTGTTGCATGATATGGTCTGGCTGCTGGCGGAGTTTGTGAAGGAGCCTTATATAACGGCGCACTGAGGCGGGTGATGGGTGGCCGGGGTTCTGCTGGGGTAAAAAGCAGGACTTTGGCCTTACTCAAAGTACAGAGTAGTTTGTTGAATGTCCGTTAAGAGCGAAATGCGGAAGTTAGCGCTTATTCTATTAATCTTAAAGATGGCTGCCAAAGTTGTGGTGTTTCACCTTTGATGAAAGTTTTTCATTCTGGAAAATACCATTGGCTTATGCATTCCTGTGAACGTATGTTGAAAACAACTAAAAGCGTGAATATGAATTCATTTTAAAACATGGAATTAGAGGTCGTGGTGAGAAGACGTTATGTGATTGCAGATGTGTTTACTGATAAACCTTTTTGCGGCAACCCGGTTGCAGTCGTTCTGGATGCCAAGGGACTGACTACTGAGCAAATGCAACTGCTCGCCTTAGAATTTGGCTACAGTGAAACGACCTTCGTCTTACCACCCGAAGATTTATCAAATACAGCCCGGGTACGGATTTTTACCCCATCGCGTGAAATACCTTTCGCCGGTCATCCCAATGTGGGGACGGCTTTTGTCCTGGCAAACCAGGCTGAACTCAATGGCATATCGCTGCCTGAAACGTTACTTTTTGAAGAGGGTGCCGGGCTGGTGCCAGTCAGAATTATTAGAGAAAATAAAATGGTCACAGGAGCAGAGCTTCTGGTGCCAGAAGCATTATCCTGCTACTCCGAGGTCAATCCAGAAAAAGTGGCCACCTGCCTGTCTCTGGAAACTAGTGATATACGTACAGAAATACATATGCCTCTCGTTGCCTCAGTTGGCTTACCATTTTTGATTGTAGAGCTCGCAACGCGGAACGCGCTTCGCAGTTGTGTCCCGAATTTGCAGGGTTTCCGGGCCATTCTGCCACTAGACGGTGCGGTTTCTGTTTATGCCTATACGCTGGAAACTGATCCTGAAAACCAGTGTGATTTGCAGGCCCGTATGTTTACGCCACGAATGACCGAAGATCCAGCAACAGGTAGTGCGACAGCGGCAGTTACTGCCCTGTTGGCACAGCTTCGCAATGAAAAAGAACTTTCGCTCTGTGTAAGCCAGGGCGTAGATATGGGACGGGCCAGCATATTGTTTTCAGGCTACGATGGCACGTCAGAAACACCATCCGTCAGGGTGGGAGGGAAAAGCGTTATTGTCATGGAAGGCTCGTTTACTTTGCCTTGAAGCATGTGCGTTTAGTCCGCTCTGAGCGAGGAGCGGACATTCGCCCCTCTGTCGTATGTCCTTAAAGAGCGCACACCAGATATAAAAGAATTGCGTTAGTGTACCTTCCTATTTTGACGGGATGTTGCATATGTCATCACTACCGCCCCCAGTAGTAACAAACCACTTAAACCAAATGCACTTCTCCATCCCAGACTGTCGAATGCCAGACCTCCAGCCGTTGAACCAAGCGCAATCGATAGCTGGATCACCGCAACCATGAGGCCACCACCCCTCTCTGCATCTTCGGGTAACGCTCGTGCTATCCATGTCCACCATCCTGTTGGCGCAGCCGTCGCAAGTAGCCCCCACAGGCTTAATAATACGGCAACGGCCCAGATGTGGTGTCCGACCAGCAGTAACGCACCAGTAATCGCGGCCATAAGCAACGGGATCATGATTAAGGTCTTGTAAAATTTGGCGTTCAGGAATGTTGAGACGATCATTGTGCCGACAAAACCTGCTATGCCTATTGCAAGCAAAATCAGAGAAAGGTTAGAAGGTCCCACTCTGGTGACGCTCTCCAGAAAGGGGCGCACGTAGGTAAACAAAGCAAACTGTCCCATAAAGAAGAGCCCGCAGGCAAGCATTCCCGTTGGTACGATGGCAACGCTGAACAGACGAAGCACAGACCCCTGTGGTTTTTGTGTTTTATCGCTTTCCATCGAAGGCAGGCTGAACCATTGCCAGATGAACGCAGCTATCGCAAGAGGGACGAGACATAAAAAGGCCCCACGCCAACCGACCGTTGTCCCCAGATAACTACCAAGCGGCGCAGCCACAACGGTGGCCAGCGCGTTACCGCCGTTAAAAATTGCCAGTGCGCGGGGAACCTGGTGCTGTGGCACGAGCCGAATGGCGGTTGCAGCCGACATTGACCAGAACCCTCCGATGACGACGCCAATCAGAGCCCTCCCCAGCATATAAATCGGATAGTCAGGCGCCATGGTGATAACTAACCCTGATATGGCCATTAAGACCGTTAGCCCAAGCAGAAGATATTTACGATTCAGGTCTCCGGCAATATGGGATATAGTCAGACTGGTCAGCACTGCCAGTGCGCCAGAGACGGCAATTCCTTGCCCTGCCAACCCTTCGGTAACGTGCAAATCGCGGGCAATGAGCGTAAGCAGGCTGACTGGCATAAACTCAGAAGCGATCAGCACAAACACGCAAAGCGTCATGGCAAATACGCCGCTCCAGTATGCATGCTTTTTTTCGTATGATGGTTTTAGACTTACAGTGGACATTATTAGCATCCCTTAATATCGAACCAGCCAGATTCAGGCGCAGTCGGGTCAGAAGTTATTCAGGGAATAACGACAAAATAGGTGGGTGAGAATATGGGGCGATGTGACATATTCTGCGTCACACCAGGCAGGTAAAAGCCACCCGTTTATGACAGGTGGCCTGGTAAACCTTTCGGGTTACCTTAAGTTTGCTTTGAAAAATTGCTCAAATTTGCCAAATGGGATCTTACCCGCAACGTTGTCGTACAGATCAACATGGTTTGCCCCAGGGACAATCACTAACTCTTTCTCTTTGCTGCCGATTGCCTTAAAGGCATCTTCAGCAAAATAGCGTGAATGGGCTTTTTCGCCGGTCACGATGAGTGTAGGGATAGTAACTTCATTGGCGTAACTCAGCAGCGGCATATTCATAAATGACAGCGGCATGGTTGCATTCCAGGCACCGGTTGAGTTGACCGAACGCTCATGGAAACCACGCGGCATGCGGTAATAATCAAAGAACTCTTTCAATACTGGGTTAGGATTCGCGGGCAGAGTTTCCGGCAGAATACGATCGGAAGCGGTGACGTTGCCCTTCTCATCAACATAAATGTCATGCCCGCCTGGCGCGAAAGCGCCATTTTCCGCATCCTTCCAGCGCTGCGTGTTCAGATACTGCAATACGGCACGACGATCGGCAGTGGTATAGCGGTCTTTGCCATCGCCCACGCCATGCCCCATCGCACGGCTCATGTCATACATCACGCTGGTCGCCACCGCCTTGACACGCGTGTCCACCGCGGCGTCGTTTAAGGCCATGCCGCCCCATCCGCAGATACCGAGCAGCCCGATACGGTTGCGATCCACCTCTTTTTGCAGGCCTAAGAAATCAACCGCCGCGCTGAAATCCTCGGTGTTGATATCCGGAGATGCGACGTTGCGCGGGTAGCCGCCGCTTTCGCCCGTGTATGAAGGGTCGAAAGCCAGAGTGACAAATCCCTGTTCAGCCAGCGTCTGCGCATACAGGCCGCTGGATTGCTCTTTCACCGCCCCGAAGGGGCCGCTAACAGCAATAGCTGCCAGCTTGCGATCCCCACGATCCTTCGGGATGTAGAGATCCCCGACTAAGGTGATCCCGTATCGGTTCGGAAAGGTCACCTTACGGTGATCAACTTTCGTGCTCTCAGCAAAAGTTTTATCCCATTTCTCGACCAGCGAAACGGGCGCGTTCGGATTGGCTGTATCAGCGTAACTCATATTTGTGACTCCACTTAATGATGCGCATAACAACAGGGCGGGTATCGCAGTTGTCAATTTTTGGGTGAAAGCAGTCATCAAAATCCCCTTCATAAAACGTGCCAGAAACAGGTTTCATACGGACAACGCTGCTGTGCTTTGTTGCAATGCGCACATTATAGTTAGCAGAAATAGTACTGATTAGAGGGTGAAAAATGCTAAGATTGATAACATATTGTTCTGAATTGTGATGCGGCAGCAGGGGAAGGATGATGGCGAAACGGGAAAACTATAACGATCTCTATCTGTTTATGCAGGTCGTGCGAGAAGGGAGTTTTACTGCCGCCGCGCAGAGGCTTGGCCTGGCGCAGTCAGGAATTAGTCGTGCAGTGCGCGAGTTGGAAGAACGACTGGGCGTGCAGCTTCTGGTGCGTACCACGCGCAAGTTATCGCTCACCCATGCCGGCGAGTTGCTCTATCGAACCGTCGAATCTGGATTTGACGCTTTAGATATGGGGCTTGCCACGCTGGCCCATTATCGCCATACCCCATCGGGTACGGTCCGTATTAATGCCAGTCAGCACGCCATTGATAAAGTGCTGCTGCCGAAGCTGGCGGTGTTTAAACAACGCTACCCAGATATTCGGCTGGAGCTCATCAGCGAAAGCCGGTTTGTCGATATTATTGCTGAGCGCTTCGATGCCGGTATACGTCTGGGCTCGGAAGTAGGTAGCGGTATGGTCGCGGTGCGCATTTCGCCCGATATGGAGATGGCCGTTGTCGGCACGCCCGAGCACTTTCGTCGCTACGGATTTCCGCAAACTCCCTCCGATTTAGTGGTTCATCCCTGCATCGCTTACCAGTTTGGAGACGGCAGCCTGTATGCATGGGAACTCAATCAAGACGGTAAAAAGATAACCCATCAACCTCAGGGACAATGGGCCTTTGCTGACAGCTATATGGAAGCCAAAGCCGCCCGGCTAGGCCTGGGACTGGCTTATGTTCCGGAGGAATTGGTTTCTGATGATATAGAACAGGGGGCGCTGATCAGAGTTTTGCAATGCTACAGTCAGCGCCTGGAAGGTTCATATATCTATTATCCGCACCGCAATGTGTCACCCGCTCTAAGAGCGGTTATCGATACATTGAGAATTTAAGGGATAAAGATGAGGTGGTTCGCAGGCCTGGGTAATAGTTGAAAAACAACGTCCGCTCCTGGCACAGGGCTGCTGTTGCAGCCCTGACAACCTTAGACTTCAATCGATTCAGAGATCTCTAACGCATCATCGACTTCGATGCCTAGATAACGGACAGTGCTTTCCAGTTTCTTATGGCCCAACAGAAGTTGGATCACCCGGAGATTCTTGGTTTTCTTGTATATCAGGTAAGGTTTTGTTCTTCTCATGGAATGTGTGCTGTAAAGCGAAGCTTCGAGACCAAGCTTTTCTACCCACCCATGAAAAATTCGGCTGTATTGTCGGGTTGATATGTGCCGGTTAGTTCCGATCCGAGACCGAAACAAGAAGTCTTTACTGTGCAAATTGCCAAGCTTTATCAATGCAGCAACAGCTTCTCTTGTCCCTTTGGTTATCTCAAATTGCACAGGGCTTCCGGTTTTCTGTTGCAGCACCGTTGCTCTGCTTGAAACCGAGCTACCATATGCAACATCAGATACTTTGAGGTTCACCAGATCGCAGCCTCGTAGCTTACTGTCTAAGGCCATATTGAACAGAGCTAAATCACGCGTTTTACCTTCCAGTTCAAGCCGGATTCGGATCCCCCAGATATGAGATATCTGAAGTGGTCTTTTTTGGCCTATGATACGGTCTTTATTCCACGGTGACGTGTTCATACTCAAATCTCCTGCAATGTGGGAGATTTGAGTATGGTTGTCTCTTATGAGCGAAAAGCGGAAGTTAAATGGTTAGACGTTAGCATCGACTTACATAGGTCTAACCCAATGTGGCAGCTTTATATTTGTAAAATGCTCTTCCTCAACGACAAACGCCAGGCTGTAACGAGCTCGGGTAATGGCCACGTACAGCTTGTTTCTAGATTCCTCCGTTTTATCTTTATCGAACACGTCAAGGTCGCCACCCAGATACTTGAGATGTTTCTCCGGTGAAATAATTAGTACGCGGTCAAAACCGAGACCTTTACAGGAGCCGAAAGTGTGACAGGTGATACCTGGTGGCAAATAGCCTTTTCCCATGGGCGATGACCATCGCAAAACTTGAGGCTTGAATATATTGAGATAATCGTTCACCTGAGATGGTTTTATGAGAAAACAGCCGCAGTGATGGGCCATCTCAGCAGGAACTTCTCCCACCTCTGATTGCGTTTGTTCATAAATACCGGGATGAATGGTATCCGCGAGATCGCAGATTTCCTGGATACATCTGCGATTCTTCGCCAGCGAGAACGGACTAAAATTGAGGTCTTTGAAGTATTGAATCTTTTGCTCAGGTGTTTCCGGTGCCTTGTGGCCGAACGTGGTCGTGTAAATAGTTTGACGAAAATCGCCTACACAGCAAATAGAGTTATGCATTGCCTTACTGAGTGCTTTGATAACGTCAAAATCCCATCCAACCAAATCCTGAACCTCATCAAAAAAGATCCTCTGATAAATCTCTTTCAATCTGCTAGCGGGGGCATTCTTTGTTGAAGCGGAGATTTTTGTTGCCAGCTTCGCCAGCAGTCCAGTGTAAGCTTTGGTTTTGCACGGCGTCAGATAATGAAGAGGATTCAGCGCCCCATTAATTTTTTCCCCTCTTTTGGAATGCCATTTCCTCGTACCAGGTATCAGGTGAGGGTTATGCTCGGTGAACATTGTAGAAGTGATTCGATCTGGAAACATGGCCGTTTGATAAGGTCTCACTAAGTCTTCTAGGTAAAATGAAAACAGGCCTTTCACAACAAAATCATCGCTGTGTTTGCCGTACAATTCCACAAAGCGAGAACGGAGCTCTGCCTGGTTGTTCATGGTGTAGGTGACGACCAATACGCGTCCGCCCGCCTTTATGACTTCAATGGCATCCTCAATGACTTTTTGGGTTTTTCCTGATCCTGCACCGGCAATCCAGAATTCATTAGGCAAAGTCGAACACCTCATCGAGGAAAGGTGGATACCTGAAATTCAGAGTGCCATCGAACAGCTTGATAGCTGAATCGACTTTGCGAGCGCCCTTACCGTTTCCCTGGACGCTTCGAAACCAATCGATCAGAAAGTCGCGTCTCTTATCTAAGTCGACTAATTTATCGTAGAGGTTAAACGTCTGTGTCGATAACACCACTTTGGCGAAAGCGTCCAGCGTAACCAAGTCGGTTGCATTGGCATATATCATCGCGGGTTCAAGCGAAAACTCCTCATTTTTGGCAGAGGAGATAAGCTTGATATTGGGATAGGCCGCATAATCGGCACGCACTTTCACGACGTTTTCTTCATAGTCGCCATCGTTATCTCTGAGGACGTTTATTCGGGTACCAATTTCCATACCTACGGAGATGAACGTATCAAACCCGACTCCGCGCACGACGATGATATCAATACCATCCTGCTCGGGCAGGCGGTTGTGCTTGCGGTGGTAAATCTTCTTGAGTACTAACTCGTCTGACGGTCCCTCGACAAGGATGACTTTGTGCGAGAGTGCCACGCGCAATGTGTCATAGCCCGGTAAGCGCTTTAAGGTTTTGACCACTGCAGGGGCAAGCTTATGCAGACGTTTGTATCCCGACTGAACCAGGCAGATTTTATCAATGCTCAGCTTGTTGAGCACATACGAGCTGTGAGTGGTAAGGAAGAGTTGTTTGTCGCCCCGCTGATTTTCAATGTAGTGAACCAGCTTATTGAGGTTAGTGTGAGAAAGGTGATTTTCGGGCTCCTCCATCATCACCAAATCGATATCCTTCGACTTGTTCTGAATCGCGAGCTTGATCTGCACATTACTCTGCTCACCCTTGCCAATGAACTGGAAAGGGACATCATCTACTTCAAGTTGAAGGCTGGTCTGAATAGAGCCCGCTGGTAAAGTGCTTGCGGCAATGGACAGCTTTTTTTCTGTGATCAAGTGGTCCGTATCCAGACCGGTATTGACTGTCCTGACCTCACCTGAGTTGTTAAAAACCTGCTGATTCTCACGATAATTGAGGGTCAGCTTAACCAGTTCCTCTTTCTTTAAAGCGGTATTAAGTATGGTAGAGATGTACTGATTCTTACCCAGAGTGGGGTGGATACGAGTTGGGTCGATGTATAACGCCCGGAATTTCTTCGCTACGGCTTTAACAGGATTCCATCCGAAATCCAGCCATTCCAGCTTGTAGAATTCGATCGGGATACTCGTAATGTGTGGGTTTGTCAGTAAGTGGTCGGCGTAAACGTCCTTGAGCGTGTCATCAAAGCGCACCAGCACCGTGATACCTTGAGCATCGGCTTTAAGGAAATTATTTGTACCCCGGTATTCAGGCACTCCCTCAATGAATGCTTCTATTGCCAAGACAGGCAAGTGCATGGCCGATTTATCAGAAGCCAAAAAAAGCTGCACTGCATCCTTATTAAAAATGTCTGGCGTAAACTCGCTGTTGAAGGGGCGGCCCCGATAGCTGTAATTCAGTACGATTTCCAGGGCTTCCAGAATAGTACTTTTACCGGCGTTGTTATCACCTACAAAGATATTTACGTCATCGTTGAATTCAAAATATTCATCTTTGAATTTCTTGAAATTGGTAAGCTTAATCGATTTAACCCGCACTCTAAGTCCCTCAAGATACTGTCAAATGATACCCCTTAAAGACATTAACTCACCGATATACCTGTGTCCACATGCAGGCTCGTTGTCCCCTTAAATCCTGCAGGCACTGAAGCGGTGGTCGACATAAATAGGCCAAGATATGAGAGCTGTTCTTGGACAACTTAAAGTCTGCTTTTGGCACAAAGTGTTACCAACGGTGCAAAACTGATCCACCCCAGCGGTTGAAAATTGATCCAGGGGTTAATCTGCTCCTCTGAATACAGGGGAGCTTATGATCACTTTTGAGATTCGTATGGAAATTAAAGTCCTGCACAAGCGGGGAATGAGTATCCGGGCCATTGCCAGGGAACTGGGTATTTCGCGCAATACTGTCCGCAGCCACCTGAAAGCCAAATCTGAAAAGCCGCAGTATTCACCACGCCCGACATCATCATCACTGCTCGATGAATACCGCGATTACATATCGAAGCGGATCAGCGATGCGCATCCCTACAAAATCCCGGCTACCGTTATTGCCAGGGAAATCATGGAGCTGGGTTATCGTGGAGGGCTGACTATCCTGAGAGAGTTCATCCGTTCGCAGACACTCCCCGTACAGGCAGAGCCGGTCGTTCGCTTCGAAACCGAGCCCGGACGGCAGATGCAGGTTGACTGGGGGACCATGCGAAACGGCAAGTCCCCCCTGCATGTGTTCGTTGCTGTTCTGGGGTACAGCAGAATGCTTTACATCGAGTTCACCGACAACATGCGCTACGACACGCTGGAAGCCTGTCATCGCAATGCGTTCAGCTTCTTCGGCGGTGTACCGCGGGAAGTTCTGTACGACAATATGAAAACGGTGGTGCTCCAGCGAGATGCTTATCAGACCGGACAGCACCGGTTCCATCCTTCCCTGTGGCAGTTCGGCAAAGAAATGGGCTTCTCTCCCCGGCTGTGCCGCCCCCTTCAGGGCACAGACTAAAGGCAAGGTGGAGCGAATGGTGCAGTACACCCGCAACAGCTTCTACATCCCGCTAATGACGCGCCTGCGCCCGATGGGGATCACCGTCGATGTTGAAACCGCAAACCGTTACGGCCTGCGCTGGCTGTACGATGTGGCCAATCAACGGAAGCATGAAACTATCCAGACCCGCCCCTGTGATCGCTGGGTGGAGGAACAGCAGTCCATGCTGGCACTGCCACCGGAGAAAAAACAGTATGACGTGCAGGTCGACGAAAGCCTGGTGACCTTCGACAGGCAGCCGTTGCATCATCCGCTGTCCATCTATGACACGTATTGCAGAGGAGCCGCATGATGGTCGAACTGCAACATCAACGGCTGATGGTGCTTGCCGAACAACTCCAGCTGGACAGTCTTATCGGCGCAGCACCGGCGCTGTCGCAACAGGCGGTGGAGCAGGAATGGAGCTACGTGGACTTCCTGGAGCACCTGTTACATGAGGAGAAACTGGCCCGGCATCAGCGTAAACAGGCGATGTACACACGGATGGCAGCCTTCCCGGCGGTAAAGACGTTCGAGGAATACGACTTCACCTTCGCCACCGGCGCACCTCAGAAGTAAATCCAGTCGCTGCGTTCCCTGAGCTTCATCGAACGTAACGAAAACATCGTGTTACTGGGCCCCTCGGGCGTGGGAAAAACACATCTGGCGATAGCCATGGGCTACGAAGCAGTACGGGCGGGCATCAAGGTTCGCTTCACAACAGCTGCGGACCTGCTGTTACAGCTGTCGACATCCCAGCGTCAGGGGCGTTACAAAACGACACTCAATCGCGGTGTTATGGCCCCAAAACTGCTCATCATCGACGAAATAGGTTATCTGCCGTTCAGTCAGGAGGAAGCCAAGCTGTTCTTCCAGGTCATCGCCAAACGTTATGAAAAGAGCGCGATGATCCTGACCTCTAACCTGCCGTTCGGGCAGTGGGACCAGACGTTCGCCGGTGATGCAGCCCTGACCTCGGCGATGCTGGATCGGATATTACATCACTCACACGTAGTCCAGATAAAAGGAGAGAGCTATCGGCTGAAGCAGAAACGAAAGGCCGGGGTTATAGCGGAAGCTAATCCTGAGTAAACAAGGTGGATCAATATTAGACCGTTGGTGGTGACGGTAAGTGGATCACTTTTTACCCGTTGTTGACACAAAGCGGACATCCCTCCCTCATGAGCTTTTACTGCCGTCAGTTAACCCAGTCTTCCGGCACCAGACCCGGCACCCGCTCAAACTCCCTCACATTATTCGTCACCAGAATGGCGCCGGCCGCAATGGCATGCCCGGCTATCGCCGTGTCGTTCAGACCGATCGGCGTTCCGGCGAGGCGCAGCGCCACCTTAATCTCCGTGTTCGCGTCCACCGCGGCGCGGTCCCCGGGCAGGATGCCGTCGAGGCGGGCGCAGAACGCGTCAACCAGCTGCACGTGGCGCGGGGAGGCCTTCAGACCGGTGGCGCCGAAGCGCATCTCGGAGTAAGTGGTAGCCGAGATCGCAGACAGCACGCAGTTCTGCGGACAGGTGAATTTCAATGAAATCCCGGGCAATATCAGGTTGCATCTGGAACTGTATGAACGTGCCATAGTGGGGAGCGTTTGCACTGTTTTTTCTTCATCAGCCCTGGCTCTGAAGAATGAGCCAGATATGCCATCACACCCCGGAAAAAGCTAACTTTAGCGGTGAACGAAAGTGCCATCCCTTCCGGGGCCCTGGTCATGCCGGTCTGTGTCTTACTGATCAAATAATGGGCGTAAGCTCAATAAATTCAATGGCATGCATTGTCCCATGAAAATGAAAAATTCAGTTCATCTTTAATTAAAATACCTTGATCGCTAAATAACGGGATAGACGGTTTGATTAATCGAGCCCTTGTAACAGCATCAACATCTACAGCATACAGTTTGAAACCCATTTTTTTGTAAAAAGCAATGGCACCCACGTTCTCATTTGTCGTTGTGAGTTTAATTTGAAACTTTCCCTGAGCCTCGGCATAGCGTTTGACTTCACCGATGAGAATACGACCAATCCCTTTCCGGGGTCTTAATGCATTCAGCGCAACAATTTCAATATATTTTTCGTTTTCTTTAAAAATGCAAAAACCGTGGACCTCATCATCTTTGCAGCACACAAATACAGGAAGCGATGGAAGAAAAAACTCTTCTCCATGCACAACCATTGAATCACCGCCGCAGTGCTCCAGGATGAGAGATGTTAAAGTTGAACATGAATTTCTTTTAAGAAGATGCGTCATTAACATAATCGTAACAACCCCTTAATATTTTAATTATTAATAATTGCGCTTCGAAATCAATAAAAAGCCTTATTGTTCAGTTAGATATAATATTTAAAAATAGCGATTAATTTTTCTTGCAGGAAACCATTACCTTTGCTAAATATTAAATACCTGTTAACAACTTGTTGTGAAACAGGGCGATTATATCAATTTACTTTCAAAAGGAATAGAGCAATGAAAAAAGACTTATGCTAAACCACGCTTAGTTCAAATCCGTCGCTCAGTATCTGCTGGCGGTCATTGATCTAAGAGAGAATAAGGGGTGTCTCCGGACACCCCTTATTTCGCATTGGTTATTCCCATCGATTAATAAAAGGATTTTGTCATGAAAGAGATTTTTTTTGTTATTTCAGACGGGGTTAAGTGGAAAGAAGTAAACGAATCTATCATTATTGAGCCAGATTACGCGCTGAACTCCACGGCGGCATTCGTTTTCAAAAAAATTAATGACGGGCTCAGTAATATGCAGATCGTTGACGCTTTATCACAGGAATATGATGCCGTCGTTTCCGATATAACGTCTGATGTTGAAAGTCTGATCCAGGAGATGCAGGAAGAAAAAATTATTGAAGATGTGACCTTGAGGAACTGAACATGCTCAGTCAAAAGGCCTGTATAAAATACAACGATTTTGTCCAAAAATATCAACGCCATATCTACCCGATGTTAGCGACAAGAATGCAGCGACTGTGCGCCGAATGTGATATCACAAGAGCTCTTGATCTGGGTATCGGTCCTGGCGATCTGAGCGTTTTTTTCGCGAAACAGAATGTCTGTCAGATTGATGGCTTAGATATAAACCCCAGCATGCTCGATCTGGCCAACATTAAAATCGCCTCTCTGGATTTGACCAATCGCGTAAAGTTGGTTCTGGGAGATGTGCATTCACTGCCTTTTCCTGATGCGTGCTTCGACCTGATTTTTTCCTACTCCTGTTTTCACCACTGGCAAGATCCTGTCCAGGCCCTGCGGGAGTGCGACCGCGTACTTATGGATGGCGGGGTGCTTTACTTAGTCGATACCTATCCGGATGTAAAAGCTCTACTTCCCCAATTTGAGCAACAGCTGGATGAATACTCTTACCGGGAAATTGTAAAAAAAGCGGTAGAAGAGAGTATTGAGATCTCGGCTATTGAGCATTTCCTGGCGTGCGCCAGCATGAATGCGTATGAACTTCAGCCTGTCGACTTTAGCGAAGAAGAGTTAGTGGCTGGCATTGACTACATCAATTACGATCATCAGCTCATCATTGACAGTCCACGACCAACATTGTGGGAGTTAATATACAGGAAGCCATATGTTAACCAACAGCGAAAAAAACTATTATAGATACAGTTCATGCTGGTATTTTATGGAAACAGCCAATGCCTATTTTCTGCCGTGGCTCATCGTCTTTTTAGGCGCGGGAATGATGGATAAAACGGCAGATGCGTTTTCAGTATTTTATATCTCCATTGTGATTGGGATTGTTGTGGCGGGATGTATCAGCCATATCATCAGTGCCAGAAGGTTAGCTATTTTTGGGTTTATCCTGCTCTCATTTGCTGTCATTTCACTTATTTTCAGTCCGCCTTCTGAGTTACCTATTTTCAACGTGTATGCGTATAGTCTGTTATTTGGTTTTGGAACGGGTTTTATTAAGCCTACATTGGACAGTATTCTCCCTGATATTAATTCTGGCAGAATAAAAAACATGACAATAAACACAACCACGTTGAACTATTTTTTTGGGCTGACGGGTACACTATTGTCTTACATCCTCATCACTGACAGCACAAAAACCTACCTGAGCATTGCGCTTTTACTCAGTGTGATGGGGCTCATTTTTCTTTTTAAGATCCCAGATAAAGTCAGTTCGGATGCGGTGAAGCCAAAATACATAAAGGTCATGCTGGATGCATTAAGAGAAATCGTTTCCAATAAAACGATATTACTGATGAGCATTACTTATTTTATGATTGGCGTATGTTCGATGGCGGTCTTTGTGGTCGGTGTTGCCCTGCACGTCAAGGAGTTAGATAATAGTAACAATTTTTATATTGCTGGCATGCAAATTGCCTGGTCATTAGGTGGGTTAGCCACCGGATTCTTTGTTTTACGTAAATTGAAGAGCACTAATCATAATAGTCTTTATATCATCGGCTGGTTAATTTGCAGCTGCGGCGTCATTTTCTTCGGCCTCAGTCAGACCCCCTATCTTTGTCTGGCTTCAGGAGTTTTATGGGGTGTAGGGACCAGCATCGGATTCTCAATGACCCGCCTGATTATCCAATCCAACACGGAAGATAAGTATAAAGGGGCGATTTTTTCATGCTTTATTCTTATAAGCTGCCTCGGTGCCGCAGTCGGCGCAAAATTATTAACCATCATTTCAGAGTCATATTCCGCGGGTATCGCGGTCGCGACAGATGGGATGATATTTGCTGTGGTTATGCTCTGCCTGTTTATGATGCTACGCATGGCAGAAAAACCCAATCTGCAGAGGACGTTCAGATGAATAATGTGGTCAGTGACAATGGACTTATATTTGGAGCGGACGGACTTCAGGGCTTTATTGAGAACTGCTGGCCGGATAAGAATTACCACGTGTCGCATGCGCAGTTAGACGACGTGCTCAGTTTTCTCAGCCTTCCCGACTCGTTTACCATTGACACGGTCATGCGGGACTACAAATCTCCGGTCATGTGTTACGGGAAGAAATTACTGGAGAGAACGGAAGGCTTGTCAGACCGCTTAATGGTCAATGCAAACAAGGCCGCGAAACTTTACGCAGAAGGTGCAGCACTGGAGTTCGATTTTGCTGATTTAGCCTATGAAAAATTGTATAGGATTGGAAAAAAACTCAAAAAAAACCTGTTATTACCAGAAAATGTTTTTCATAAGGCTATCATTTACGCCGCGCACAAACAGGGAGGACTCGTCCCCCATTTCGACTCCTACGTTAACTTTGTTTTCCAAATTCAGGGGGAGAAAAAATGGTACTTTATGCCCAATGAAAATGCCCTCCGGCCTCTAGAACATCTTGACTTAAAAGACTACCCCCATCTGTCGGCAGAAATGCGGCAGTACTGGCAGGGAGAGCCCCCGGCAAACTTCTTTGAACAGGCGACGGAAGTCGTCCTCAAACCTGGGAGCGTGTTATTTGTTCCCCGGGGATGGTGGCATGCTACCCGCTCTGACGTGGAGACCCTTGCGGTGAATCTCACGTATTCTGTGCCCTCAAAGGTGGAGGTGATCCTTGATGCTCTTAAAAAAGAAATGATTAAAGATCCAGCCCTACGTGAATATATAACCTGTGAGGATGTATATCATCCAGCGCAAATAAATGAGTCGGTTATACTTGCCATCAAAAATATCGCCACTGATAGTTACCAAAGAAGTCACGCCGATGTGTTTGATAATTATCAGGCTCTTAACTATGCCATCAGAAAATATATGAGTTATCTGTCATGATAGAAAATATTACGCCTGACGATTTTGACCCGCGCAGCGAAGCCATAATCTCTTATGCCGTAATGCTTATTGCGCTTGGCAGAAAATTTTCAATGACACCCGCTGATCTTTCACGGTGGGTTTTGGAAGAAGCAATGGCAAGAGGGTATGATCTTTTCTTATTTAATGGACATGCACCGACCCTTTCGGAATACGCCAGGCATTTTTCAGAGGGACGGAGGCTTCTTTACAGTGAAGTGAAAATGGTAGAAGACTCGCAGTCCATTTCAGTGATTTCTCGTTTATATATGACAGATAAAAAACATATCCCTGATGCTTTTTATCTGTATGACGTCGACATTGATGTCTATTATCGATATGTATCCGATCTTGCCTCTCATCATGCCGCGATATTTGGTATCCACATGGCTATTGAACATCGTGATGGAAAGGAAATTGCCACTTTCTTTAAAGGATAATAGAATATGTGCGGAATCGTAGGGTATTATTCAAAGCACCCCGCCGGGCATGAGCGGGCATTATGGGAGTCGGCACGTAAACTTCAGTTTAGAGGTCCCGATGAAACAACCCATTATAACAATGAGGGGTTCTCTGTTGTTTTCAACCGCCTGGCTATTGTTTCACAACACAACGGATCGCAACCGTTATTGAATCAAAATGGTACCGTAATTTGCTTCGCGAATGCTGAAATATATAATCATCTGGATTTAAGGGACCGTTATTCCGATTATTTTTATCAAAATGATTCTGACTGTGCGGTGATCCCGACGCTCTACCACTACTTTGGGGATCAATTTGCCGGTCACCTGGAAGGTATGTTTTCCATCGTTATTTATGACAAGCAACGAAATGAAATCTCACTGATTCGCGATCCGCTTGGTATCAAACCCCTGTTCTACAGGGTGGATGAAGAGGGTGATATTTTCTTTTCATCTGAAGCAAAGGGAGTATTGCCGTTTTTACCGGACAAGAATATTGATTATGCTGAAATGCTCAATGACCCGTGGTTGCGCGGCGATGTTGGCTATGACGCCTTAAAATACCGTAACGTCTTTGCACGGGTCAAATCAGTCCCTCCGGGAAGCATAGTGAAATACAATGTGTCCACCGGAGGCATTGTGGTTGTCCGTTACTGTGCCGGCACACCGGAGAACATGCCACCGTTGACAACGCCGTCGAGTTTCATAGCCGAATTCTCGAGGGCTTTTGAGGCCAGTTGCCGACAGCAGCTCTCGCCATCCGGCCGGACAGGCATCTTGCTTAGCGGGGGGATCGATTCTATAGGCGTGCTGGCCGCCCTGAAGGATGCCAACGTGGTCGCATATACGCTTGTCTCGCCCGGTACCGAAGAATCAGGAGACGTCAGCGGAGCCATCGCAGCAGCCGAACAGTTCGGTGTTCCGCTACATAAGGTTTATGTCGACTCGCAAATGACGGTTCTGCCGGAGGACTGGAAAACTCTTCTGTGGGCGAGTGAAAGCCCCTACTTTGGCGCAGAACAGATCTATAAGGCTTGCATCTACTCTTACATCAAAGCACATACGCCGGATGTTCGCGTGGTGCTGTCTGGTAACGGCAGCGATGAGTTGTTTGGGGGATATACTCAGTCGTTTGTCTTTGACGAAGAAGATCCATGGCAGAGCGTCGAAGAGTCGCTGCGGTATCTGAAAGAAAAATACGATCTGGAATCACCCGGATGTATGCACCTTAAAGCCTGGCAGGAACTGAGTGACTATAAACTCTTTGACTCGGCGTTCGTCTCATCCGAAAGCCATCTCGGCAATGAAGACTACTGGTCTTTTTATCAAAAATTAAAACGCCGCGACCTTCATGACTATAACTTACATAATGAGGATCGCATCTCTTCCCTCTTTTCACTTGAGAACCGCGTTCCCTTTCTTTCTAAGACCCTGATCACCTTGTCTGAAAGCATTCCTGACGCGTTACGGGCCACTCTGCTGCTGGATAAAACGATTGTGAGAAAAGGTCTCCTGCCCGCTGTAGGTGAATCGCTTGCCAGCCGAAAAAAAGTGCCGTTCTTTCATGGTGAATCTTCGGGCTTCACCGCTGGTATGCTGTACCGGAGCCTTGCTGGCAACGATTTTGCACTGGTGCATGAAGCCTGCAGCGCGACCATCGAGGGACATCGTTTTCTCGAACCTGAGGGGATAATTGCGCAGCTCCAGTCTTTCTATGAAGACGCAGATCTCATTGGCCTGATCAACCTTTCCCGGCTCATCAACATCGGGTTACTCAGCCAGCTCGCGAAGGCAGACCCTGAGCTCAACGGATTTACGTTTGCTTCTGCCTGACGTAACGCGATGTCCGGTTCACCCCGGACGTTGCAGACCTGACAGGCTATGATGCCACAGGCCATCGCCAGGGATGGCCTTTCTCATGCAGCAACATCAGAACTGCATCCGGTCAAGTGGTGGAATCCTAGTAAGCGTCATCTCAGCTCCGTCTGACAGATCCTGAAATTCCTGAGAGGATAGTGCCCACCAAATATGGTGGGCACTATCCATGAAATCATTAAACGCAGTGTGTAAAAATCCCTAAAAGAGCAATGACTTCGGTCCGATACGGTTTTCATCATTTCCTCCTGGCCGACCGGCCTTAATAACTATGTTCAGTATATGCAGATGTAGATACCAGGTATATGGATGTGTAATACATATGATAACTTGTCTCTTTTCACGGTCAGATCCGAAAAAAGGCAAAGTCGGATCATGTCGAAATCTGCAAAAAAGAAAAAACCGTCTTATATGAGGACAATCCGGCTATCTCTTCAGGTTCATAAAGGTGAGTGTCTTAACTGGCGTCAGGACATAATGAAGAGTTAGGGAGGGCCGCTGCTGAAGTTTCTTTTTTGCGCAGTTGCAACAGCACAGTATCAACTGCAGCAGGTCCCGTTATCATTAAGCTGCCTGATTACGAGCTCAGTCTGAAGATCTTTCCTGGAATTTTCTGGTGGAAAGACGGGCGCGGATACGCCGTACAGGAAGGGTGTCCCACAGGTTCAGGACCGTCGCCAGAGCGATATACAATAGATTGACTCCCCACATCCAGACGGCAGGGTCGAGCCTGCCTTTACCTGCACTGGATTTCAGCGTCGTTTGCAGCAGAAAAAAGATCAGGTAGAGCAGCATCGCCGGCAGCATCGAGAGTACGCGTCCCTGACGCGGATTAACGACGCTGAGAGGCACCACCAGTAGCGCCATGATAAATACCGTTATCACAAGCGTTATACGCCAGTGAAGATCTGCACGGGCACGCTCGCTGCCCACATTCCACAGGGTACGTATATCCATCTGTTCGGTGTCGTTCAGATCCGCAGTAACGTTCTTTCTCCCGATAGTTGCCTGATAATTATTGAAATCAGTGATACGGAAGTCACGATGTGTGGCGGTTCCCTCAAAGCGTGTGCCCTTATTCAGCGTTACAATTTGGGAACCATCTTTATGCCGGGAAAGCTGGCCTGAATCGGCCACAACAACGGAAGAGCGAGCATTCCCTTTTGGCCGTAGCTGAGCCAGAAATACGCCCTGGAATTCAGAACCCTCTACGGATTCAATAAACAACACTGAGTTACCATCTGAAGACGGCTGAAACTTCCCCTGAGCCAGTGCGGCCACGCCCGGATTGGCCTTCGCCTCAGCCAGCACAGCATCCTGCTGGCGGGAAGACCACGGCCCCACCCACATTACGTTGACTGCTGCGACGGTATGCTAATCGGCACGATTGCCGCATTGCTGGGTGTGGGTGGCAGCGTAATGACGGTGCCGTTGTTGCGGCGACACGGTCATACGATGCGAGAGTGTATTAGCGCGGCCAACCCGCTTTCCCTGCCGGTGGCGTTGTGCGGTGCGGTGACCTATGCGATAAGCGGTTGGCACAAAATTTCGGCAGGCGGTTTTGTGGGTTTTATCAGCCTGAAGATTCTGGGCATGCTCCTGGTGGCTGGCTGGGCGGGTATAGTATTTAGCCGCCGGGTGTTCCCCGCCGTCCCTGATGTCTGGCACGCGAGAATCTACGTGATGCTGTTGTGCATGGTACTGGTGGCTATGTTGCTTTAAGCAAATCCTGCTTTGCAAATTTAGTTGCTTTTACAGCGGCAATATCTGCATGAACGTCCGTTTCTGGCACAAAGTGGAGGGCCGCAGTCAAGGTCCGCTTAGAGCGAAAAGCGGACATCTTAATTGTTTTTTTTTGCTACTACCTCTATGTAGACATGTTATATGGCTACATTTATACAGAAGTAAGGATTAGTCTTTTCCCGGACCATAATTAAATTTTGTACCTTTGCCAATGGCATAAAACTGTCCACCAGCTACGTAATGGACAGTACGTAATTCATCAGGCGCATCATCAAAAATCCAGTGCCCATTTCTGAAAACGCGGTCATCACTCCATGCTCCGACAATTTCCCCCAAGAACAAGTTGTGCTGCTTTTCATTTTCTTCATTGGGTATGACCTTACATACTAACCAGCCAGCGCAACCTTCAACTAGAGGCAGATCAAACTCTTTCTGATAAAATAGTGGGATTTTACTATTTTTATCTGGTGTGTCGGAATAACTGTGGCCTCCAGCATATAAAACCATTTCCATCTGATTTACTACTGGGATCTGGACAGCGTAATATCCGCTTTTTTCTACAAGCCCGCGAGTAAATGCCTGTGGACCTATAAAAGCCATCACTTTGTTATTGCCTACTAATCCCACCCAGGCCGCTGCCATGACATTTTCAATGCCATCATTTTTAGCCGATATCATCGTGGTTGGCCCGACCTGTAATAAACGATAGGCTTTGTTTAACTCTACTGGTTGAATTGACATAATTTACTCTTTTGAGTTCTGATAAAAAGTAAGACAGGTTACTTATTTGATTGTTCGATTATATGGCTGGAATAGTTGCAAATTAATTGCTATTATCAAAATACATTATTGCAAATTTCACAATAATCATGAACAAACTTGATGCACTAAAATTTTTCATCATCGCCTCTGAGACCTTGAACTTCCGCGAAGCAGCCATCAAACTGTCGGTTTCACCATCAGTAGTAACCCGAACAGTCGCTGAGTTGGAGAAACAACTTGGTGAACCTTTATTCAAACGCAATACTCGTTCGATCTTTCTCACCAGTTTCGGCGAACTATTTTTACCCCAAGCGAAGCGACTGCTGGAAGATTCTGAAAAATTATTTCAGATGGCGAAAGATGATAATGAAATGAAAGGTATTGTTCGCATCACATTACTTCGATTTCCAAATCATGAACAAATCTTGTATGAACTCTTGACTGCACTACGCCCCTATCCTGATTTATTTATTGACTGGCGTTTAGATATGATGAAACTTGATACTATTGAGCATCGTATCGATATAGGTATACGCGTAGGGCGAGAACCTAATCCAAACTTTATCATTAAAAACATCGGACAAGTTGAACATATTTTGGTTGCATCCCCTGAACTTATTGAGCGTCTGGGAGCACCTACTGATTTAGAAGATCTTCGACAGCGTTATCCATTTAGTGGTTTAATTAATCCTGAGACAGGAAAATCATTTGAGTTTATGAGTGACGCAGTGAATACTTTTGTCCCTCGTCATATTGAGTTTTATACTACAGACCCATACGCCGAAATTCAGGCTGCATTGGCCGGAAAAACGGTTGTACAATCCAGCGATTTTATCTGTAGGGAGTACTTAGCAAGCGGCCAACTTGTTCCCCCACTGCCAGAGCTCCGACAGGAGAAATGGCAACTTTATTTATATCGACCTTACCAGCTGATTACTCCCAAAAGGGTGACGGTCGTTTTCTCGCTATTAGAAAAAATATTACGCAAATATTTCACATCAAAATAATATTCTCCTCAACGTCTGCTGCTGGCACAGAGCGGACATTCATATTCATCTCCCTTCCTCTCTATCGGCCCTCCTCCACTCTCAGGTATGAATGCGTTTATCATTTTGTTTAGAAAAGCGATGGGCAGCACGGCCGCCCATTACTTTGCCGAATGGAAAAACAGCGGCCGTTAGCCCGGCCCCTCGCTCCCCGCTGCCAGCAGCGGCACCACCACGTCGCTGATGGGCACCGCAATGCCGTGTTTGCGGCCGTAGCGCTGGATGACGCCGTTGCGGATATCCCACTCCATCGGGCGATCCGCCTGACGGTCGGCCAGGAATGACAGCATAAAAGATCTGCACTGGCAGCTAACCAGACGGCTATATAAGCATCGGAAGTAGGATTTTCTGCTTAACCTCTTTAACCGTTTCAGGCATGTCGCTAGGGATTTGCGGGTATTCTGACGAACCGTTATGAGCTTTTAACCAATCAATAAATCGTTAAATAGATATAAACCTAATAACAACCCAAATATTTATTAGACTTTCAATCAATATTTACTTAATTAATACTTAAGTAAAACCACGGCATTAAACATTAATAAATTTTCCAGTTTCTAACCGTAAGATCCCACATTTTCTTAATTTATATCAACGAAAATGCAGATCATTTCATATCCAAATCGTACAAAAATTGACGACCCATTTTATAAGCGCTAGCGTCACCATGGTTACCTAACCAACTTAACCAAAAGGCTTTTTCAGGATTTTCTTAAATGGAGTTTTATACAAATGGCTATTCCCGCTTATTTATGGCTCAAAGACGACGGTGGTGCCGACATCAAAGGCTCTGTCGATATACATGGTCGTGAAGGAAGTATTGAGTTAATCACACTGAACCACGGCGTAATGCAACCCACGGACAAGCATAACGGCAAAGCAACAAGTCTTCGCGTCCATTCCCCTTATTCTTTCGATAAAGAGATCGACGCCTCCAGCCCCTATTTGTACAAGGCAGTCAGTACAGGCCAGAAGCTAAAATCCGCAGAGGTGAAGTTTTACCGTATCAACGATGCCGGTCAAGAAGTGGAATATTTTTCCACAATTATGGAGGGAGTGACGATCCTCAGCGTCTGTCCAATGATGCTTGACGTCAAAGATCCTGACTATGAGAAACATAACCATCTTGAGCTGGTAGAACTGCTGTATGAAAAAATTACCTGGCGCTATGTCGACGGTAACATCATGCATTCTGATAGCTGGAATGATCGCAAAACGGCATAAGGAGAACGTTATGGGATGGAAATATGAGCAGTCTACCGGCAGGATGTATGAAGACGGTAAATTAATTGAGACCGGATATTCCGGTGCTCTTACGAATAAAAACAACCCGGACCGTCAGCATGTAAAGGGACTGGGGCCACTGCCTCGCGGGACATATAAAATCGCGGGTCATTCGAATTCAAAAGGACCAATTACAATCATCCTTGAGCAAACCTCCGGAGAGAGTTTTGGTCGCTCAGAATTCCGCATTCATGGTGACCACAAGTATGGTCCAGCCGGGTTTGCATCAGAGGGGTGCATCATTCTCTCACTGTCAACGCGACGTAAAATCCTTCGTGACGGCGGTGACCTTGAGGTCGTGCGATGAAATACTCTATCGTACTCCTGCTATGTGCGCTCGCCGTCCCAGCCATTGCAGCCAGCACTGACTGGTCATCAGCACTTAATGGAATCGCCTCTGGTGATGCACACTGGATTGAGCAAGCTCCTACCCTGTCTGCTACGGCTGACGTCAAGCAGGCGCAACAGCTGGAGGACGCCTTAGCCGCAGCGCTCATAACAAACACGAACGCAACGCTGAAAGCGCTCCGCGCCATTGACGCCGGAAAGTGGCCGCACATGATAGGCAGCGATATTGTCTGCACGCCGCCTTTAGAGAAATCCCCCGAAGAAATCGACGCGTTCTATCAGCGTACCCGCCGGGCGCTGCTGGAGACGGTTGAGGGTGCTCAGTGCCTCTGGATCCTGGAGGCAACCATGGAAGAATTGAAAGCAGAGAAAGCCCGTCAGGCTAAGTAAGAGACTTACCCGGCATACCACGGCCGGGTTTTGTTTCTCTCCGACCGAATTTCACCCCGGCCCCTCGCTCCCCGCCGCCAGCAGCGGCACCACTACATCGCTGATGGGCACCGCAATGCCGTGTTTGCGGCCGTAGCGCTGGATGACGCCGTTACGGATATCCCACTCCATCGGGCGATCCGCCTGACGGTCAGCGAGAATCGACGTACCCAAATCCACGGGCGCGCGTTGGAAGTTCGCCAGGATATCCTGCGCCACGTCATCGTTCAGCTTCGCCCCTTCAGCGCGGGCGACGGTCAGCCCTTCGCGCAGGTAGGCCAGCGCCAGCTCGCTGACATCCTCTCGCCTGAACATCCCGGCGCGGCGGTTGGCCAGCACCATAAGCCCGGCGACCGCGTTTTGCAGCAGCTTGCGCCAGGCGACGGTGGGGAAATCAGCCGAGAGTTGAACTTCACAGCGCGTACCGCGAAGCGCCTTCACCACCCGCTGTGCCTGGTGCACGTCCGGCAGCGTCAGGCGCGGTTTGGCGCGCAGCCAGACGGAGGCATCCGGCTCGCGCTGCGCCGGGAACCAGACCACCGACGGCAGCACCGTTGCGCCACTGACCAATGGCTCAAGCTGCGCCTTCTGCTCTACGCCGTTTTGCAGCGCGCAGACCACGGTGTTTTCATCGCACAGCGCGCGCAGCCACCCGGCGCTGTCGGAATTTTGCGTCGTTTTTACCGCCACAAAAACAAGATCTGCGGGGCGAGTAATTACGGACGGATCGGTGAATACCGGACCGGGCACAACCGTTTCCCCCTCGTCGTAACGCAAGCGTAATTCCGGATGCGCGGTGCGTCCGCAGAGCAGCGGCGTGCGGCCCGCGTCATGCAGCACCGCGGCAATGGTGGTGCCAATCGCACCGGGACCAATCAGCGCAATAACTGGATTCTCAGACATGGTTAACCCCTCTTTTCGCTAAGCCTGCTAACAGTTATACCACCCTGAAAAGTGAGCGCCACGTCGTTGTCTATACTCAACACACAACAGACAACGGAGTGCGCCATGCCTTTACCTGATTTCAAATCCTCTGAACCGTTCACCCTCGGCATCGAACTCGAACTGCAGGTGGTTAACCCGCCGGGCTACGATCTGAGCCAGGACTCCTCTGCCCTCATCGCCGCCGTCAAAGACGACATCAAAGGCGGTGAAGTCAAACACGATATCACCGAAAGCATGCTCGAAATCGCCACCGGCGTGTGCCAGAACATTGACCAGGCGGCGGCGCAGTTCTCGGTGATGCAGCAGAGCATCCTGCGCGCGGCGGCGGAGCAGCACATCCAGATCTGCGGCGGCGGGACGCACCCGTTCCAGAAATGGCAGCGTCAGGAGGTGTGCGACGACGAGCGCTATAACGTCACGCTGGAGCGCTTTGGCTACCTGATTTTGCAGGCAACGGTGTTCGGACAGCACGTGCACGTCGGCTGCCGGACCGGGGATGACGCCATTTATCTCCTGCACGGCCTGTCGCGCTTCGTGCCGCACTTTATCGCCCTGGCGGCCGCCTCGCCGTACATGCAGGGCACCGACACGAAGTTCTCCTCGTCGCGGCTCAATATCTTTTCGGGGTTCCCGGATAACGGCCAGATGCCGTGGGTTAACAGCTGGCAGGAGTTCGAGGGGCTGTTCCGCCGCCTGAGCGCTACCAGCATGATCGACAGCATTAAAGATCTGCACTGGGACATCCGCCCCAGCCCGCATTTTGGCACCGTGGAGGTACGGGTGATGGATACCCCACTGACGCTCGGCCACGCGATTAATATCGCCGGGCTGATCCAGGCCACGTCTCACTGGCTGCTGACCACGCGGCCGTATAAGCACCAGGAGCGGGATTTTCTGCTGTACCGCTTTAACCGTTTTCAGGCGTGTCGCTACGGGCTGGAGGGGGTTCTGACGGACGTGCATACCGGCGAGCACAAAACCGTGGCGGAGGATATCGCCTGGCTGCTGGAGCAGGTTGCGCCGTCGGCCGAGAAGCTCGGCGCAACGAGCGCAATTAATGAAATTGCCCTGCTGTTAAAGCAGGGCAAGAGCGAGGCGCAGCGCATGCGGGACTTCATCGCCGACGGCGGCTCGCTTATTTCTCTGGTGCAGAAGCACTGCGAGCTGTGGGCGACGAGTCCGTAAGGCCGTGGCCCCACTCGCGCAGGCGCTGGAACAGCACGAACAGCGCGGGGATAAACACAATCCCTACCACGGTTGCCACCAGCATGCCGCTGAACACCGTGGTGCCAATGATGCGGCGGCTCTGGGCACCCGCCCCGGTCGCCAGCATCATCGGCAGGACGCCGATGATGAACGACACGGCGGTCATCATCACCGCGCGGAAGCGGCGCGATGCCCCTTCCCGCGCGGCATCGACAATCGCCATCCCGTCCATCCGCCGCGCGCGGGCGAACTCCACGATAAGAATCGCGTTTTTCGCCGCTAAGGCGATCAGCAAGACCAGTCCGATCTGCACGTACACGTCGTTGGCGTAGCCCGCCAGCCACAGCCAGACCAGCGCCCCGCCGATGGCGAACAGCACCGAAAGCATCACGCTCGCCGGCAGCGTCCAGCTCTCGTACTGGGCGACGAGGAACAGCCACGCCATCACCACCGCCGCCAGCACAATCCATACCGCCTGGTTGCCGGTCTGCTGCTCCTGATACGACATGCCGCTCCAGGCGTAGTCGTACCCGGCAGGCAGGCTCTGCGCCAGAATTTCGCCCATCGCCGCCATCGCGGTACTGCTGCTTACCCCTTCCGCTGCCGAACCGCTTACCGATACCGACGGGAATTGGTTGTACTGCTGAATAAATGGCGCGCCGACGGTCGGCGTGATGGTGACGAGGTTGCTCAGACGCACCCGCTCGCCGCTGTTGCTGCGTACGAACAGCTCGCTGATTTGCTCCGCGCGCTCGCGCCACTGCATCTCATTCTGCATCACCACGTGGTAGACGCGGTTGTTGACGCTGAAATCCCCGGCGCGGGTGCCGCCGAAGGCGGTTTGCAGACTGCTGAAGATGCGCGACACCGGCACGTCGAGGCGAGCCGCACGCTCGCGGTCAACGGTCAGCGTTAGCTGCGGCACGTTGCTGCTCCAGGTGGTGAACACGCGGCTCAGCTGCGGATGCTGGTTGGCTTTTGCCAGCACCTCACGCGTGACGCGCTCCAGCTCCGCCGGGCTCTGCCCTGCCTGCGCCTGAATGCGCAGGTCGAAGCCAGAGGCGTTGCCCAGCCCCGGCAGCGTCGGCGGCGCGAAGGTCATGATGGTCGCTTCCGGCAGGGCCAGCAGCTGGCGCTGAAGGGTGCCCATCACCTCGTCCAGCGGCGGGCGCTCGCTCCAGTCCTTCAGCATGATGGAGATAAACCCGCCGTTGGAGGCGCTGGTGCCGTTGAGGATGTTAAACCCGGAGACCTGAATGACGTCTTCCACCGCCGGGTTTTTAGCGATCAGCGCGCGCGCGGTAGCCATCACCGCTTCGGTGCGCTCCAGCGAGGCCGCCTCCGGCAGCTGGACGCTGGCGAAGAAGTAGCCCTGATCTTCCTGCGGAAGGAAGCCCTTTGGCATCGACATAAAGCTGAACGCCACTACTGCCGCCGCGCCTGCGGTGGCCAGCAGCGCCAGCCACGGACGCCGGTTGAATACGCTCACTATCCGGGTGTAAAGCGTGCGCGTGGCGTCCAGCCCACGGTTGAACCCACGAAAAATGGCGGCAGGCTTCGCCGGACGC
This sequence comes from Enterobacter cloacae complex sp. P12RS, assembly GCF_014895875.1. Lineage (NCBI taxonomy): Bacteria > Pseudomonadati > Pseudomonadota > Gammaproteobacteria > Enterobacterales > Enterobacteriaceae > Enterobacter > Enterobacter cloacae complex sp. P12RS. The sequence goes on from NZ_JADBQO010000009.1 coordinate 90,514, forward strand.
GGGCGCAGCAGCATGGCACAGAGCGCGGGCGTCAGGGTCAGCGCCACCAGGCTTGAGAGCGTGACGGCGGTGGAGAGCGTCACCGCGAACTGGCGGTACAGCTCGCCCACAATTCCCGGCAGGAGCGCCACCGGCACAAACACCGCCAGCAGCACCAGCGTGGTAGCAATCACCGGCCCGGCGATCTGGCGCAGCGCCAGCGCGGTCGCCGCCGTGCGGCTCTGCCCTTCCGCCATCAGGGTTTCGACGCTCTCAACCACCACGATGGCATCATCCACCACCATGGTCAGCGCCAGAATAATGGCGAACAGGCTCAGCGTGTTGGCGGAGTAGCCAAGCGCGTAGAGTACCGCAAAGGTGCCCACCAGCGACACCGGAATGGCGAGGGCGACAATCAGCGTCGCGCGCCAGCTTTGCAGGAACAGGGAAACGACCACCACAACCGCCAGCATGGTCAGCGCCAGCGAGACGCCAATCTCTTTAATGGTGGCGGCAACGAAGGTGGTGGTGTCGAATTTTACCTCGTAGACCAGGTCGTCCGGGAAGCGCGTCGAGAGACGCTCCAGCTCCGCGCGCACCGCGTCGGCCACGCGCAGGGCGTTGGCGGACGGCGTTGGGTAGATGCCAAGGTAAGCAGAGTCATGCCCGTTCAGCTGGGCGCCCGAGCTGTAGCTGCGCGAGCCGAGCTCGATGGTGGCGACGTCCTTCATGCGCACCAGCTGGCCCATCTCCCCGGCGCGAATAATGATGTCGGCAAAGTCTTCGGCCTGGCTTAAGCGCCCCAGCCCGTTGATGGTCAGCGTCTGCTGCTGACCGTTGAATACCGGTGGCGTACCGATCTGGCCCGCCGCCCCCTGCACGTTCTGCTCGCGCAGCGCCTGCGCCACGTCATCGGTGGTCACGTTCAGGGCGTTCATGCGGTCCGGACGCAGCCAGATGCGCATGCTGTAGTCCCGCGCGCCAAACATCTGCACCTGTCCCACGCCCGGCAGACGCGACAGCGCCTCGCGCACCTGCGTGCTGGCGTAGTTGCTGACAAACAGCGGCGTGTGGGTGTTGTTCGGTGAGAAAAGGCTTACACCCATCATCAGGTTGGTGGCGCGCTTGCGCACTTGCACGCCGTTTTGCTGTGCCTCGGTCGGCAGCTGCGCCACGGCCTGCGCCACGCGGTTTTGCACGTCGATGGCGGCGAGGTCCGGATCGGTCCCCGCCGCAAAGGTGATATTCAGGCTGTAGGTGCCTTCATCCGAACTGGTGGACTCCATATAGAGCATGTGATCCACCCCGTTAAGCTGCGTCTCCAGCGGCGTGGCGATGGCCTCCGCCACGTCAGCCGAGCTGGCGCCCGGCCAGCTGGCAGAGACATTCACCACCGGCGGGGTGATCTGCGGGTACTGCTCTACCGGAATAATCCTCAGCGCGATGGCCCCCAGCAGGGTGATGACCAGCGCAATCACCATCGCGAAGCGCGGGCGTTTGATGAAAAACGTCAGCATGATGGCTCCTTAATTGAGTATCTGGACGGCAGCGCCGGGCTGCACGCGCTGCGCGCCGTCGGTAATCGCTCGCTCACCGGGCTTCACGCCGGAGGCAATCTGAAACTGCTGGCCGATCTGGCCGGCCACATTCAGCGGGCGCCTTTCGGCGTTGCCGTCGGCGTTAACCACCCAGGCGAAGAACCCGTCGCCGTTCTGCTGGACCGCGGCGGCAGGCAGCGTCAGCACCGGCTGCTCGCTCGCCGGACGCAGATAAACATTCACGTTGCCGCCGGGCAGCAGCTGATGGCGCGGGTTGGCGAACTCGGCGCGCAGCATCACGCTGGCGGTGCGCGGGTCGATGCGGTTGTCCACGGAGGTGAGTTCCCCGCCGACGCGCTGACCGTTGCTGTCGATCAGCGCCTGCCAGGCCTGCTTCATGGCGCTGATATCTGCGTGCTGTCCGGCTTTGGTGGCAAACGCCCCCTCCTCCAGCGCAAAGGCGATGCGGATGGGATCGAGCTGCACCACCTCCACCAGCACGCCGCTGGCAGGATTCACCAGGCTGCCCACATGGAACTGGCTGTGGCCCACGCGACCGTCAATCGGCGAGGTGATGCGGGTGTAGTTCAGGGTGACGCTGCGGGTGTCGAGCCGGGCTTTCGCCTGCTCCAGCGCGGCGCTCGCCACGTCGCGCTGCATGCGGGCATTATCCACGTCGTGACGGCTGATGGCGTTGCTGCTGCCCAGGCTTTCGAAGCGGGAAAGCTGCTGCTGCGCCTGACGCAGCGTGGCTTCAGCGCTTCTCACTTCAGCCTGCGCCAGACGCAGGGCAGCGCGCGGCTCGGCGTCGTCCAGCTCGAACAGCACGTCGCCTTTTTTCACGTACTGCCCGTCGCGGAAGTTGATTTTCGTTATCACGCCTTCCGTACGCGCGCGCAGCTCAACGGTGTGAATGGCTTCGATGCGGCCCGGGATCTGGCGCTCGGCGGCATGGGCGGTCTGCTCCACGGTGGCGACGCGAACGGGGACCGCGGCGGCGAAGACGGGTTGCAGGGTACTGACAAGAAGGGCGAACAGGAGTGGAAGTTTCATGGGAGTACCTCAGCGTTGTTTCTCCCCTCACCCCGGCCCTCTCTCCAAAGGGGCGAGGGTTAGGGTGAGGGGTAAGATTTTCGTTATGCAGCCTTACGGAACCTGCGGGTCAGTCGCTTCTCGATTTCGACGACGAAGAACATCACCCCAGCCACCGCCAGCGTCACGAACCAGTAGCGCAGCGGCAGCGCTTCGGTGCCGAACAGCATCTGCATAAACGGCAGGTAGATAATGGCCGCCTGGAGCAGGAACAGTACGCCCGTCACCAGCCAGATCCCTTTGTTCGCCAGCAGGCCGCGGTTGAGGGAGAACCCTTCGGTGTTGCGGCAGTTAATCATGTACACCCACTGGGCGCAGACCAGCATCTGCAGCAGCACGGTGCGGATGAACTCCGCGCTGTGGCCGCGCGGGGCCAGCCAGGCTTCAAGCGCAAAGGCGGCGATGGCAATCATGGTGCCGACGAAGGCCACGCGCCACACGGCGTAGGCGTCCATTACGTGCTGCCCGGTCTGGCGCGGCGGGCGGCGCATGATGTTGCGCTCGGCGGCCTCAAAGGCCAGGCCGAAGGAGAGCGTGGCGGAGGTCGCCATGTTCATCCACAAAATCAGCACCGGCGTTAGCGGAATGATGTTCCCCGCCAGCAGCGCAATCACAATCAGCAGCCCCTGCGCCAGGTTGGTCGGCATGATGAACAGGATGGTTTTCTTCAGGTTGTCGTAAACGCGACGCCCCTCTTTCACCGCGCTGGCGATGGTGGCGAAGTTATCGTCCGTCAGGACCATGTCCGCCGCCTCTTTGGTGACTTCCGTGCCTTTGATGCCCATCGCGATGCCGACGTCCGCCTGGCGCAGCGCCGGGGCATCGTTTACGCCGTCGCCGGTCATGCCGACGATTTCGCCTTTATCCTGCAACGCTTTCACCAGGCGCAGCTTATGCTCCGGGCTGGTACGGGCGAAGATGTCATACTTCACCGCCGCTTCCGCCAGCTCGGCATCGTCCATTTTCTCCAACTGATAGCCGGTGACCGCCTGCTCGCTGTTACTGATCCCCAGCATCTGGCCGATGCTCATCGCCGTCTGCGGGTGATCCCCGGTGATCATCTTGACGCGGATCCCCGCCTGCTGGCAGGCGTTAATCGCATCAATCGCTTCCGGGCGCGGCGGATCCATCATTCCGGCAATGCCGAGGAAGATCAGGCCGTGGCTCAGGTCGTCGTGCGTCAGCTCCTGCCCACCGTTCGCCGGTTTGAACGCCGCGGCAACCATGCGCAGCCCCTGACGCGCATAGCGCTCCATCTCCGTTTCCCAGTACGCACGGTTGAACGCTTGAGCACCGTTACGCGTCTGCTGCTGGTTGCACAGGGCGAAAATGACGTCCGGCGCGCCGGTAATCAAAATCTGCTCCTCACCGCCAATCTGGTAGTGGGTGCTCATGTACTTGTACTGCGAGTCGAAGGGGATCTTGTTAACCAGCGTGGTCGCTACCGGCTCAAGGCTGGCCTTGGCCGCCATCACCTTCAGCGCGCCCTCGGTTGGCCCGCCGGTGATGCCCCACAGGCCACGCTCGTCCTGAATCAGCTGGCTGTCGTTGCACAGGTCAACGGTGCGCAGGTACTGCTCCAGGACGGTGCCCGGCTGGATGTGAACCGGCTCGTCGCTGCCTTCCAGGTAGATATTGCCTACCGGCTCGTAGCTGTTACCGTCCACGCGGTAGCAGACGTCGGCGGTGATGATGGCTTTTACCGTCATCTCGTTCATGGTCAGGGTCCCGGTTTTATCCGAGCAGACCACGGTCATCGCGCCCAGGGTTTCAACCGTCGGCAGCTTGCGGATAATCGCCCGCTTGCGCGCCATCGCCTGCACGCCCAGGGAGAGGATGATGGAGATAATCGCCGGCAGGCCTTCCGGTACGGAGGCGACCGCCAGGCTGATCAGGGAGAGCAGCAACTCGCCCATCGGGATCTCGCGGAACATCAGGCTGAAGACGAACAGCGCGGCCATCATCACCAGAATAATGACGAAGATGGCTTTACCCAGCTTGTCCATCTGCACCAGCAGCGGGGTACGGTGCTTTTCAATGCCCGCCATCATCTGGTTGATGTGGCCGAGTTCCGTATCCTTACCGGTCGCGGTGACCACGCCGACGCCGCCGCCTGCGCTCACGGTCGTCCCGGAAAAGACCATATTGGTGCGGTCGCCCAGCGGTAATTCGCCGCTCAGCGGATTCGTGTGTTTATCCACCACGGTGGACTCACCGGTCAGAATCGCCTCCTCCACGCGTAAATTATGCGCCTCGATTAAACGCATATCCGCCGGAATACGATCCCCCGCGCGCAATACAATAATATCGCCCGGAACTATTTCCGTCGTTGGTATGGTTTCATGGTTGCCGTTGCGAATAACGCGTGCCTCGCTGGAAAGCATATTGCGAATACTCTTCAGCGATTTTTCCGCGTTGCTTTCCTGAATGTGGCCAATTAGCGCATTGATGACCGCCACGCCCAAAATTACCAGCGTATCGACCCAGTGACCCATTACCGCCGTTAATACCGCGGCGGCCAGCAGAACGTAAATCAGCACATCGTTAAAATGGGCCAAAAAACGCAGCCAGGCGGGTTTACCTTTTTTCTCCGGCAGCGCGTTCGGCCCTGTTTTTTGCAGACGCGCCTGCGCCTCTGCACGATCCAGACCGCTGGCCTGGCTCTGCACGTGGGTAAGCACCTGCTCTGCGGTCTGCTGGTATGCCAGCCCGCCGGAAGGCGGCACGTTTGGGGAGTATTTTTTTTCAGTCATCATATTTTTCCTTCAATATCCGGTGAACAGAAGCCTGAATTCCTTTCTGGCTTAAATAAATTGATTTTAAAGTCTTGCGGGTAAAATTGATCTACCGCAATATATTTACCACTGGGTTATTCAAAATTGATTAAAATTATTTCGACGAGCTGATTTTTACAAAATATTTCTAAACCAATCCTAAACGAGGGGGAACCATGTTTGGTATTTATCGCGGACGGCGCCTGGCGTTATACATTGTCGCAGCCATTGTTATTGCGACGTTAATTGGATATAGCACCTATATGTTTGTAAAATTATTTTCGTGATGCAGACATTTATTTACATAGCGCGATATTAATTTAATCATCAGGATTAAATTATTCTCCTTCCACGCATTATTCTTCGGGGGAAGGAATTATTTAATTAAAAAAGGGCCGACGGGTTGATATTGCTTTACGTTAAAGGATGCCGGACAATGACATTTTTAACTGACGATTAACATTACGATGAAACACCCGTTGGAATCGCTGCTGACTGCGGGGGGCATTTTATTGATGGCCCTGATCTCTTGCTTACTGCTACCCGCGCCGTCGCTGGGTCTGGTGCTGGCGCAGAAGCTGGTTCAAACCTTTCATATGGTCGATCTGAACCAGCTCTACACCATTTTGTTCTGCGTGTGGTTTTTACTGCTCGGCGCTATCGAATTCTTCATCCTGCGTTTCGTCTGGCGCCGCTGGTTTTCACTGGCGTCGTAGGCCAATAAAAAAGCCGGGTAGCAGCGATGCCTTACCCGGCCTTTGTTTCGTCAATTTCAATGCGCCCGACTATGGTTCTCTTTGCGGTAAGCCCCGGGCGGCTGATGGAAGGTGCGGGTAAAGATGCGTGTAAACGTCTGCTGCGATTCAAAGCCGTAGCGCAGGCAGATTTCGTACACGCGCTCGTCAGATTCACGCAGATCCCGCGCCGCCAGCAGCAGCTTGCGCTCGCGGATGTAGCGCCCCAGGCTTTCGCCTTTGTACTGCATAAACAGCCGCTGTAAATGCCACTTGGAGTAACCCGCGTGGCGGGCGATCTCTTCGATGCGTAGCGGCTGGTGTAGGTTGTCATCGATCCATTCGACAATCGTATCAATGACCTGAGCGGAAATCGTCATGCTGCTCTCCCCCTCTGTTTCTTGGTTCAACATTATTCCCACCACTCACGAAATTGTTGCGTGCTATCGCTCACCCGGACCGGCTCACCCAGCTCCGGCGTCAGCAGCCGATAGTTTTTGTCCTTGCTGGCCCGCGCCAACTGGATCAGCGGATCGTTCCAGGTGTGTTTCGCCAGCACGAAGCGTCCGTTATGCCCCGGCACCACCGCTTTCGCATTGAGGTCCGCCGAGGCCTGCGCCGTTTCATCCGGCAGCATGTGGATGTACTTCCAGTCCTGGTCGTACTGGCCGTTTTCCATGATGGCTAAATCCACTTCACCAAACTGCTCGCCGATGGCCTTAAAGTGCGGGCCATAACCGGAATCGCCGCTGTAGTAGACCTTCTGCTCTGGCGTGACAAACATGAAGCTGCCCCACAGGGTCTGGTCACGCTTAATGCCGCGCCCCGAGAAGTGGCGCGCGGGCAGGATATGAACCGTCAGCGCATCGCTGATGTGCACCGACTGGTTCCAGTCCCGTTCGTCGATAATTTCAGGCTTCATTCCCCAGTAGCGCAGGTGGGATCCCACGCCGAGCGGCGTAACGACGCGCTTCACCTTCGGCAGCAGCGCCCGGATGGTGGCGTAGTCCAGATGGTCGTAGTGATCGTGCGAGATAATCAGCAGGTCGATTTCCGGCATGCTCTCCGCACGCCACGGATACTCTCCCGCAAACGCTTTATTGAGGAACGAGAACGGCGCGGCGTAGTTGCCGAGGATCGGGTCGATCAGAATGCGTTTTCCCGCCAGCTGCATATACCACGAGGAGTGGCCGAGCCACACCAGCGTATCCTGCTCCAGAGGCAGGCTCGCCAGATCGGTTTTCACCAGCGGCAGCGGCTGCGCCGGACGAGCGTTTTCGGTTTTACGGGTCAGGAACTGCCACCACGCCACCAGCATGTTTTGCTGCCCGGTAAAGCCAGGCGTCGGGAGCGCGTTGTGGAACTTCCCGTCGCGATAGTGCGGAGAAGCCTCCACTTCGGTGAGCTGCGCACCCTGCGGCGGCTGGCCAAATCCGGCATTCAGAACAAACGGTAAACTCGCAGCTGAAGCAATAATCATGAGGAACACCACGCAGATGAAGAGAGGCTTTTTCATATCCTGACCCGAAAACGCGCGCCATCCGATGGTTTACGCGAGGGAAACTTGATTATGAGTGAGTAAGCACTCATTATAGATATGATGATAAAGTCGTCAAGACGTTTTCGATCTTTGACATTCCGCGTTGCAGCGTGTCAAAGCACGTGTTTCAATCAGGGTTTTTATAATTGAAAGGGGGAAAAATTTAGTGGCACGTCCGAAGAGTGAAGATAAAAAACAGGCCTTACTGGAAGCCGCGACGGTGGCATTTGCACAGTCAGGTATTGCCGCCTCAACGGCGTTAATTGCCCGTAATGCGGGCGTCGCTGAAGGCACGCTGTTTCGCTACTTTGCTACTAAAGACGATCTGCTGAATGCCCTTTACCTGCACCTCAAGCAGGATCTCTGCCAGACCATGCTGGCGAACCTTGATCGCACCCTCACGCTTCCTAAAGAGCATACCCGCAATATATGGAACAGCTACGTGGACTGGGGGATTCGTAACCCCGTTGCGCATGCGGCGATCCGCCAGATTGGCGTGAGTGAAAAGCTAAGCGCTGAAACGGAACAGGCGGTGAAAGAGATGTTCCCGGAACTTCACGAGCTATGCCGCCGTTCGGTGCGCCCGGTGTTTATGTCCGATGAATTCAAAACGTTTGGCGATGCGCTTTTCTTATCGCTGGCGGAAACCACCATGGAGTTTGCCACCCGCGATCCGTCCCGCGCCACCGATTTTAAAGCGCTGGGTTTCGAAGCCATGTGGCGCGGGCTGGCTCAGGAGGATAACGATGGACAGTAAATCCCTGCAGGCGCACGCAAAACGCGTCGCGCTGGAGATGCCTTTCACCGAACACTGCTGGCCGTTTGGCCCCGAGTACGACGTGTTTAAGGTGGGCGGGAAAATTTTTATGCTGATGGCCACCGCGCACGGACGCCCCCACGTTAGCCTGAAATCCGACCCGGAAAAATCCCTGTTAAATCAGCAGATTTACCGTGGCGTTGAGCCGGGCTACCACCTCAATAAAAAACACTGGATTTCGCTCTACGGCACCGAGGACATCACGCCAGAACTGGTCGCCGACCTGATCGAGGATTCGTGGAACCTGGTCGTCGATAAGCTGCCGAAAAAAGACCAGAAATGGATACGCCCTGCCTGATTGTTCGTCTGTGCCGAACAGTATAACCGCTCGAATCGCACTTATCTTTTGCCGCTTCGCGCGGTAATCTGCTCTCCTTTCGCGCCCGCGCACGGGCGAATTTCATTACCAGGAGTAGTTATGGATATCATTTCTGTCGCCCTGAAACGCCACTCTACTAAGGCGTTCGACCCAACCAAAAAACTGACCGCTGAAGAAGCAGAGAAAATCAAAACCCTGCTGCAGTACAGCCCGTCCAGCACCAACTCCCAGCCGTGGCACTTCATTGTGGCCAGCACCGAGGAAGGAAAAGCCCGCGTGGCAAAATCCGCCGCGGGCACTTACGTGTTCAACGAACGCAAAATGCTGGACGCCTCTCACGTGGTGGTGTTCTGCGCGAAAACCGCGATGGACGACGCCTGGCTGGAACGCGTTGTCGACCAGGAAGAGGCCGATGGCCGTTTCAACACGCCGGAAGCCAAAGCCGCGAACCATAAGGGCCGCACCTACTTCGCCGATATGCACCGCGTGGATCTGAAAGATGACGACCAGTGGATGGCGAAACAGGTTTACCTGAACGTCGGTAACTTCCTGCTAGGCGTGGGCGCGATGGGTCTGGACGCGGTGCCGATTGAAGGCTTTGACGCGGCGATTCTGGATGAAGAGTTTGGCCTGAAAGAGAAAGGCTTCACCAGCCTGGTGGTGGTCCCGGTCGGGCACCACAGCGTGGAAGATTTTAACGCCACGCTGCCGAAGTCTCGTCTGCCGCTGAGCACGATTGTGACTGAGTGCTGATTCAAACGGGTCGCAGCACGCGGCCCGTTACGTTTTACTGATGACCAGCCTGCGGTGTGGATGCACATCGCGATCGCTTCCCCAGGCAAAGGCAATCCAGCGCTCTTCCAGCTCGGCGTAAGAGTTTACGGGCGTTAACGTCCATTCTTCTCCCACTGTACCGTCTGCCACGCTAATGCGATAGTTCATGGTGAACGCCCAGTCGATCATGCGCAGCCAGAACCGTTGCCCGTCCCCCGTTTGCTCGCTGTCGGAGACTACGATGTCGTATTCGCTGAGCACCCACTGGAAAAATAATTGCGGTAATCCGCTTATTACGCGCTGGTGGACGGCGCGCGGGGTGCGCCACACCATCACCTGCGTGGCGGCACCGTGGGGAAAGGTAATTTCTTTATGAAATGTAAGCTTCACGGCATACGCCGTATAAGGCTTACCGTCATCGGTAGTCACGAGACGATATTCATCACCATAACGCGATTTTAAAAGCCGGTATCCGACAGGCAGCAAGAACCCCGGCAGATGAAAATCCGCAGTACCCCGCGCCAGAAATGCTTCGGTATGTTCGACGTTTCGGGAGATAAGCCCGAGTTTTTGGCTGAACTCTGCGGAATCAATCATTAGTTGTTTCTCATCGCATAAGTATAGTCAACTTAACTTCCAATAGAAATCGCGTAAATTCAGTAAGTTGATTAAGCGTCAATAAAGCGTAATCTGCGGATGCTTTATCCCGCACACCAGCGCATAACGCGTTAATGTATCGAGACTTGCCCGGGTAATATTCGCTTCCATTCTTGATACCGTTGGTGCGCTGACGCCCATCCGCTCCGCCACCTGGGCGCGCGTCAGGCCAGCATGATTGCGCCATTGCGCCAGCATCTCCCGCAAACGCTCCTTGCGCTCTTCTGCATCAAAGGAAGCCTGAACCTCTGAATCGCTTAACAGTTCAGCCCTGAGTTCATCCCAGTCAATAATCTTCTTGCTCATCCAACATCTCCTGTTGTCGCTTCAGTGCCAGACGAAGTTCAGCAGAGGGCGTTTTTTGCGTCTTCTTAACAAACACGCGCAAAAGAAAAATCGTCTTTTCCCGCTGGTAAACATAGATACCTCGGGTATGGATCAGCCCAACGGTCCTTATTTCAAACAGGCCATGCGGCAATGGTTTGCTGTCAGGTTCCCGAAGAGCCGTCGGGTTTAAACGCAATTTATCAAGCTGGCGAATCAGCTTCGCCTTCACCCCAGCAGGTAGTAAGAGAATCTCTTCCCTTACCGCCTCATGAACGATAAGTCTGAACACGATATTTCATCCCTGATGATATTAGCATATAAGGCAATTTGCATTAAAGGCTAATTTAGCTTTTCGTGTCCCACCTTACCCATTTTTAACAGGAAGAACCGGAGCCGCTTTGATTACCTGAAAGCGCCTCGCAAAAAACTTACTTCCCCTGCGCCGCCAGCCATTCCATCGCCCTTTCCCCCGCCTCATCCACCGGGAGATACACCAGTAGCCGCGATCCGTTTCGCGGCGCGGAGTACCAGTACATCTGCTGCAGCGTAAAATCTCCCAGTTCTGGATGGGTAAACAGCTTGAGCTGGTTCTCCACGCCGCGCACGTCGTTGCGCTGGTGCCACAGGGTTTTGAACTCTTCGGACACCGCGAAGAAGCGCGCCAGTTTGGCCTCCCACAGCGGGTCGCCCCGGTGTTCGGCCATCGCCGCGCGGAAATAGGAGACGAAAATCGGCAGCACGTCGTCGCGTCTGCCGAGACGAGCGCGCCACGCCGGATGGGTAAGGAACAGGTAAATACAGTTGCGGTCTTCCGGCGGGATGGCGTTGAAATCGACGCCCATGAGATGCCCGAAGCTGTCATTCCACGCGACGATGTCGAAGTTGGGCTTCTGAATGCTGGCGGGTTTAGGCATCAGGGTATCGAGCAGACGGCGCGTGCCTTCGCTGATACCCTCGCAGCAGACCGCCTGCGGGGCTTCACCCGGCGGCAAGCCGGCGAGCACGAAAAGATGCCGGGCCTCGGTCGGGGTGCACTGCAGCGCTTTTGCGATGGCGGCCATCACTGCGCTGGAGGGGTTGACGTCCCTGCCCTGCTCAAGCCAGGTGTACCAGGTCACGCCCACGTCAGCGAGCATCGCCACCTCCTCCCGGCGCAGGCCCGGCGTGCGCCGTCGACCGCTGCGCGGCAGGCCGAGACGCTGGGGATCGAGGCTTTCCCGCCGGGCACGTAAAAATGCCCCCAGCTGTTTTCGGGTGTCATCCTGAAGTGAGGTGACGGGTTCAGACATCAAGGCCATAAATCCCCCTGCATGGTAGTGCCAGTACCAGTATAAGCAAGAACTGGTACCCGTTTATCAGATGGTTGATGCTACGACCATCTGATGAATGACGCAATGGAGTTACCATGAATACGTCAGTTGTTTCACCGGGTCGCGCAGGCCTGATATTGCTGTTAACCGGCCAGATGCTGCCGATGATTGATACCTCAATCACCAACGTGGCGCTGGACGCCATCACCCACTCGCTGCATGCCACCGCCACCGAGCTGGAGCTCATTGTCGCTCTCTACGGCGTGGCCTTTGCCGTCTGCCTTGCGCTCGGCAGCAAGCTGGGGGATAACCTTGGCCGCCGTCGCCTGTTTATGTGGGGCGTGGCAGTTTTTGGGCTGGCCTCGCTGCTGTGCGGGATGGCGGGAAATATTGAACAACTGCTGGCCGCACGCATCGTTCAGGGCGCGGGGGCAGCGCTCATCATGCCGCAGATCCTCGCCACGCTGCACGTCACGCTAAAAGGTAGCGCCCACGCGAAAGCCATTAGCCTGTTTGGCGGCATTGGCGGGATTGCGTTTATCGTCGGGCAGATGGGCGGCGGCTGGCTGGTGTCGGCGGATATCGCCGGGCTGGGCTGGCGTAACGCCTTCTTTATCAACGTGCCGATTTGTCTGGTGGTGCTGGCGTTAAGCCGCCGCTACGTGCCGGAAACCCGTCGTGAAACGCCGTCGCGCATCGACTGGACAGGCACCGTGCTGCTGGCCCTCATTCTTTGCTGCCTGCTGTTCCCGATGGCGCTCGGTCCGCAGTGGCACTGGCCGTGGTCGCTGAAGGTTATGCTTCTTGCCATTATTCCGCTGGCCTGGCTGATGGCGCGGAACGCGCGCAAAAAGGAGAGAGAGAATGCCCATCCGCTGATCCCGCCACGCCTGCTTCAGCTTCGCAGCGTTCGCTTTGGCATCGTGATTGCGCTGCTCTTTTTCAGCGTCTGGTCCGGGTTTATGTTCTGTATGGCGCTGACCATGCAGACCGGTCTGGGGATGGCGCCGTGGCAGTCCGGGAACAGCTTTATCGCCCTGGGCGTGACCTATTTTATCTCTGCCTGGTTCGCGCCGCGGTTGATTGCCCGCTACAGTACCAGCACGATTCTGCTGACGGGTCTGGCAATTCAGATAATCGGCCTGCTGGCGCTCATCGCGACGTTCCGCCTTTGGGGCGTGAACAACACCGCGCTGACGCTGGCCCCTGCCACCGGGCTGGTGGGCTACGGTCAGGCGCTGATTGTAAACAGCTTCTACCGCATCGGGATGCGCGATATCCAGCCTGACGACGCAGGGGCCGCAAGCGCCATTCTCAGCACGCTGCAGCAGGCCGCGCTGGGTCTGGGACCGGCCATTTTCGGGGCGATTTTGCTGCACGGGCTGCAGAATTACCACGAGGATTACGCGCAGGCGATTACCCTTTTCCTGGCGGTAGAAACCGGCCTGATGGTTATCCTGGCGCTGGCGACGCTGCGCATGCGTCATCGTCTCTGCCTGCCGGTAGTGAAGGTCTGTGAGGCCGCCAAATAATCCTGTGAATTTGCATAATAGATCCGCAGCCGCCATTATGGGGCTGCATCAATACAGGAGACGTTATGCAGGAATTAATTGCTCAGGTTGAAGAGTTAGGGATTGAAATTAATCACACCACCTCTTTAGTGATTATCTTTGGTATTATTTTTCTCACCGCCATCATTGTTCATTTTATTTTGCACAAACTGGTGCTGCGCGCATTCGAGAAACGCGCGCAGGCCAGTAGCCATTTATGGCTGCAAATTATTACCCAGAATAAATTATTTCACCGTCTGGCCTTTACTCTGCAGGGGATAATCGTCAACGTTCAGGCAGTACTGTGGCTGCAAAAAGGCAGCGAAGCGGCGGAAATACTCACCACCTGCGCGAAGCTGTGGGTGATGGTGTATGCCCTGCTCTCCTTCTTCTCGCTGCTGGACGTGATATTTAATCTGTCGCAAAAGATGGCGACCGCCTCGCAGCTGCCGCTGAAGGGGATCTTCCAGGGCATCAAGCTGGTGAGCGCTATCCTGGTGGGGATATTGATTATCTCCCTGCTGATCGGCCAGTCCCCGGCGATTCTGATCAGCGGTCTGGGTGCGATGGCCGCCGTCCTGATGCTGGTGTTTAAAGACCCGATACTCGGCCTTGTGGCGGGTATTCAGCTTTCCGCCAACGACATGCTCAAGCTCGGCGACTGGCTGGAGATGCCGAAGTACGGCGCTAATGGTACGGTGACGGACATCGGCCTGACGACCGTTAAAGTACGCAACTTCGATAACACCATCACCACCATTCCGACGTGGGCGCTGGTCTCCGACGCCTTTATCAACTGGAGTGGGATGTCCGCCTCCGGCGGGCGACGCATCAAGCGCAGCCTGAATATCGATACCACCAGCATTCATTTTCTCGACGAGCAGGAGCAGCAGAAGCTGATTCAGGCGAAACTGCTGAAGCCTTATCTGGCCGCGCGGCATGAGGAAATTAGCCTGTGGAATCAGCAGAACGGCGAAGGGGAATCGGTATTAAACCTGCGCAAGATGACCAATATCGGCACCTTCCGCGCTTACCTGAATGAATATCTGCGTAACCATCCGCATATTCGTAACGATATGACGCTGATGGTGCGCCAGCTGGCGCCGGATGCCAACGGGCTGCCGATTGAAATATATGCCTTTACCAATACGGTAATCTGGGCGGAATACGAAGATATTCAGGCCGATATCTTCGACCATATTTTCGCGGTAGTGGATGAGTTTGGCCTGCGTATTCACCAGTCGCCTACCGGGAACGATATTCGCTCCCTGGCAGGCGTTATTGCCAGATAATCAGGTGCTGGCGCGGGAAATAAAGCGCCAGTCCATCATTACCCTTTCCGTGGGCGCATCCGGGTTGTCGATTTTGTTTAAGAGAAGATTGACCGCCTTGCGCCCGATATCCCGCGACGGCTGTTCGATGGTGGTAAGTGAAATCATGTCCGCCAGCTCCGTACCGTCAAAGCCGACCACGGCAATATCCTCTGGCACTCGCAGACCTGCCTGCTGAATGGCGCGCAACGCGCCCGCCGCCAGCGTATCGGAAACGGCAAATACTGCATCCGGCGGATTATCTTTTAACAGGTTTTGCATCGCCGCCATGCCCGCCCCGGAGCTGAGATCGCTGGCATACTCCACCGCCTGATAGTCCAGATCCCGCAGGTGGAGCACGCTCTTGTAGCCGCGTTCGCGCAGGCGGGCATATTTGTAGCTGAGATCGTGGTTGATCATCGCGATACGCTTGCGACCGCCGTCGGCCAGCTGGCTGACGGCATGCTGTGAAGCGTCCACATCATTGATGCCGACGCAGGAGACCGCGCCCGCATCGGCGTATTCGGCGCACTGCACCCACGGTGCAGAACCAATCAGCGCGGCAAGTTCCGGCAGCTTCGAGAAGGCGTCCATGGTGATAATGCCGTCGACGATTTTGCCGGAGAGCAGGCTCAAGCCCGAGCGGGAGCGCTCGATGTCCGAGCCGGAGTTGCACAGCAGAATGCGGTAGCCGTTTTTCTCCGCCTCGGCTTCGATGCCCTTCACCACTTCGGCGCAGAACGGGTTGGCGATGTTGGACACCATCACCAGGATCATATAGCTGCGGGCGGTGCGCAACTGACGGGCGAGCAGGTTTGGCTGGTAGTTGCTCTCCTGAATCGCCTGCAGAACGCGCTCGCGGTTTTTCGCCTTCACGGTGTCGCTGTTATTCAGCACGCGGGAGACCGTTGCCACGGAAACCCCGGCCAGCTGAGCGATTTTCTGAATTGACATAGCGACGATACATCCTGCGGTTAGCGTTTTGTGCAGGCTACCATAAATTTGTTGCCCGGCGAACCGGGCAATGCGTCAGCATTCCACGCGCACCCAGCGCTGCTGCTGATGGCTTTTCACTATGGCATCAATGATATACATCACGTTTGCGCCATCGTGAAACGTCGCAAACTGCGGCGTCTCCGGCATTGCGCCCGCCTGCACGGCGCGGTAGAACTGCGCCATCATATTTTTGAAGGCGTCAGGCCAGCCTTCAATGTGCCCGCCGGGGAAATGGGCGCTGTCGGCAACGTCAGGGTTCATCAGCCCCGGATCGTCGGTGAGCGTCTGGTTTGCCTGCGCGCGATGGCCGATCCACAGCTGCTGCGGCACCTCCTGGTCCCACGCCAGCGAGCGCTCGCTGCCGTTGATCTCAAAGGTCAGGCGGTTTTTACGCCCGGCGCTCACCTGCGAGACGCTAAAGCAGCCCTTGCTGCCGTCGTCAAAGCGGAACAGCACCGAGCCGAAGTCTTCGGTCGTGACTGGTTTGTCTTCATACTCCGCCTGTTCGTCATGGGAGAAGGTTTGATTCCCGCCCTTGCTGGCCCTGCGCGTCGGCCAGACGATGGAGAGATCCGCCATCACCTCGGTAATGCGCCGCCCGGTGACGAACTGCACCGTGTCGCACCAGTGGGAGCCGATATCCGCCACCGCGCGCGATGCGCCGCCGAGCGCGGCATCCACCCGCCAGTTGTAGTCGGTTTCCAGCAGCATCCAGTCCTGTAGGTAGCTGCCGTGTGAGGCAAAAATCCGCCCGAGGCTGCTTGCGCGCAGCATGCTCGCCGCCTGACGCACCATCGCAAACTGGCGATAGACGAAGCTCACGCCATGCACCACGCCCGCCTGCTCCGCCAGCGCCACCAGCTCGCGCGCCTCCTCAGGCGTCATGCACAGCGGCTTTTCGGAAAACACGTGCTTGCCCGCGCGCAGGATCTGGCGGTTAATCTGTGCGTGCAGGTGGTTCGGCGTGCAGTTGTGCACCACGTGCAAATCAGGGTGCGCGAGCAGCTCCTCAACGCTGCCGTACGCGTGCGGTACGTTTAGCAGGCGCGCCTTTTCCTGCGCCTTAACGAGCGAGCCGTCACACAGCGCGACCACCTGAACAAACCCGAGGCGCCTGAGCGCCTCGATATGTGCCGGGCCAATAAACCCGCTGCCGACGATCCCGACGTTAATCATGACTGCCCCCTGCGGCGAAATCGTCAAACGCCCGTCTGGAAACGGGAATGATATGGCGGCGGATAAATTCGCTGCCTTCGCGCGCGCCGGTATCGCCATCCTTCAGGCAGCACTCCCACTCCAGCACTGCCCAGCCGTCGTAGTCGTACTGGGTCAGCTTGCTGAAAATGCCCTTAAAGTCGATCTGCCCGTCACCGGGCGAACGGAAGCGACCGGCGCGGTTGATCCACGGTTGGTAGCCGCCGTACACGCCGCTGCGCCCGCTGGGGCGGAACTCGGCATCCTTCACGTGGAACGCCTTGATGCGCGCATGGAAGATGTCGATAAAGGCCAGATAGTCCATCTGCTGGAGCAGCATATGGCTCGGATCAAAGAGGATGTTGCAGCGCGGATGGTTATCCACCAGCGCCAGAAAACGCTCGAAGGTCACGCCGTCGTGCAGATCTTCCCCGGGATGCAGCTCAAAGCAGACGTCCACCCCCTGCTCGCCAAAGGTATCCAGTATTGGCCGCCAGCGGGTTGCCAGCTCCTCGAACGCTTCCTGAAAACGCTGCTCGTTATGCGGCGGCCACGGATAGAAAAACGGCCACGCCAGCGAGCCGGAGAAGGTGGCGTGCGCTTTCAGACCTAATCTTGCCGAGGCGACCGCCGCCTGCTTCAGCTTCTCCGTGGCCCACGCCCGACGGGCCGCATCGTTACCGCGCACGGCGGCGGGCGCGAAGTGGTCAAACGCGTCGCTGTAGGCGGGGTTCACCGCCACGAGCTGCCCTTCCAGATGGGTAGACAGTTCGCTAATGACCAGCCCGTGCGCGGCCAGCGTAGCGGCGATGTCATCGCAGTAGGCCTGGCTCTCCGCCGCTTTCTCGACGTCAAAGATGTGCGGATGGTTGCAGGGGATCTGCACCGCCTTATAACCTTTACCTGCCGCCCATTCAGCCAGCCCGTCGAGCGAATTAAACGGCGCTTCTGCGCCAATAAACTGCGACAGAAAAATGCCGGGTCCTTTCATCGTCCTCATACCACCTCCTGAACGTTACGCCTTGTCATCGTCATACTTAAACGTGAGAAGGAAAATCAGCGCGATCGCCGCGGCCGCTACCGCCGGGATCCACCAGAATGTCACCCACGCCTGCGGCACGGTCTGCCCTGCCACCAGGCGGTTATAGAGCGCGCCGGAAATCTGCGAGCCAAGCAGCATGCCGATGCCGTAGGTGAACATCACGATCATGCTCTGGGCCTGGCCTTTGACCTTTTCGCCTGCCACCCGGTCGGTGTAGATAAAGCCGACGACAAAGAAGAAATCGTAGCAGACGCCGTGGAGCAGAATGCCGAGATACAGCAGAATGCGCCCCTCCTCGCTGACGCCCAGCGCGAACATGGCGTAGCGCACAAACCACGCCAGCATGCCGATCAGCAGCATGACCTTCACCCCCAGGCGGCGGAACAGCAGCGGAATGACCAGCATGAAGAAGATCTCGGACATCTGCCCGAAGGACATGGCGGTGCTGACGTCGGCAATTCCTGCATCCGCCAGATACGAGGCGGTGTAGGCGTAATAGGTGCCGAGCGGGACGGAGATCAGCATCGCGCAGACGGAGAAGACGAAAAAGTGGCGGGTTTTGAGCAACGCAAAGGCATCCGCGCAGAAGAGATCGCGCACCTTCACCGGCAGGCCTTTCGCGGGCGCAGGCGTGTGCGGCAGCGTCAGGCTGTAAAGCGCCAGCAGCACGGAGCTGGCCGCCGCTACCTTAAAGATGGTAACGCTGGACGCCACGCCGGTGACGCCGATGAAAATGCCCGCCACGATCCAGCCGATGGTGCCGAACACGCGCACCACCGGGAAGGTTTTATCCACGTTCGCCAGGCTATGGAACGCGATGTTGTTGGTCAGCGCCAGCGTCGGCATGTAGCAGAGCGTGTAGCCAAACAGCAGGCCAATCAGCAGCGCGCCGTTCTCGGCAATCAGCGCCCCCGGCACGAACCAGAGGATCGCCGCGCCCGCGAGGTGCATCACCGCCATCACCTTCTGCGAAGCGAAGAAGCGGTCCACCAGCATCCCGAGCACGAACGGCGAAAGAATCGAGGCGATGGGCCCGGCGGAGAAGGCATCGCCAATCAGCAGAGACATGTTGTGCTGGGTCATCACCAGGCCAAGCGTGACCGACCAGCTACCCCAGATAAAAAATTGCAGAAACATCATCAGCGACAGCCGCGGCACCAGTAGCCGGTGCTGCACTATCGCCTTTTCACTACTTTCAGTTGACACCATGATAAGCCTCACCCGGAAAAAGTAATCGATTACAAAACAACTCAAATGAAAAGTAATCGATTACAAAATAAAGATCCTGTGGATCGTAGAAGATTTGGGAGGGGGGTCACGATAAAGATGAAGCAGTGTTTTGTAGGCCCGGTAAGCGCAGCGCCACCGGGCGTGAAGGCAGGTGCGGTCTGGTTTGGTGCGGTCTGTTGCCCTCATCCCAGCCCACTCCCTGTGGGAGAGGGAGAAAAACGGGCTACTTTTTGCGTGAGAGCTTAAACGCGATAAACAGGAACACCACCCATACCGGCAGCAGCATTGCTGAAAGCCGCATCTCATCCATGGTGCACATCAGCACCAGAATCAACGCCAGGAACGCGATACAGAGGTAGTTCCCCGCCGGATAGAGCAGCGCTTTGAACTGCGTCTCGCGCCCCTTGCGGCGCATCGCCGCGCGGAAACGCAGGTGCGCGAGGCAGATCATGATCCAGTTCAGCAGCAGCGTCGCCACAACCAGCGCCATCAGCAGGCCAAAGGCCTGTTTCGGCAGCAGGTAGTTAATTAGCACTACCAGAGACGTAATCGCGCCGGAAAGGAACAGCGAATTGACCGGCACGCCGCGGCGGCTGACGCGGGTAAGGAACTTCGGTGCGTTGCCCTGTACGGAGAGGCCAAACAGCATACGGCTGTTGGAGTAGACCCCGCTATTGTACACCGACAAAGAGGCCACCAGAATGACGAAGTTCAGTGCCGAAGCCACCACGTTGCTGTTCAGATCGTGGAAAATCATTACGAACGGACTGCTGTCGGATTTCACTTCCACCCACGGGTAAAGCGCCAGCAGCACCACCAGCGAGCCGATATAGAACAGCAGAATACGGTACACCACCTGGTTGACCGCTTTCGGAATGCTTTTGTGCGGATCGCGCGCTTCGGCCGCGGTAATGCCAATCAGCTCCAGACCGCCGAAGGAGAACATAATCACCGCCAGCGAGAGGATGAGCCCTTTCCAGCCGGTCGCCAGGAAGCCGCCGTGCTGCCACAGGTTGTCGATAGTGGCACGCTCGCCGCCGTGGCCGGAGAACAGCAGCCACAGGCCAAAGCCGATCATGCCGATAATCGCCAGCACCTTGATCAGCGCAAACCAGAACTCGGTTTCACCATACAGGCGCACGTTGACGAGGTTAACGGCGTTAATGATGATGAAGAAGGCCGCCGCCCAGATCCACGTGGGCACGTCCGGCAGCCAGTACTGCATGTAGATGCCGGCGGCGGTCAGCTCCGCCATCCCCACCAGCACAAACATCACCCAGTAGTTCCAGCCGGAGAGGAAGCCTGCGAACGGGCCCCAGTATTTATAGGCAAAGTGCGCGAAGGAGCCTGACACCGGCTCTTCAACGACCATCTCGCCGAGCTGGCGCATGATCAGGAAGGCGATAATCCCGGCGATAGCGTAACCCAGCAGAACCGCCGGGCCGGCCATCTGAATGGCGGGGCCGATGCCGAGAAACAGCCCGGTACCGATTGCGCCGCCGAGGGCAATTAACTGAATATGTCGATTTTGCAAACCACGTTGCAGCGTCGGATTCTGATCCGACGAGGCTTCAGCGCGACCATGGCCTGAAGCGGATGACGCGTCTTTCACGCCCTACCCCTGTCTCTTTTTTAGAAGGGGCACGTTTTAACACTTCATGCTGGTGGTAGCAAGCTTAACGCCGGGCCAGCGCGTGCGCCCGGCGGATAAACGTCACGACCCGATAATTCCGCCGTCCGCTTTCACGATCACCACCGTGGACGATCGCGGGCGTCCGTTCGGGCTGGCGTCCGGCCAGTTAGAGACGGCGCGCGGATTGGCCGGGTCGGTAATATCATCCCCGCCCTCCCCTGGGTGCTGAATGTTTATAAACAGCGTGCGGTTATCCGGCGTAAACGCAATGCCGGTGATCTCACACCCGCGCGGCCCGGTCAGGAAACGGCGATACTCGTTGGTGCCCGGAATGGTCGCCACCATCTGGTTATTGCCCATTCCCTCGTACGCTTTCTTATTGATGGTGCTGGAGGAGACGTCGGTCTGGATCCACAGGACGCCCTGATGATCGAAAGAGAGTCCGTCCGGACTGCCGAATGCCGCGCCCTGCATGGAGCCTTTGGCCTTCGGATCGTCGCCGTCGGTGCGTCCGGCCATGACCAGAATATCCCACTTAAAGCGTGCGGCAGCAGGGTCCGCGCCGTCTTCGTGCCAGTGCATGATATGCCCAAACACGTTGTTGGCGCGCGGGTTGGCGGCATCCACCGGCGCTTTCCCCTCTTTCCCGCGATCGCTGTTGTTGGTGAGCGTACAGTAGACGCTGCCGCTGGCGTGCGGATCGACGGCTATCCATTCGGGGCGATCCATTTTGGTCGCCCCCACCGCGTCGGCCGCCAGGCGGGTTTTAATCAGCAGATCGCCCTGGCTTTCAAACCCTTTACTCTTATCCAGGCCATTTTGCCCGAAGATCAGCGGCAGCCAGTCTCCGCTCCCGTCCTCGTTGAACCTGGCGACGTACAGCGTGCCGGAGGTCAGCAGCTGCATATTGGCTTCACGGTTCGCGGGATCGTATTTTTTGTCCGAGACAAACTTATAGATGTACTCAAACTTCTGATCGTCCCCCATGTAGACCACCACGCGGTTATCGGCGGCGAGCGTGACGGCTGCCCCCTCATGCTTAAAGCGGCCCAGGGCGGTGTGCTTGCGCGGTGTGGAGGTGGGGTCGTAGGGATCGATCTCCACGACCCAGCCGAAACGGTTGGGTTCGTTAGGAGTTTTATCGACGCTGAACCGCTCGTCCACCTCGTTCCAGCGGTAGGATTCATCGCTGTCGCTGATGCCGTAGCGTTTTTCCAGCGGATTGAGATCGGCTTTTTTGACAAAAATATCCGACCAGTTCTCCTCGCAGGTGAGATAGGTGCCCCACGGCGTGTGGCCGTTGGCGCAGTTTTGCATGGTGCCCAGCACGCGCTCCCCCTGCGGGTCGGCGGGGGTTTTCATTAAGTCCTGATGCCGCGCCGGGCCGGTAAGCTGCATCGGCGTATTGACGGTGATGCGGCGGGCATATGAAGACGGGCGTACCACCTGCCAGTCTCTGCCCGCTTTTTTCACTTCCACCACCGAGACGCCCATCGCGTTCTGCCCCTTGCGGGCCTTGTCGAGGCTCCAGTTCGCCGTACCGTCGGTAAACAGCATCCCGTTGTCGATGTATTCATGGTTCATCGCCAGCAGGCCATGCTCCGGGTTTTGCTCCCCCTGCGGCAGGCTAAACCACGCCATGCCGTCGTGGTGCATGCCCGCCTGCACGGCCTGTTCGTCCGTGGTGTTGCTGGCGTCCGGCTTAAAGGCCGGCATGTTGTTTTTGATCCCCGTCGGGTCACCCCAGCGATAGAACGGGCGGGCAATATAGCCTTCCGGCACCCTGACCGTATCTTCGGTGGAGACGTCGATGCTGGTAAAGCCCAGGGAAACCGCTTTTGCCAGCGCGGAAGGCTTCGATACCGCGGCAATGGCGTTCTCAGGTTTGATCAGAAACGGGAATGATACGGCGGCCCCCGCAACGGCCCCCATCTGGAGAAAACGGCGGCGGGAGAGGAACACCTCCGCCACCTCGGAGAATACCGGGTTTGCGCTGCGGTTAGCGATGTCGTCGCGATGTTCTTTTTTAAAAACGGATTTGAGGGGTCTGCCCATAGCGGCTTCCTGTCATTGGCCAAGAGGTAAAGAGTTGGCGACCAGTGTAAGAAGCTTTTATTACAATTTTATAACACGATGACGGAAGGATGGGGGCATCCGTGCCCCGGATAACGAGGTGGAACGCTTAGAACTCGTAGCCAACCGAGACCTTAAAGGTACGCGGTTCGCCCTGAGTGATGTAGGTGCCGGAATCGTCCACGCTGGCCCAGTAGTTCTCATTGGTCACGTTGTCGATGCCCGCGCGCACGGTCATCTGGTTTGCGTTGTGGTTCACCGCGAAGCGATAGCGCATGCCCAGATCCAGCGTGGTGTAGCTGTCGAGCTTTTTGGTGTTCGCGAGGTCGGCATACTGCGTGCCGGAGTGGTTCACGCGCGCGGTCGCTGTCAGGCCGTCAACCGGCTTGATGTCGTACTCCGCACCCAGCACGGCGTAGAAGTTCGGAATACCAATTGCATCGTTGCCCTGGTTCACGCCGTTTTTAGTTTTGGTTAGCTCCGCCTGCAGCCAGGTGGCGCTGGCGTTCAGACGCATCCCGAGCATCGGCTCGCCGAAGACGTTCAGCTCCACGCCACGGTTGCGCTGTTCAGCGTCCAGGCCGTAGTGATTGTTAGCATCGAGGATCGCCGAGGGCATTTTAATCTCAAACAGCGCCAGAGAGCCGCCCACGCGCCCGAAGTCCGCCTTCACGCCCACTTCGTTCTGCTTAGAGTGAACGATGCCGGTGCTCTGGCCGTAGTTGGTGGCGGTGTTAGGTGCGGTTTTGCCCGGCTGCAGCGCTTCGGTGTGGTTGGCGTAGAGGGAAATTTCTTCCCACGGTTTGTAAACCACACCGTAGGTTGGCATCCAGCGGCTGCCGTCGAAACCGTCCGCGTCGTTCTCTGCGCCGGTAATTTTGTTATACCCGCGAACGACCACCTTCTGATGGCGTGCGCCGGCGGTGAACAGCAGCTTGTCATCAAACACGCCCAGGGTATCGCTCAGCAGCCAGCCCTGGGTGCGGGTGCGCCCGCTGGTCAGCGGATCGCTGTATTTACCGCCGGAGCCGTTGAAGTTGGTGCTGTCCGGCATATCCACGCCGGTGTTGTGGTAGATGTTGGTGGTCGGGTTATCCTTCGCCGCCGACATTTTCCAGGCGATTTTTTCGTTTTTGGTCATTGCGGAGTACCCCACGTTGACCTTGTGCGAGACGAAGCCGGTGTTGAAGTTGCCGCGAATGCCCGCCATCCCGCTGACGGAATCGCTGATGCGGTTGGTATCCAGACGGCTGACCGTTGCGTTACCGCTCTTGTCCACCAGCTTCGGCGCGCTGTAGATCCCTTCTTCATGCGCGTGCTGCGCGCCCAGGCCGGTATAGGCGGTCCAGCTGTCGGTGATGTCATACTCGCTGCGCCACATCCCGAACTCGTTTTCGATATCGCTGTAGGCCCACTTCTGCGAGAAGTTACGATCGTTTTTCGGCGGTTCAGGCACAAAATCCACCGCCGAGATGTTGACGCTGGTCGGGCTGCCGTGGAAGGTTTTTTTCTGATAGCCCAGATCCAGCGAGGTGCGGAAGCGGTCGCCTTTGTAGTCCAGGCCGGTGGAGAGCAGCGTGGTGCGGCGGCGGTCGTTCGGTACGCCGGTTTCCCCTTCACGATGCAAGAGGTTCACGCGCGCGCCAAACTGGTCGTTATCGCCAAAGCGACGCCCCGCATCCAGCGTGGTGCCAATCTGGGAATCCGAGGTGTAGTCCACGCCCACTTTCGCCTGCGGCGTTTCCCCGGCATGCTTTGGCTCAAGGTTAATCATCCCGCCCACGCCCGAGCTTGCCGCGCCGTTCATCAGGGAGTTGGCCCCTTTGAAGATCTCAATGCGGTCAACCATCTGGGCATCCACCACCTGACGCGGCAGCACGCCGGAGAGGCCACCGAAGGTCATGTCGTCGCCGTCAAACTTCAGGCCGCGAATGCGGAAGGTTTCCGCGCTGTTGCCGTAACCCTGCACAAACTGCACGCCCGCGTCGTTGGCGACCACGTCAGCAATGGTTTTCGCCTGCTGATCTTCCACCAGCTTTGAGGTGTAGCTGATGATGTTGAACGGCACGTCCATGGCGTTCTGCTGGCCGAGCATCCCCATTCGCCCGCCGTTGGCCACCTGCCCGTCAAGGAAGGCCGGCACCAGCTGGTCGCCACCGGGTTTAAAGTCACCGGCAGGTGCTGACTGCACAACGATGGTGTCTTCTTTTTTATCCTCTGCCGCCCAGGCGGAATGTGTAACCGCGCCAATGGCGAGCGCCAGCAGCGTTTTGTGCATTTTGGTGTTGTTCATCGTTAACTCGTTTGAAAGTGCGCGCAAAAATAGCCCGTGGACGGGCCTTAGAATATATTGGTTGCAATGCAAATGAGAACTATACGCATTATCTATGCTTTGGCAAGCGCAAATCTCTGCAGGATCCTGCTCAAATTAATGCGTGATAAAAGGGGATGCTCACCTTGCGCTGAACCCTTTGAGCTCACATGCACGGAAAATTGAGGCCATTTTGGCAACCATGACGCAAATACGACACAAGGAGAAAATCAGGCTGGTTTGAAACTGGCTTAAGTGCCTGTTTCTAAATGGCACGCCCTGTAGGATTCGAACCTACGACCTACGGCTTAGAAGGCCGTTGCTCTATCCAACTGAGCTAAGGGCGCACTGAGAAGAGTGAACTTCGCGGTGGTGAAACGCGAAGAATTATACGGTCAATGTCAGGTGAGTCAATGCCTTTTCCGTTTTCGGGGGCAATTACCGCTAGCCGATTGTAAATACGGCTATTTTCTCAACATTTCTCGCTGTTTCACCGTAAAATTTAGCGCTGCGAAAAGGCTTAGTTGCATTTAAGTAACGCCTGCTGTTTTCCTGCTCGTCGGCTCGTCACACTAGAGCGAGGTTTCCCGGCCGCCTGGAGGCTGACAGACAACAGGACAATGGAGTGACAGCGCACAACCCGTTCGATACGCCCCCCCGGTTACAGTTTATTTCTCAGGACATCGTCGGCATCAAACTGGAGCCTGTCGTCGCCCTCACCTCTCAGCGTCAGGTTGGCGTGGAGGTGCTTAGCATTCTGTCCGAAACGCAGCACAGCGAGGATTTTTTCCGCCATCAGTCGGCAGGCTGGTCAATGACGCTGCTTGAAGCGCAGCTTGCTGCACTAAAAAAGACGCCGCACGGTAAAAATCTTTTTATTAATCTGCCGATAACCGTTCTGACAGAGCCAGCGTCCTTTCAGCGGCTCATCAATCTGAAAAACACGCCGCTGAATATCGAGATTGTTGATCTCTCTGCCTTTCTGGCTTTCTCTGCCGCACAGAAGCAGCGCGTCATTCAAAACCTGTCGAAACTCCGGGAACAGGGGCACAGTATATGGCTGGATGACATCGACGAAACGGTCATTCAGCCGTTTTTATTTTGTCGATTACCGTTGAACGGCATCAAAATTGATAAGGGCGCATTCTGGCGTTTACGCGCCACACCCGCGCTGAGGCAGCTGGTTTCACGTTGCTTTCAGCTGGCCGGGAGCGTGCTCATCGAAGGTATTGAGACTGAACGCGATCGCACCTGGGCACTGCAGGCAGGCGCAGATCTCGGCCAGGGATATTACTGGCCGTCCTGGACATGGCCGGAGGATTAAAGAGCCATTTCCAGGAGGGAGACCATGCGAATGACAGTGCGCCGTTACCGGCGGCGGCGTACAGGAAGTGATGCACTGGGATTTACGCGCTCACCTTTTGCTCCCCCCTTTTTCGACCGGCTCGAGTTTTTGAGCCAGTCCATCAGCCAGCCCCGAAAAACCGACGCTCCGTTTATCATTCTGGTCACGGAGGATCATTTTCTGCGCACCGGTTTTCTCAATGGACAGTTTCCCCTGAGCAGCTGTTGCGACTATATCTCACTGGATGATGCGCTCGGCGCTCAGGCACAATGGCCTTCAGCGCGTCTGGTGGTGGATGTAGAAAGCCGTTCCACCGGGCTGATTGATCAACTGGATCAGTTAAGAAGGCATAGCCTGTATCCCCCCTTCCTGACGCCGTGGCTACTGGTCCGGGCAGATAATTATGATACCCGCCTCTTCTGCAAAGCGGCGGGGCCTTTTCACGTGCTGGAACGTCAGATGAACGCGGCAGGGCTTCAACACAGCCTGATGGATGCCCGCCCACCGCAGGGGTCCGATAAAGACTGGTTTTCCCGCAATGAATGGCCCATTTTGCAGGAGCTTGCCCGCGGTAAGACGCTGCGTCAGATTGCCCTTCTGCAGAATCGCCCCTATAGCCGCATTATCTATCGTCTTAGCTGCATCCTGCTTAAGCTGGGGCTGAGCCATCGCCAGGAATTGTTACACCTTCTTAATAACCTCTCTGACTGCACGTTTTAACTTACGCACTAACTTCTTATTTCCTAAAGCGCTTTAGGAATTTACTTACCACGCATGTTATGAAATGGTTAAATTTTAACAAAGTATTCGATTTTATAACTATTCCTAATTTATGGTTCGGAACCATGTGAAATGTCACAGAATGAACCAAAGGCAGCACTTTCCTCCATCCGTTAAGTGAATGCAGAAGGCGTTAATAAGATGATAATGATGTAAAAACAAGCAGCTTCGCTTCACTCTCCAGGAGCGGAAAGCAAAGTGAATAGCATGTTCTCCTGCGCGATGATGGCGTGACGTTGATGCGCCTTAAGCACTTTCAGATGAAGGTTTGACACCTTGCGAGGGCACTTTTTCGCCTCTTTTACCCTGGGTCGCCATCCGAATCGACGGCCTTTTTTATTAACAATTACGCAACATAAAGAGACATCTGTTATTTTTTGTTATTACATAAAGATGAAAAGATGCGGTAAATGGGATAACAGGATATTTCCGCTAAATTTAAAAACATAGCCATTAAGATCCAGAAGATAATACAAACCAATAAGCGGAGACTAATTTACAGGGTTTTCGGAAAAAACTTACTCTGTATAATAAGATGCGTACCAAATCTGAATAAGAAAAATCTTTTTGCCAACACCAGCCAAATGAGATGACCGCGCTGAGGCACTGTTCTTTTCATTACGTAAACAAGGATGCTTTCGCTCTTTCCAGGGAAATACTACGGTATAGGGATCTGCACTTTATATCCTTCCGGCATTTCGAGAGTTTTACAAAACTCTGCATAACGCTTTTAACAATCTGAGGCATTAAAAATGAAACCGGCATCCGTTATCATTATGGACGAACATCCTATCGTCAGAATGTCGATAGAGGTCCTGCTACAGAAAAATAAAAATATCACAGTCAAGCTTAAGTCTGGCGATAGCCATGAAGTTCTTGACTGTATTCGCAATCATCCTATCGATTTGGTGATCCTTGACATCGAACTTACGGGCACAGACGCCTTCGCTTTACTGAAGAGAATCAGAAACTTAAACAAAGACATCAAGATTCTGTTCCTCTCCTCTAAATCAGAGTTATTTTACGCGGGTCGTGCGATTCGCGCCGGGGCCAACGGCTTCGTCAGTAAACGAAAAGATTTGGGTGAGATCTACAACGCCGTAGAGATGATTCTGATGGGTTATTCTTTTTTCCCGTCGGAAACGCTGAATTTTATAAACCATATGGGTTCGGGAAAAGGGATGGCAGCGGATATGCCATTATCGAATCGCGAGGTCACGGTATTACGTTATCTGGCGAATGGATTATCCAATAAGGAGATTGCTGAACAGTTACTGTTAAGCAATAAGACCATCAGTGCGCACAAATCCAATATTTATTCCAAGCTTGGCGTACAAAGCATCGTGGAATTAATAGATTACGCCAAAGCACACGAGCTGCTATAACCTGAATTCACTCCCTGCAGTTTATCCGAGCTGCAGGGAGTGCGGTCAGTGCTAATTATAATTAATCATGAAGGTAGCATCCGCATCAGCCCGTCCGGGCTGAGGGTTATCGGCCGTAGCAATATAATTGGCATAAAATGATAGGGTCGCATTCCCCTGTGCATCAACCGTCACCGGCTGGCTGGCCTGCTGAAGCGCCAGACGCGTTTTATCCGCATCCCTGATCTCGACGGCGACGTGGCTCGCTGTACTGGCATCATTCAGCGCCAGCAACCCGCTATTGCTCCCGTCAGCCTTACCCGAGAACGTAATGGACGCCGCCCCGGGCGGACAGCCGGTCAGCTTCAGCGTGAAGGGCATAGGCTGCGTGCGGCTCCCCGTGGTGTTGAGCTGCTTCGTGGGCCAGGTGCCCAGCGTGACCGTTTTGTCGCTATCGTTACCCTCTGCCACGCAGGTGAAATCGACAATATTGCCGTAGAGCCGAATATTAATTTCGCCCAATGCGGTTTCCGCCTGAGCCTGGGTGCAAAGCGCAAAGAGCGCCACGGTGATAAAACGGATCCCGTTTCGCATGTCTGCTCCTTAGTCGTAATCCACACGCAAATATCCGCGCGAGGTAAAGCGCCCTTCCGCTGGCTTGTTGCCCGTCACGCTCACCGGCCAGACCCGGATCCCCACCTGCGCCTGCGCGCTGTCGTCCAGGCGGAACGGAATTTTGCTCGTCAGGTTGTTAGGCGTGAGCGGCGCACCGCTCTCGTTGGCAATGATAAACCCCACATCCGGGTTATCCGACACCACCACATTATTGGAGACCTTTTCAGCCTCGACGCGCATCGTCAGCATAGCGTTTGCCTCCACGTTGGTGCATTTAATCGCGATGGTTTTGCTTTGCGATGAGACGCCCTCCGGCTTGTTACCCACGCCCGCCTTGCTGAACAGGGAGGCGCCAATGTCGCCGAAATCAAATTCAACCACATTGCCGGCGTTGATGGCGCAGCTCTGCGGCACCTGAATGGTTCCGCTGTAGCTGATGGTGTAGACCGGCGTGGTCAACGGATCGGAGGAGGTGGTAGTGACGTAAACGCGGAACATGGTGGCACGCGGGATCACCACCATATTGATAAAGCGTCGGGTCACCTTAAGACGGAAAATAAGGCTGGAATCCTGCACGCCAAACGGTTTGTTTTTTGAAACGTTCGGATGGCTCCCCATCTGGATATAGTTTTTGGGTGGATAAAACGCGCCAGCATAGCTATCCGTGATCTTCATCGCCCCGTCCAGATAGTCGTTAAGCTTCAGATACTGATAGCCATCGCTGGTCCCGGTGATCGGGTAATCCGTCACGTAGCTGCGCTTGGTGGTATTCCCGACGGTGCCCTTCGGGCAGACGGCGTTTACCCCCACCCACTGCGATTTCTCGCTGAGGGTGACAACCTGCCCAACCTGGTTATTCGAGCTGTTGAATTTATCCGTCAGGTCGTAATGCACCTCCGTCGGCACGCCCTTTTCATTGACGCACACGGTGGCTAACGCGTTTGTCGCGGGCAGGAGTGCCAGAAGCGACAAGGCAAAGATATGGATTTTAATCACAGCGGATCCCCTTAAGTGTGATCGCCTGTTGCAGGCTCTTTTCAGGCAAGCTGTAAGGCGCACGGCACTGGGACTGCGCCCCGTTACCCCACTGGACCAGCAGTTCGCCTTCCAACGGCAGCCCACTCAGGTAAATTTGCCCGTCATCCCCCACCATGCTGGTCACGCCGCTCTGGGTTTCGCGCACCACGGCGCCGAACGGCACCGGCTGGTTGCCGTGCGTTACCGTCAGCAGGGCGCGCACGCCAATGCGGGTATCAAAGCTGGCGCGGACCAGCGCGCCTTTGGTCGGCACCACGCTGCTCACGTTGTTTTCGATGTCGGTGTTGTTGCTCATAGTATTGGTATCCAGCGCCACGCGGTTGTAGCGGTAGACGGTGGCATACGGCATGACCGCGTAGCCTCGCCAGTCGGTCTTCACGCCGGTCTGGTTTTCCACGCTGACGCCTGATGCCCCCGGCGCCTTAATCAGCACGTTGGTATCGCCCAGCGGCTGGCTGAAGGTCACGCCGTCTGAATGGCCAACCACCCCGCCGGAGAGCTGCCAGTTGAGATCGTGCTGATCGCGGGAATAGTTGTAGCCCACGCCCAGCGTGCCGTAGGTTGCCTGCCAGTTGGCGCTGGCGCTTCCGCTTGAGCCGTTGGTGCTGGCGTGTCCCTGGGTCACGCTGTAGTTCAGGTTGCGGTCCTCAAGCAGCGTGCCGCTGACGCCGGTTTGCCAGCTCGTGTCGCCATCGCTGTTTCGGCTGGCGGATGCGGTGGCATAGGCGCGATCGATCGCGCTGTCCCGGCGATAGCCCTGGCGGGTAAAGAGGCTAAACGGCACGGAGACGTTAAACGACGCGATCCGGTCGGTACCGTCGATCCCGACGGATTTGTTCCACGACCATGACAGGGAGTAATTGATCCCCTTCACGCCCCCCGCGTAGCCCAACTGATACCAGAGGTTCGTTTCGTCCGTCCCCCAGTAGGTTTGCTCGCTCCCGGAGATATAGACCGAGCCGTAATCCCCCAGCGACTGGGAAATGTTGAGCTGGAAGCGGCCTTTTTTATTCCACGTCAGGTTGTGATAGCTCTGCACGTCCGGCACATCGTTATCGTCCTGGCTATCGGCATACTGGTAGCCCTCCATTGAGCGCCAGGCGACGTCGTCCAGGGTGTAAAACCCCTTCGTTGAGTAGCGGTAGCCCAGCAGCTGGAAGTTGGTGCCAAACCCGTTCAGCGATTTTGCATACAGAAAACGCAGGGACTGACCTTCATGTTTGCTGTCGTCCGCGAGCTGGCTGCGGGCGTGGGTGATATCGACGGAGACTGCGCCCCAGTCACCGAGGTTTTTCCCGGCACCGACGGCCACTGCGGTATAGCGTGACGCCAGCTGGGTGCCGCCATAGAGCGTAAAGCCGTTAGCAAGGCCGGTAATCAGGGTGCCCTGGGCGAAGAACGGTGTATCCTGGTCGCTGTTACCGCTGCGGTAATCCCCCGCCACGAGGTCATATTTCCAGCGCCCTTCACGCTGCAGGAGCGGCACGGTGGAGTACGGCACGGTGTAGCGCTGCTGGCTGCCGTCTTTCTCTTCCACCGTGACGTCAAGGTCACCGCTGGAGGAGGTCGGGTTAAGATCGGTAATGGCGAACGCGCCGGGCTGGACGTAGCTTTGATAGATAACGTAGCCGTTCTGGCGAACCACCACTTTGGCAGGCGTACGGGCAATACCGCGCACGGTCGGCGCGTAACCCTGCAGGCTGTCGGGGTACATGCTGTCAGACGAATAGAGCCGCCCGCCGCGAAAACCGACGCTGTCGAAAACGTCATTCCCGGTGTTGCTGTCGCCCAGCACCAGCTCACTTTTCAGTGGGATAACGGTGCGCTGCGCCCAGGTGCCAATATTCTGCCACTCGCTGCGCCGCTTCCCGTTATTTTGCGTGTAGCGCCATGCGCCGTTGTTGCGTAAACGCCAGGCGCCATAGTTCAGCCCGCTCTGCAGGTTCAGGTAATAGCTGTCGTCTTCGCTTCCCCGGTTGCCCGTAAAGCTGTAGTTCACCAGCGCGGCGGGAATGCCTTCATCCCACTGTTCAGGCGGAATATAGCCGCGCGCGCTGTTTTGCATTGCCACCTGCGGCAGGCTGACGTTCAGGCGCTGTGAAGCAAAGTTAAATACCGTTTCGCTGCCGGGAATGGCCGTGGTCAATGGAACGCACGTTTCACCCTGCACCTTCGCCAGCTCGGGAAATGCGGCAACGTTGACGCCAAAGCGATCGAGCATCGCGCGCGTAATGCACGGTGACAGGCCGCCCGCCACCGGCGGCGTGTTCTCGGCCTGTTCAAAACGCACGTCCTGGGTGCCGATAAACTCATCGTTACGCCAGATATCCACGCGATAGATGCCGGGTGCCTGCTGGTGCCCCTGTTCAAAACGCGACAAATCCGCCACGCTGGCGGTGTCGTCGGATAAGAAGGCCGGGTTGAAGTAGCTTTCGCTCCAGCCAGCCTGCGGCCAGAGCGCGGCCATCAGCGCCAGTGCAACCGGGCAGTAACGTCCCTGGTGGTTTTTCATCGCCCTGACTCTGCTCACAGGTTGACGCTGCGCGCCGGTGTAATGGCGCCGTAGTCATTCACGCTCTGCCAGGAGAGCGTACCGCCGGCCCCGGCGGGCAGCACCTGCTGAGCCGAGTTTTTCGGCGCGACCATCAGGTTTTCCAGCGTCTGACCGCCCAGCTTCAGGTTGACCAGAGTGATGTAATAGGGCGAGGCGTTGCTGACTTTGAGATGGTTCCCCACGCGCTCAAAGCGCAGCTGGGAAAGCGCCTCATCCGGCTGCATCGCCAGGTTATTCGGGCGCACAAACAGCTTGATGCGCGAAAGGATCGCCAGCTGCAGCACGTTATTGTTTTCTGTTTTCGCTTTGTTCACTGACGGGATCGCCTTCACGTTCATGTAAAAGAGCGATTCGCGATCGGCGGGCAGCGCGGGCCCGGCGTAAATAATACGCAGCGTGTTTTCGCTGTCCGGCTCGCTAACGAACAGCGGCGGCGTGACGGCAAAGGTTTTTTCCTTTTGCCCGCTGGCATTTTCGATCCACGCGTTAATTAAGTAGCGTTCTTGTTTATTGCTGTTGGTGATCGCCAGCGACGTTTGCTTCGCATCCGCCGGATAAATAACGCGCGTGGCCCCCAGCGCAATACCGCCGGAAGCATTCGCGCAAGCAGAAACCATCATTAAAATAAACGATAAAAGCAGTCCTGGTTTAATTAGCATATTCATCAAAACCGTACCTTTAATAATGTGTTCGCAGGTGTTATGGATAAATCAACGTAAACCAGACATCCGACTGAATATTGCCTGGCACGAGGTGTTCGGAAATAGCGCGATAGCGGGCGCTAAAATGAAATGCGAGCTCGCTGGTATTCACGGGCAACCAGCTGACGGCCGTCGCATTCGGGATAATCTGACGCTGCTGCTCATCAAAAAGCGCCAGCCCTACGCCGCTGCTGACAGGCGTTTCACCTGGCCGCGATGTCGCCAGAAAAACCTGCGGATCTTCCGCGGGCGTCACGCCCTGAAACTGGATCCCCACGATGCGGGAGACATCCACGCTGCAGTCCAGCAGCCGCACGGTGAACGGCACATTAACCGTTGAAAAGCTGCCCACACCGGAAAATGAATTGGTTCGGTACTGCCCCATGTCGATGCGCATATTCTGGCTGTCGGGCGCCACGGCGCAGCCGCCGTTTACCAACTCCCCACGAAGATGCACCTTACCGCCTTCGATCACCACGGTATGCGCCGATGCCGGGCAGGCCATCGCAAGGGTTAACAGCAGTAGTGTTCCAGTCCTTGTCATCCTTCGTTCCTGGCAGTAGCGTATGACGGGCCTCGTCCCTGAGGCCTGAACATCCCTGTGCGAGGGTATTATTCGTATTTCATTACGAAGGTGGCGTCAGCGTTCGCCTGGCCTGGCTCGGTGGTTGCAGCCGTTGATTTGTAGCGCGCGGTGAATTGCAGGGTGTTAGTCCCTTTAATCAGGTCTTTCGCGGCAGAGAAGGTGGCACCGTCCGGGGTCAGCACGCTAGATTTGCTGTCGAGGATCTCGATACCCACGCCTTTCGCGGTGTTGTCGTTGTTACCGGACGTCACGGCCAGCAGGGTTTTGTCGGTCGCGTCGATCTGGCCGGTGAAAGCAACGGCAGCGGTTTTCGCAACCAGCGGATCGCAGTCATTCAGTTCAATGTTGAACGGAATATTAGAGGTGGTGTCGCCCACTTTGGTGAATTTCGCGGTACGATACTGACCGAGATTAACCGTCTGCTCGGAAGAATCGGTATTTACTGAACAAGCAGCATTAACCAGTTCACCTTTAAAATGCACGGTACCGCCATTTACGGTAACCGGCGTAACGGGATCGGCTGCATTAGCGGCACCCGCGACCAGGGCCAGTGTTGCAATAACAGAAGAAGCAATGTTGCTGAGTTTCATGTCTATTCCTTTAAAATGTAAATAACCCTTCCCGCGAAAAATCGGGAATAAGAAATACGTTCAATTGCATAATTGAAAACTTATTTCGGAGGAGACAAAGTAGCTCAGGATGTAATTTTTAAATATGTCAAAACACTGCCATTTCGCCAGGTCACATCCTAATCCCGTCTAAGAAATTGACCATCCCTTAAGAAGGGTTTTTGCGCCTCACGGATGAAAACTCGTAAAGGGTGACTGACAGCGGCGCTCGCTTCTGACAAAATACAGGCAATCCCCCCTTTCAAACGTTACAGACGGAATCTTCTCTCTGATGGCAGCAAAGATTATTGACGGTAAAACGATTGCGCAGCAGGTGCGCTCTGAGGTCGCGGAAAAAGTGAAGGCGCGTAAAGCCGCCGGAAAACGCGCTCCCGGGCTGGCCGTTGTGCTGGTTGGCAGCAACCCGGCATCACAGATTTATGTCGGCAGCAAACGCAAAGCGTGTGAAGAGGTGGGGTTCGTCTCCCGCTCTTACGATTTGCCGGAAACCACCAGCGAAGCGGAACTGCTGGAACTTATTGACACCCTGAATGCCGATAAAGAGATCGACGGCATTCTGGTTCAGCTGCCGCTGCCTGCGGGCATCGACAACGTGAAGGTACTGGAGCGTATCGCGCCGGATAAAGACGTCGACGGTTTCCATCCGTACAACGTGGGCCGCCTGTGCCAGCGCGCGCCGCGTCTGCGCCCGTGCACCCCGCGCGGCATCGTGACGCTGTTGGAGCGTTATAACATCGACACCTATGGCCTGAACGCCGTGGTCATCGGCGCGTCCAATATCGTGGGCCGTCCGATGAGCATGGAGCTGCTGCTGGCCGGCTGCACCACCACCGTGACCCACCGCTTTACCAAAAACCTGCGTCACCACGTTGAAAACGCCGATCTGCTGATCGTCGCGGTCGGCAAGCCGGGCTTTATTCCAGGCGAGTGGATCAAAGAGGGCGCGATTGTCGTGGACGTCGGGATTAACCGTCTGGAAAACGGCAAAGTGGTCGGCGACGTGGTGTACGAAGATGCAGCGGCTCGCGCCTCTTACATTACACCAGTGCCGGGCGGCGTTGGCCCGATGACTGTAGCAACACTGATTCAGAATACTTTGCAGGCATGCGAAGAGTACCACGATGTAGAGGAAGCATAAGATGGCCACATTTTCATTAGGCAAACACCCGCACGTTGAGCTGTGCGATCTGCTCAAGCTGGAAGGCTGGAGCGAAAGCGGCGCGCAGGCGAAAATCGTTATCGCCGACGGGCGGGTTTTAGTCGACGGCGTGGTGGAAACCCGCAAGCGCTGCAAAATTGTCGCCGGCCAGACCGTGAGCTTTGAAGGGCAGAGCGTGACCGTGACGGCCTGAGTCCTCCTCACCCTCTCCCCAAAGGGGAGAGGGGATCAAAAATCCCCCCATATCCATCACGGTTATTTATCGATCAACTTCAAATAATCACTATTTCATCTGTTGAAAGGTGAGATTTCAGTTGCGCGTTTTTCACTCTTTCCCCACGATAAGTAGAACGTTCTACTAAAACGTTCTACTTACAATAACAGCGCTTAAAAAGCGCTACTCGGGGGAAATCAGCATGAGTCTGATATCAGGGTTTGTTAAATCGCTGTCTAAGTTATCGATGATTGGTCGCGCCTTAATGCTGCCAATTTCACTGCTTCCCGCTGCGGGCCTGCTGCTGGCCTTCGGCGATAAGTTCCACCTGCCGCTAATGATGAACGCCGGCGGGGTTATCTTTGATAACCTGCCGATGCTGTTTGCCATCGGCTCTGCTGTCGGTCTGGCCTCGGAATCCGGTATTGCAGCACTCTCGGCGGCGGTGTCGGTGTTTGTCACTAACATCACCATCAGTACCGTATTAAGCATTACGCCGGAAATGGCCTCACAGGGCGGAAAATATGCCATGGTGGTCGGCATCCCGACGCTGCAGATGGGCGTCTTCGGCGGGCTTATCTGCGGCATTCTCGCAGCCTGGTGCTACAACCGCTTCCACACCATGCAGCTGCCGGAGTTCCTCGGCTTCTTCTCCGGGAAGCGCTTTGTGGCGATCGCCACGGCGTTCCTCTCTTTCCTGATGGGGCTGCTGCTGCCGTACGTCTGGCAGCATATTCAGGCCGGTATCGACGCACTCTCCGTGATCCTAAACGGTGATAACCAGGCGGCATCAACCTTTATCTTCGGGCTGGTGGAGCGCGCGCTGATCCCGCTCGGCCTGCACCACATCTGGTATCCGTCCTTCTGGTATTCGTTCGGGGATTACACCACCCAGGCGGGCCAGGTGATCCACGGTGACCAGACCATCTGGTTCAAGATGCTCGAAGAGGGGGTGAAATCCTTCAGCAGCGACACCTACCAGAACGCCGGTAAGTTCATGCAGGGCGAGTTCCCGCTGATGCTGTTCGCGCTGCCTGCTGCATGCCTGGCGATGTACCACGAAGCGCATACGAAGAATAAGAAAATCGCGGCCGGTATTCTCTTCTCCGCTGCCCTCACCTGCTTCCTGACGGGGATCACCGAGCCGGTAGAGTTCACCTTTATCTTCGTGGCGCCGATTCTGTACGTCTTCAACGCCATCATGGCGGGCCTGGCGTACATGACCATGTACCTGCTGCACGCGCATATCGCCAAATCGTTCTCGGCGGGCTTTATCGACTACCTGTCGTTCGGGATCCTGCCGTCGTTTAACGGCTATCAGACCAACTTCCTGAGTGCCATTATCATCGGCATTCCGATGGCGCTGATTTACTACTTCACGTTCCGCTTCGTGATCCGTCGTTTCGACGTGAAAACGCCGGGCCGTACGGAGGTGACCGCCAGCGCGAATGACAAGTCCGATTCCGAACTTGCCACCGAAATCATCGGCTTGCTGGGCGGCGCGCAGAACATTGACTCCGTGGGCTCCTGCATCACCCGCCTGCGTCTGGAAGTGGCGAAGAGCGATGCGGTGGACAGGGACGGACTGAACGGGCTCGGCGCGCGCGGCGTGGTCTTCGTCGGCGACAACGGGATCCAGGTGATTTTCGGTGCCAGAGCACAGTTTATCGCCCAGACCATGTCCACCATGATCGGCAAATAATAAGATGCCTGAACGACACGTCTCCTGTACGCTGGGAGACGTGTTTTATCCGGCTGATAATCGGTAAATTTCAGGGAGCGGTTTTGAAGAAAGTCAGCATCATTGATGTCGCAAAGCACGCGGGCGTCTCGGTCTCTACCGTGTCGCTGGTGCTACGTCAGAAAGGGAAAATCTCAGAGGCGACGATCGAGAAGGTCAATGCCGCCATCACGACGCTGGGCTATGTTCATAACGTTGCCGCTGCCAACCTCCGCGCCAACACCTCCAATCTTATCGGCCTGATCCTGCGTGACTTCAGCGACAGCTTTTCCATCAAGGTGATGGCGAGCATCGTTCAGGAGCTGGAGAAGCAGGGTTATATGGTGTTTCTCGGCCAGCCGCTGAACGACCAGGAACATCTGGAACGGACCCTGCTGTCGTTTAAGCAGCAGGGCGTCGCGGGCGTTATTTATCTGGCGTCTGACACCCGTAACGCCGCTTTACCGGAGCAGATCCGCCAGTGCCCGCTGCCGCTGGTGGCGGTCTCGCAGTCTCTGCTGGACGAAAAATGCAATCTGGTCATGCGCGATAATCGCCAGGCAGCGAACCTTGCCGCACGCTATCTTATCGAACGCGGACACCGCACGATCGCCTACATTGGCGGGCGCGAGGGCTGTCTTATCCGCGAGCAGCGCCTGCTCGGCTTTCGCAGCGCGATGACGCAAAACGGGCTGGTCTGGCGCGATGATTATTCACCGGCCTGCAGCGACGACACCCAGGCCGCCGCGATGGCAACGCGCCAGCTGCTGGAGAAAAACAGCTCCATCACCGCCCTGCTTTGCCACTCCCCGGATGCGATGATCGGCTCCATTTCCGGCATTCACCAGGTGGGCCGCACCGTGGGGAAAGACGTGTTCCTGACCCAGCAGGTGGCGCTGATCGGTTTTGAAGATATGCTCCACGTCAACCTCACCTCCCCTTCCTTCACCTATGTCTCTTCGGCCAGCGATGAAACAGGACGACAGGCGGCGGGGCTGATTATCCGCAAGCTGAAGGAGCCGGATCTGCAAACCCAGCGCATTACGCTGTCCGGGCAGCTTATCGCCCGCGAGTCGGCGTAAAATCAGAATTTGACACAGGTTTGCTGCAGCGGATTCGCTGCTATATTGCCGTGATTTGCCATGGATAATTGCAATGCCTACCGTTATCACTCACGCTGCTGTTCCCCTTTGCCTGGGCTTAGGTCTGGGAACGAAAGTCATCCCTCCCCGCCTGCTGTTTGCCGGGATCGTGCTCGCCATGCTGCCGGACGCCGACGTGCTGGCGTTCAAATTCGGCGTCGCCTACGGGAATATTTTCGGCCACCGCGGCTTTACCCATTCGCTGCTGTTTGCCTTTGCGGTACCGATACTCTGCGTGCTGATTGGCCGACGATGGTTCCGGGCCAGCCTGACGCGCTGCTGGCTGTTCTTAACCGTTTCACTGCTGTCGCACAGCCTGCTGGATTCCGTTACCACCGGCGGAAAAGGCGTCGGCTGGCTGTGGCCGTGGTCAGACGAGCGCTTCTTTGCGCCGTGGCAGGTGATTAAGGTCGCGCCGTTTGCGCTGTCGCGCTACGCCACGCCGTACGGGCATGAGGTCATTATCTCGGAACTGCTGTGGGTGT
Source organism: Enterobacter cloacae complex sp. P12RS (assembly GCF_014895875.1). Lineage (NCBI taxonomy): Bacteria > Pseudomonadati > Pseudomonadota > Gammaproteobacteria > Enterobacterales > Enterobacteriaceae > Enterobacter > Enterobacter cloacae complex sp. P12RS. The sequence continues at coordinate 130,046 of NZ_JADBQO010000009.1, forward strand.
GGCTGCCGGGGGTGGTGCTGATGGGGATGTTGTGGTGGAAAAGAAGGTAAAAGTAGGCCCGGTAAGCGTTAGCGCCACCGGGCGTTACAGACTTACTTACGACGCCAGGTCGTCCCCTGCGGGCCGTCTTCCAGAATGATGCCCATCTCGGTCAGACGGTTACGCGCCGCATCCGCCGCCGCCCAGTCTTTGGCCTGACGCGCTTCCAGACGCGCCTTGATCAGCGCTTCAATTTCCGCCACTTCACCGTCATCCGCCTGCGCGCCGCTCTGCAGGAACGCGTCCGGCTCCTGCTCCAGCAGGCCGAGCACGGAAGAGAGCTTACGCAGATGGGACGCCAGCGCATTCGCCGCTGCCATGTCCTCTGACTTCAGTCGGTTCACCTCACGCGCCATGTCGAACAGTACGGAGTAGGCTTCCGGGGTGTTGAAGTCGTCGTTCATCACCTCAACGAAGCGCGCTTCGAATGCCTCGCCGCCCGCCGCAGGCACAGATTTGTCGGTGCCGCGCAGCGCGGTGTACAGACGCTCCAGCGCCGAGCGCGCCTGCTTCAGGTTCTCTTCGCTGTAGTTCAGCTGGCTACGATAGTGGCCAGACATCAGGAAGTAGCGCACGGTTTCCGCATCGTAATACTTCAGCACGTCGCGCACGGTGAAGAAGTTGCCCAGCGATTTCGACATCTTCTCGCGGTCAACCATCACCATCCCGGAGTGCATCCAGTAGTTAACGTACTCGCCGCCGTGGGCACAGGTGGACTGCGCAATTTCGTTTTCGTGGTGCGGGAACATCAGATCCGAACCGCCGCCGTGAATGTCGAAATGGTTGCCCAGCTGCTTGCAGTTCATCGCTGAACATTCAATGTGCCAGCCCGGACGGCCTTCGCCCCACGGGGATGGCCAGCTTGGTTCACCCTCTTTGGACATCTTCCATAGCACGAAGTCCATCGGGTTACGCTTCACGTCAACCACGTCCACGCGCGCGCCGGCCTGCAGCTGGTCCAGGTCCTGACGGGAAAGCGCGCCGTAGGTTGGGTCCGTCGGGACGGAGAACATCACGTCGCCGTTGTCTGCCACATAGGCGTGACCGCGTTCGATCAGCTTTTCGGTGATCTCGATAATTTCGTGGATATGGTGGGTCGCACGCGGCTCGCTGTCCGGACGCAGAATATTGAGGGCATCAAAATCTTTGTGCATCTCAACAATCATGCGATCCACCAGCGCAACAAAGCTTTCGCCGTTTTCATTAGCGCGCTTGATGATTTTGTCGTCGATGTCGGTGATGTTACGCACGTACTTCAGGTTATAGCCCAGGAAGCGCAGGTAGCGAGAGACCACGTCGAACGCGACAAAAGTACGGCCATGGCCGATATGACAGAGATCGTAAACCGTAATACCACACACGTACATGCCGACTTCCCCGGCATGGATAGGTTTAAATTCCTCTTTCTGGCGCGTCATTGTATTAAAGATTTTTAACATCGAAGATTCCATGTAAACACGTGTGTGAGTTGTTTGTTCCATATAATACCCATAATTCGGAATAGGATCAGCACACAATGCAAGGTGATCGCGTCCTGTGGTTATGCTATAACAAGCCCCTATATATGACCCGAAGGCGGGTCGACGTACCACAATAACGGAACAGGATGCAAAAATGGTTACTTTCCACACTAATCATGGCGATATCGTAATCAAGACCTTTGATGACAAAGCGCCTGAAACAGTTAAAAACTTCCTGGACTACTGCCGCGAAGGTTTCTACAACAACACTATTTTCCACCGCGTGATCAACGGCTTTATGATCCAGGGCGGCGGTTTCGAGCCTGGCATGCGCCAGAAAGAGACCAAAGAGGCGATCAAAAACGAAGCGAACAACGGCCTGAAAAACACCCGCGGTACGCTGGCAATGGCCCGTACTCAGGCGCCTCACTCTGCCACCGCGCAGTTCTTCATCAACGTAGCGGACAACGACTTCCTGAACTTCTCCGGCGAAAGCCTGCAGGGTTGGGGCTACTGCGTGTTCGCAGAAGTGGTTGAAGGTATGGACGTGGTCGATAAGATCAAAGCCGTCTCTACCGGCCGCAGCGGCATGCACCAGGACGTTCCTAAAGAAGACGTTGTGATTACAAGCGTGACCGTCAGCGAGTAATTCGTGGCGACACTCTTTATTGCGGACCTGCATCTGCAAACAGAAGAACCGGCGATAACCGCCGGTTTTCTGCGTTTTTTACGCGGTGAAGCGAAAAGCGCCGACGCGCTGTACATCCTGGGCGATCTCTTTGAAGCCTGGATTGGCGACGACGATCCTAACCCGCTGCACCGTGAAATGGCTGCCGCCATTAAAACGCTGGTAGATTCCGGCGTCCCCTGCTACTTCATTCACGGCAATCGTGATTTCCTGCTCGGCAAGCGCTATGCCCGCGAAAGCGGTATGACGCTGCTGCCGGAAGAGCAGGTGCTCGATCTCTATGGCCGCAAGGTGCTGATCATGCACGGCGACACGCTCTGCACCGACGATACCGGCTACCTGGCGTTTCGCGCTAAGGTCCACACCCCGTGGATCCAGAAGATGTTCCTTGCCCTGCCGCTGTTTATCCGCAACCGCATCGCCGCCAGAATGCGTGCGGGCAGCAAAGCCGCCAACAGCAGTAAATCCCTGACCATCATGGACGTCAACCCGCAAGCTGTGGTGAGCGTGATGGAAAAGCATGGCGTTCAGTGGCTGATCCACGGTCATACCCATCGCCCTGACGTGCATTCTCTGAGCGCCAACGGTGAACCGGCCCATCGCGTGGTATTGGGCGCATGGCACACTGAGGGTTCGATGGTCAAAGTCACCCCGGAAGGTGTCGAACTGATCGCTTTTCCGTTTTAACGTTTTCTCGTCGTTTCGCTTATTTCTCAGCCACGCAACCGTTTTCCTTGCCCGTATAACATGCTATTCTCTGTGCCCTCGAAAGCAGTGTGTTTCGCACCACAGGAGTTTTAAGACGCATGTCTTCCCGCAATAATCCGGCGCGTGTCGCCATCGTGATGGGGTCCAAAAGCGACTGGGCTACCATGCAGTTCGCCGCCGAAATCTTTGAAATCCTGAATGTTCCGCACCACGTTGAAGTGGTTTCCGCACACCGTACGCCGGACAAACTGTTCAGCTTCGCCGAAAGCGCCGAAGAGAACGGGTATGAGGTGATTATTGCCGGTGCGGGCGGCGCAGCACATCTGCCGGGCATGATTGCCGCCAAAACCCTGGTGCCGGTTTTGGGCGTCCCGGTACAAAGCGCCGCGTTAAGCGGTGTCGATAGCCTCTACTCCATCGTCCAGATGCCGCGCGGTATTCCTGTCGGCACGCTGGCAATTGGCAAAGCGGGCGCGGCGAACGCCGCCCTGCTGGCCGCGCAAATTCTTGCAACGCACGACAAAGATTTACACCAGCGCCTGGCGGAGTGGCGTAAAGCCCAGACCGACGAGGTGCTGGATAACCCGGACCCGCGGGGTGCGGCATGAAGCAGGTTTGCGTCCTCGGCAACGGCCAGCTGGGCCGCATGCTGCGTCAGGCTGGCGAACCGTTGGGGATTGCCGTCTGGCCCGTCGGGCTGGACGCCGAGCCGGAAGCGGTGCCGTTCCATCAGAGCGTGATCACCGCCGAAATTGAACGCTGGCCGGAAACCGCCCTGACCCGCGAGCTGGCGCGCCATAACGCCTTTGTGAACCGCGACGTGTTCCCGATCATTGCCGACCGTCTGACGCAGAAGCAGCTGTTCGACAAGCTGGGCCTCGCAACCGCCCCGTGGCAGCTGTTGTCTGATAAAAGCGAGTGGAATGACGTCTTCGCCATGCTGGGCGAACTGGCGATTGTGAAGCGCCGCGTGGGTGGCTACGACGGTCGCGGCCAGTGGCGCCTGCGCGCAGGCGACACCGCCGAGCTGCCGGACGACTGCTACGGCGAGTGCATCGTTGAGCAGGGTATCAACTTTAGCGGCGAAGTGTCGCTGGTAGGCGCCCGCGGGCACGATGGCCGCACGGTGTTTTACCCGCTGACGCATAACCTGCATCAGGACGGCATTCTGCGCACCAGCGTCGCCTTCCCGCAGGCCAATGCCGACCAGCAGGCGCAGGCGGAAGAGATGCTTTCTGCCATCATGCACGAGCTGGGCTACGTAGGCGTGATGGCGATGGAGTGCTTCGTCACGCCGTCGGGCCTGCTGATCAACGAGCTGGCGCCGCGCGTGCACAACAGCGGCCACTGGACGCAAAACGGCGCCTCCATCAGCCAGTTCGAACTGCACCTGCGTGCCATCACCGACCTGCCGCTGCCACAGCCCGTCGTTAACAGCCCGTCGGTGATGATCAACCTGATCGGGACCGATCTGAACTACGACTGGCTGAAGCTGCCGCTGGTGCATCTGCACTGGTATGACAAAGAGGTTCGCGCGGGTCGTAAAGTGGGTCATCTCAACCTGAACGACAGCGATACCGACCGCCTGAGCGCCACCCTGGAGGCGATCGTTCCTCTCCTGCCGCCAGAATACGCGAGCGGAATTGTCTGGGCACAGTCAAAGCTCAAGTAAGACATCTGCGCCGGGGAGTTGACCTTCCCCTTCCCCGGCGTACAATCCCCGCCCATTGCTGCTGAGTTTTCTTCTGGAATCACCATGAACGATGGAACGGACTATCGCGCGATCCTCGCGTCTGATACCCCTTTAATCGACGTTCGCGCGCCGATCGAATTTGCCCAGGGTGCGATGCCCGCCGCACTCAACCTGCCCTTAATGAACGACGACGAGCGTGCCGCCGTGGGTACCTGCTATAAGCGCCAGGGACCCGACGCCGCGCTGGCGCTCGGCCATAGCCTGGTGAGCGGCGAGACGCGGGAGGCGCGCATTAACGCCTGGCGCGAAGCCAGCCTTGCGCACCCCGAGGGCTATCTATGCTGCGCGCGCGGCGGTCAGCGCTCGCATATCTCTCAGGCCTGGCTGAAAGAGGCTGGCATTGACTACCCGCTGATCCGCGGCGGCTATAAGGCCCTGCGCCAGACGGCGATTCAGGTCACCATTGAGCAGTCGCAAAAGCCGATGGTGCTTATTGGCGGCTGTACCGGCAACGGTAAAACGCTGCTGGTGAAGCAGCACGCGCAGGGCATCGATCTGGAAGGGCTGGCGCACCATCGCGGCTCGTCGTTTGGCCGCACGCTTACGCCGCAGCTTTCCCAGGCGAGCTTCGAGAATCACCTTGCGGTTGAGCTATTGAAAAAAGACGCCGCGCGCTGGGTGCTGGAGGACGAGGGCCGGATGATTGGCTCCAACCACCTGCCGGAGTGCCTGCGCGACCGCATGGTTGACGCCCCTATCGTTGTCGTCGAAGACCCGTTTGAAACCCGACTTGAGCGCCTGCGTGAAGAGTATTTTGACCACATGTGGGCGGATTTTTCTGCCGCGTACGGTGAGAAGGCGGGCTGGAAGGAGTACAGCGAGTACCTGCACCACGGCCTGTTTGCCATTCGCCGTCGGCTTGGGCTACAGCGTTTTGCGGAATTTACGGCGCTGCTGGACGCGGCCCTTGCCGAACAACAGCGAACGGGCAGCACCGACGCGCACTTCAGCTGGCTTGTACCGCTGCTGAAGGACTATTACGACCCGATGTACGGCTATCAGCTGGAGAAGAAAGCGGAGAAGATTGTCTATCGCGGGACGTTCGCAGAAATTGCCGAGTGGCTTAATCGCTAAAAAAAGCCGGGTGGCGAGGTAAAAGCAAAACGGCAACCTGGATTGCCGTTTTTAATGTTTTTTCCCTCTCCCACGGGGAGAGGGTCAGGGTGAGGGCATCAGGCCGCACCCTACATGACACCTTAGAAGTCGTAACGCAGACGCACCAGGTTCATGTCGCCCAGGTTGTCGGTGCTGGAGGTGAACACGTGTTCGTAATCCACGCGGAAACCGTAATCCAGCTGGAAGCTGATACCCACGCCGTTGTCGATGCGCTGGTAGTTACGGCCGTTCACGTACTCGATGCGGTCACCCATGAAGTAAGGCTGGATGGATTTCACCGCGTACTGACCGATTGGGAATTTGTACCCTGCGAAGTATTCAATACCCCACGCGTCGCCCGCAAAGTAGTCGTTAACAGACACTTTTTTGGTGGTCAGGAAGTTCTGGTACCAGCCGCCGCCAGCGGAGAAGGTCCAGTTGTCCGGCGTCCAGCTCAGCGCAGTACCGACAATATTCTGGTCGTAGGATTTGCTGTCGCCGTTGTCCGGGTTACGCATGTCCGCGCGGGTGTAGTTCCACGCAGCGCCCCAGGTCAGATCGGTGGTCAGGTGGTAATCGATACCCAGTGAGCCGCCGCCTTTACGCTTGTAGCGCAGACCGTTGCCCGGCAGGTATTCGCTGTCTTCAAACAGGTAGGATGCATAGATGTCCGCATCGCCCACGGTTTTCTTATATTTCAGCATCTGGCGTGAACGGTAAGAGCCGTCGTAGTCGCCGTTGATCCCGTTACCCGGCGCCTGGCCGATCATGTCGTAGTCCCAGATATCGGTTTTCGCGCCCACCACATCGTAGTACACGCTGTTCTGCTGGCCGAAGGTCAGCGTACCCCAGGTATCGCTCTTCAGGCCGGTGTAAAGCATACGGCGTGAGGTGTCGTGCGCGCCGTCGGCGTAGTGGTTATCCCAGTTAAACTGCGCCGGAATGTTCACCCCCAGCTCGTAGTAGCTGATCCAGCTGATGTCGTCAAACAGGTAGTAATCAGCCGCGAAACGGAAGCGGGTACCGCCGTCAAAGCCGTTACGCTTGTAGCCGTTTTTACCGTCATCGCCGGTCATGTTCTGGAACTGAGGACGAATACTGCCGCCAACGGTGAAGTTCAGGCGGCTCAGCGGGTTACCCGCCTGAGGATCCTGCTTAAGTACGGTGATTTCTGCCTGAGATGCAAAAGTAGTCAATGCCACTGCCGCGCCGATCGTTGCCGCCAGCGCTGATTTTTTTATAGTCATTATTTTTCCTTAATAGACACGCTGCTAAATATTTAGCTGGTGAATATTAACCGGAAATTTTCGGGCTGTGTGGGCGGGTTTTTAATGTTTTGTGCTACTAAATGCGTTGGCATTATCACTTTGTGCTATTTAAGCATTACGCACCGGCATAAAAACCGGTGCGTAATTATTACCATGCCAAATCAATTCACAAACTGCCGGAACAGAGCCTTGCCCTTTAACAATCGCGCCCCGAGCCAGCCCCCGCAGAGGGAGAGCAGCACCGCGCCGCAGAGAGGGAGTACTAGCCAGAGACGCCAGTCAGGCTCCCACGGGAAGTCGAAGACCTTTGTCTGCAGCACCGCCAACGCCGTCTCCGCGCCAATCGCCGCGACCAGACCCGCCACCAGCCCAAGCAGCGCAAACTCGCTCCAGAGCGTCGCCCGCAGCAGCCGCTTACCCGCGCCGAGCGTGCGGTAGACTATCAGTTCCTGATGACGCTGGCGCATGCCCACCTGCACCTGCGCCAGCAGCAGCAATATGCCGCAGATTGTCACCAGCACCACCATCACCTCCAGCGCCCGGCTCACCTGCTCCAGCACCTGCCCGACCTGTTTGAGGATCGCGCCAATATCCAGCAGGCTCACCGTCGGGAACTCCCGGTTAAGCTGCGTCAGCATGCCGTTGCCGTTTTCCCAGCGGAAGCTGGTCAGCCAGCTCTGCGGCTGCCCGTCCAGCGCGCCCGGCGGGAAGATGAAGAAGAAGTTTGGCCGCAGGCTTTCCCAGTCCACTTTACGGAGGCTGGTGACTTTGGCGGTAAAATCCTGGGTATCACCGGTGAAGGTCACGCTGTCCCCGAGCTTCACGTTCAGGCGCGTCGCCAGCCCCTCTTCCATCGACACCTCTCCCGCTTTCGGCGGCCAGGAACCGGCGGTAATGGGGTTATGGTCGGGACGTTTCTCCTGCCAGGTCAGGTTGAGTTCGCGGTTAAGCGACTCGTCCTTGTTCCCCTCAGTTGACTGGCCGTTGATCTGCGTCAGACGCGCGCGGACGATGGGATAGAACGACTCGGGGATAATGTGATGCTCCGACAGGAAGCCCTTCAGCGGCGTTACCTGTTCCGGTGCGATGTTGATCAGGAAATAGTTCGGGCTTTCCGGCGGAAGCTGCTGCTGCCAGCGATCCAGCAGATCCCCGCGAAGCACGAGAAGCAGCGCCAGCAGCATAAACGACAGCGAAAAGGCCGACAGCTGGCTGAGCGTTGACCAGGGCTGATGCAGCAGGCGGTTGACCGCCAGCCGCACCGGCAGGGATTTTACCGTCAGCCTTTTCAGGACGTTGAGCAGTATCCAGCCCAGCACGCCGCACAGCAGCGCCAGTACCACCGCGCCGGCCAGCACGGCCCACAGCAGGGTGCTGCCGCCCATCAGCCAGGCCAGCAGCCCGACCGCAACAGCAATAATCGCCGGAAGATAGAACTTCAGCGGCCAGACGTTCGCCACCACATCATTGCGCAGCACCCGCAGCGGCTGCGTCGCGAGCAGCAGGCGGTACGGGCGCAGCCCCACCAGCACCGAGATCACCGTCATCGCGCCCATCGCCCACAGCCACGGCCAGAGGCTTGCCGGGGGCAACGCGGCCGGCAGCACCGGTTTCAGCATCACCATCAGCAGTTTTTCAAACAGCAGGCCTATTATTCCGCCGGTGAGCGCAGAGATGGCCAGCAGCATCAGCCACTGGCCGACGATCAGCTTGCGCAGCTGCGCCCGCCCCGCGCCGAGGGTTTTAAGGATCGCCACCAGGTCGTAGCGGCTGCGGCAGTAGTGCCCCATCGCCACGGCAACCGCCGCCACCGCCAGCAGCAGGGTTAACAGCGCCGACAGCAGCAGGAACTGTTGGGAACGTTCGAGGGATTTGCCGAGCGCCCCTTCGTCCTGCTCCAGCCCGTACCAGCGGTGTTCCGGCTTGAGCTGCGGCAGAAGCCATTTTTCATACGCCTCCAGCTGCGCGGGCGTGCCGCCAAACTTGTAGCGCCAGGTGACGCGGCTTCCCGGCTGGACGGCGCTGGTTTTCGCGACATCGGCGGTGTTCATCAGCAGGCGCGGCGCGAGCTGGAACGGGTTAAAGCCGGAGTCGGGCTCCTGCACCACTTCCCCGGCGATTTTCAGCGTGGCATCGCCAACGTCAATACTGTCGCCGGGTTTCAGGTTGAGAAGTGCCATCAGGCGCGATGCCAGCAGCACCGTCCCGGGCGTCGGCTTTAGCCCCGGCGGGCTGGTTTGTAATTTCCCGTACATCGGGTAGATGTCGTCCACGGCCTTGACGCTGGCGAGCTGCGGGGTGTCCCCCGCGAAGGTCATGGTCTGGAAGGTGAGCTGCTCCCCCACCTTTAGCCCTTCCTTGCGCGCTTCCTCAATCCAGCCAGGCGGCACAGGACGTGAGCTTTGCAGCGCCCGGTCCCCGGCCATAAATTCGCGGCTCTGCTGGCTGAGCCCTTTTTCCATACGGTCGCTGACGCTGCCGAGCGCCAGCACGCAGGCCACCGCCAGGCTTAACGCCAGCCAGACAATCAGAAGCGAGGGCGAGCGCCATTCGCGCCAGAACCAGCGGGCGATCATGCTTCCTCCTGAAGAATACCGTTCACCAGCCGCAGGCGGCGGTCGCAGCGGGCGGCCAGCTGCGGATCGTGGGTCACGAGGATCAGCGTGGTGCCATGTTCGCGGTTAAGCGAAAACAGCAGGTCAGCAATTTTGTCGCCGGTTTTACGGTCAAGGTTGCCGGTGGGTTCATCGGCAAACAGCACTTCCGGGCGGCCGTTAAACGCCCGCGCCAGTGCCACGCGCTGCTGCTCGCCGCCGGAAAGCTGTGCCGGAAGATGGTCGAGGCGCTTGCCCAGGCCGAGCTGTTCCAGCAGCGCTTTGGCGTGATCGCGGCTTTCGCGACTCTTTTCGCCGCGCAGCAGCGCCGGGAGCTCGACGTTTTCCAGCGCGTTCAGGGTCGGGATCAGCATAAAGGACTGAAAGACAAAACCGATATGCCGCGCGCGCAGCGCGGCTCGCGCCTCTTCATCAAGCTGGTGCAGCGGTTGCCCGACCAGGTGGACTTCGCCGCTGCTGCCGTCGTCCAGACCGGCCAGAATCGCCAGCAGCGTAGACTTGCCGGAACCGGATTCGCCAATCAGCGCGATGGTTTCGGCGCGTTTGACAACGAGTTCAACTCCGGTAAGGATTGAAAGCTCCTGCTCCCCCTGACCGACGGACTTCTTAAGACGATGAACTTCAACACTGTTTTCCGCTGGCATTTGCCCTTCCTGTTTTTGATGCTGATGACCTTCCGCGCGGCGGCAGCGGACACGTTACTGATTCTTGGCGACAGCCTGAGCGCGGGCTACCGCATGGCGGCCAGCGCGGCCTGGCCGGCTCTGCTCAATGACAAATGGCAAAGCAAGACGACCGTTATCAACGGCAGCATCAGCGGCGATACCTCGCAGCAGGGTCTGTCGCGCCTGCCTGCGCTGCTCAAGCAGCATCAGCCGCGCTGGGTGCTGGTTGAGCTTGGCGGTAATGACGGCCTGCGTGGCTTCCAGCCGCAGCAAACCGAGCAAACGCTGCGTACCATTTTGCGGGACATCAAGGCGGCAAACGCCCAGCCGCTGCTGATGCAAATTCGCCTGCCCGCCAACTACGGTCGTCGGTATAATGAGGCCTTTAGCGCGATCTACCCTAAGCTTGCCAAAGAGTTTGATATTCCGCTCCTGCCATTTTTCATGGAAGAGGTCTATCTCAAACCTCAATGGATGCAGGACGACGGTATCCACCCCAATCGCGATGCGCAGCCGTTTATTGCCGACTGGATGGCAACGCGGCTGGCTCCTTTAGTTAAACATGACTCGTAATTCAGCGGAGTTCCTGACAGGTAAAGTTATGCAAAAATCGGTCTTAATTACAGGATGTTCCAGCGGAATCGGCCTTGAAAGCGCGCTTGAACTAAAGCGCCAGGGATTCAGGGTGCTGGCAGCGTGCCGCAAGCCTGACGATGTCGAGCGCATGAACGGGCTGGGCTTTACCGGCATACAGCTGGATATGGACTCGCCGGAGAGCGTTGAAGGCGCCGCCGACGAGGTGATAGCCCTGACCGAAGGCCGTCTGTACGGTCTCTTTAATAATGCCGGTTACGGCGTGTATGGCCCGCTGGATACGCTCTCGCGCGAAACGCTGGAGAAGCAGTTTTCAACCAATTTCTTTGGCGTCCATCAGCTCACCATGCGTCTGCTCCCGGCCATGCTGCCGCACGGCGAAGGGCGCATCGTGATGACATCGTCAGTGATGGGGCTGATTTCCACCCCGGGCCGCGGCGCCTACGCCGCCAGCAAATATGCCCTGGAAGCCTGGTCCGACGCCCTGCGCATGGAGCTGCGCCACAGCGGCATCAAGGTCAGCCTGATTGAACCCGGCCCGATCCGCACCCGCTTTACCGAAAACGTGAACCAGACCCAGGCGGACAAGCCGGTCGAAAACCCCGGCATCGCCGCACGTTTTACCCTCGGGCCAGAGGCGGTGGTTGCCAAAGTGCGCCATGCTTTTGAGAGCGAGCATCCCAAAATGCGCTATCCGGTGACGCTGGTCACCCATGCCGTCGGCTGGTTAAAGCGCCTGCTGCCGGGCAGGATAATGGACAAAATTTTGCACGGCTGAGTTGAAGCGACGACGCTCATCCCCATGTAAAGAGTAAACCGACAAAAGAGAAAGCCGCATGTCCGTACAGAATATCGTCAATATTACAGAAGCAAACCTGCAACAGGTCCTCGAACAGTCGATGGCTAAACCGGTGCTGTTCTACTTCTGGTCTGAGCGCAGCCAGCACTGTCTGCAGCTGACGCCGGTGCTGGAAAGCCTTGCCGCGCAGTACAACGGTCAGTTCATTCTGGCGAAACTGGACTGTGACGCCGAGCCGATGGTGGCGTCGCAGTTTGGTCTGCGCGCCATTCCAACCGTTTATCTGTTCCAGAACGGCCAGCCTGTCGATGGCTTCCAGGGCCCCCAGCCGGAAGAGGCGATTCGCGCTCTGTTGGATAAAGTGCTGCCGCGCGAAGAAGAGCTGAAAGCGCAGGAAGCGATGGCGCTGATGCAGGAAGGCAAATACGACGAGGCGCTGCCGCTGCTGAAAGAGGCGTGGCAGCTGTCGAACCAGAACAGCCAGATCGGCCTGCTGCTGGCGGAAACGCAGATCGCCCTGCACCGTTCAGAAGACGCGGAAGCCGTGCTCAAGACGGTTCCAATGCAGGATCAGGACACCCGCTATCAGGGGCTGGTGGCGCAGATTGAGCTGCTGAAGCAGGCAGCGGACACCCCGGAAATTCAGCAGCTGCAGCAGCAGGTGGCCGACAACCCGGCGGATGCCGCGCTGGCAAGCCAGCTGGCGCTCCAGCTGCATCAGGTGGGACGTAACGAAGAGGCGCTGGAGCTGCTGTTCAGCCACCTGCAGAAAGATCTGGCTGCCGCAGACGGTCAGGCGCGCAAGATGTTCCAGGAGATCCTGGCCGCGCTGGGCACCGGAGACGCGCTGGCGTCGAAGTATCGTCGTCAGTTGTACGCGCTGCTCTACTAACAAAAAATGCCCGGTGGCGCTAACGCTTACCGGGCCTACAAAAACCGATATTACCCCGTCTTTTTCAACTGCGTCACCACCAGCTGGTGGCGCGGGTTGTAGAACTTCCGATAGGTCAGGTAGCAGGCAATGATGGTGGACAGGCTCGCCGTGGAAAGCAGCATAAACGTCACCATGATCTGATACTTAATCGCTTTTACCGGATCGATACCGGCAAAGATCAGCCCCGACATCATGCCCGGCAGGCTCACCAGCCCCACCGTTTTGGCAGAATCCACGGTCGGGATCAGCGATGAGCGAATGCTCTCACGAATCAGCCGCGCTGAAGCCACTTTTGGCGTCGCCCCCAGGCTTAACTTCTCCTGCAGCTGCTGCTGTTCACTGCTGAAACGCTGGCCGAGGTTGTTGTAGCACAGGCCAACGGCCACCATGGCGTTTCCCGCAATCATCCCGGAGATAGGGATCACCTGCATCGGCGTAAACTCAATCGAGCCAGAGAGCACCAGCACCGCCAGGGTGAGCGCCGTCCCGGTGGTAATCGCGATAAATGACGAGATAAACGCCTTATCAATATATTTACTGCGTTTCTGCGCGTTCCACGCCGCGTTAAAGCAGATGAAGAGCACCATCAGCAGCGTCAGCACCGCGTGGTTGACGTTGAAAATATACTTCAGCACATAGCCGACGATGACGAGCTGTACCACCGCGCGGCAGATACTCCAGACAATATCTTTTTCCAGGCCCAGCTTTTCCCGGTAGCTGACGACGATAGCAATCAGCACCAGCACCATCGAAAACGCCAGAGATTCATTGGTAATGTTATGCTCACCCACGGTTGGCCTCCTGCATTTTCCCGCCGTGCGGCTGGAGCGTAATCACGTCATCCGCATGGGTAATTTCGTTTGAGTCGTGCGTCACCCACAGCACGGCAATATTCTGCTCGCGGGCGTAACGATGAATAATCTCGTTGACGTTGCGTTTGTTGGCATCATCGAGCGCGCTGGTGATCTCATCCAGCAGCAATACCTTCGGTAAGAACTGCAGATTTCGGATCAGCGAGACGCGCTGCTTTTCTCCGCCCGAGAGCTCACTGATGGATTTGGTCAGCGTCTCCTCCGCCAGGCCAAAACGGGCCAGATCGTCGATGAATTTTTCCGGCTCCGGCGTTTTATTGCGGATTTGCCACGGAAAAATCAGGTTATCAAAAACCGTGTCGCCAAAAAGCACGGGCGTTTGGACGCAATAAGAGACCTGCTGGCGATAGCTTTCCGGGGAAAGTGACGCAATATCCTGCCCTTCAAACAGAATGGTTCCCTCCGTTGGGCTCAGCAGTGAGGCCACGATCTTCAGTAAGGTGCTTTTACCGCAGCCTGACGGCCCCGTTATCAGCTTGAACTCTCCGGGAAAAAGGTTAAACCCGACGTGCTGAAGGATCGTGTTATTTGCGACACGAAAGCCGACGTCCTTTATCTGCAAAACTGCATTTTCGTTGTTCATATTTTTTCCAGTAACTCCTGAGCGTTATTAGCATAATCCGTGCCGCACGTTCGTCACAACGCGTTTTAGCGCCCCCTTTCGCCACCAAGACTTCCGATTGTGTTTACCGTGCATTCATTAGACATGCTTTACACTTTCGCTTTACAGTTTACGCCGTGACCTTAGCGACACTTCCGTATCCCTGGTTTAGAACATTCGTTAAAGTGGTGTTAAGCTCTGCCCGCAACACAATAAGGAAGTACAAGAATGTCTAATATTCACACTTTTTATGAGTTTTCTGAACTTGAACCCGGCGTGAAAACCATCGATCAGCTTCTTGCCGCCATTGCTTCAGAATCCGTTACGGCTTATGTGTTCGGGGGAGAGCTTGTCCGGTTCGTTAAGGGCCTGCTGAAGATGAAGCCGGTCATTCAGCTGAAGAATTGCCGCTTTGCGTTTGATAACGGCACTCGCTTCGTTGAAATCGACGGCAGAGGGAATGTCAAAGAGTTCGAGCCGGGCAAGGTTCCGGCCTGGTTCCAGTCTCCCGGTGAGTTTGCCCGCGGCCAGTGGCTGGTCAACCATGATTTTGCGGACCTGATGACGCCGGAATTTATCCGCGCGTTTATCGAACGCTTCCCGGACGTAAGCAAACGACGCGAACACGCGAACCTGCTGTTCGATCTGCAGCTCAATAAGCTGGCGCCCGCGCAGCCCGCGGCGAAAAAGACAGGCAACGTTCAGGGCAAAACGACCAAACCCAAAGTCACCGATCTGCAGTCTTTCGAACTCTTCAGCCAGTTTTATGCGCGTATGAAAACGGCAGTCTGTGCAGACCAGTTCCCGACGCTGCAAATTCTGACGGGACACGACGCCGTCAACGACGCACCCACCTCTCTGAAGGGCGCGGTTCGCACCTGGTTCAAAGGGATCACCGGTCAGCTTCCGCCGAACAACAAGCGCGTGGGCGCGGGCAATGCGGAACTGTTCTGCGCGCCGATCCGCGAGCAGCTGCGCCAGGTCGAAGAGATTGGGCTGGAGACCTTCTATCACGGCCTGTCGAAAGCCATCGCCGATGCGGGTGACGATGCGCTGATCGCTGACTTTACCTACAGCTACCACTAACGCTCTGCCCCGCCCGTCGGACGGGGCGAATTTTAGCCCATTAGCCGATATACTTACGAATAGCAAACACGCGCTTTTCCTCATCAAAGCATGCAAAACAGGAGGTTTTTATGCTCATCGTTGTTCCCGTCCTTATATTCGTTGCGCTGGTTATCGTGGGCGCAGGTGTCAAAATTGTCCCTCAGGGTTACCAGTGGACCGTAGAGCGCTTCGGCCGCTATACCAACACGCTGCAGCCCGGCCTAAGCCTGATTGTTCCGTTCATGGATCGGATTGGTCGCAAGATCAACATGATGGAGCAGGTGCTGGATATCCCCTCTCAGGAAGTGATCTCCAAAGATAACGCCAACGTTACCATTGATGCCGTCTGCTTTATTCAGGTGATTGATGCGCCGAAAGCGGCCTATGAGGTGAGCAACCTGGAGCTGGCGATCGTCAACCTGACGATGACCAATATCCGTACCGTGCTCGGCTCGATGGAGCTGGACGAAATGCTCTCCCAGCGCGACAGCATCAATACCCGCCTGCTGCACATTGTTGACGAGGCAACGAACCCGTGGGGGATCAAAGTCACCCGTATTGAGATCCGCGACGTGCGCCCACCGGCAGAGCTGATCGCCTCCATGAACGCGCAGATGAAGGCCGAGCGTACCAAGCGTGCCTATATTCTGGAAGCCGAAGGGGTCCGTCAGGCGGAGATCCTCAAAGCGGAAGGGGAAAAACAGTCGCAGATCCTGAAAGCCGAAGGCGACCGTCAGTCCGCGTTCTTACAGGCGGAAGCGCGTGAACGTTCCGCAGAAGCGGAAGCCCGCGCAACGCAGATGGTCTCCGAGGCGATTGCCGCCGGTGATATCCAGGCCGTGAACTACTTCGTGGCGCAAAAATATACCGATGCGCTGAAAGAGATCGGCTCCGCGAACAACAGCAAAGTGGTGATGATGCCCCTGGACGCCAGCAGCCTGATGGGCTCTATCGCAGGGATCGCCGAACTGATCAAAGACAGCGGAAACGAGCGTAAAAAATGATTGAGCTCATCGTTGCACATCCTCATGCCTTCTGGCTAAGCCTCGGTGGCTTATTGCTGGCGGCGGAGATGCTTGGCGGCAACGGCTACCTGCTCTGGAGCGGTGTTGCCGCTGTCATTACGGGCCTGCTGGTCTGGATCCTTCCTCTGGGCTGGGCGTGGCAGGGCGCGCTGTTTGCCGTGCTGACGCTGGTTGCCGCCTGGCTGTGGTGGCGCTGGCTTAACCGTCAGGTCAAAGAGCAGAAACCGCTGTCCGCGCATCTCAACCAGCGCGGACAGCAGATTGTCGGCAAGCGCTTTACGCTCGACGCCGCGCTGGTGAACGGGCGCGGGCACATGCGGGTGGGCGACAGCTCGTGGCCGGTGGTGGCCGACGACGACCTCAGCGCCGGAACGCAGGTTGAGGTCATTGCGGTGGAAGGGATTACGCTGCGGGTAAAAGCCTGCTAGACGTGGGTTTTGCGATGGCAGCAGCCGGCAAGATTATCAATAATCGGGCAGTCGGCGCTGTCATCACCCGGACAGGATTCCGCCAGCTGCAGCAGCTGTTCGCGCATCGCCTGTAGCTCGATGATGTGGCGCTCGATCTCCGCCACTTTTTCCAGCGTGCGTTTTTTCACGTCCGCGCTGTGGCGCTTCGGATCGTTAAACAGGTTAACCAGCTCGCCGCACTCTTCCAGGTTAAACCCAACCTGTCTTGCCTGGCGCAGCAGCGTCAGCTCATCGAGATGCAGTTGCGTGTAGCTGCGGTAGCCGTTTTCACTGCGCAGCGGTGGCGTTACCAGCCCCTTCTCTTCATAAAAGCGGATCGCCTTGCTGGTTAAGCCGGTTTTTTTTGCCACGTCACTGATATTCACATTTCCCCCTTGACCTTCCCCTTGATGGAAGGTTTAACCTTCATAACAGTTAGCGAAAAGCGTTACTCCGGTCAACAACTGACCAATATATTATACGGGAGTTTTGTTATGTCTCACACTATCGACCTGACGCTGGACGGCCTCTCCTGCGGCCACTGCGTCAAACGCGTTAAAGAAAGCCTGGAACAGCGTCCTGACGTTGAAAGCGCTGAAGTGACTATCGACCATGCCGCCGTGACCGGCAGCGCCAGCGCGGACGCGCTGATTGATACCATTAAACAGGCCGGTTATGGGGCGGAGTTAAGCCACCCAAAGGCTAACCCGCTGGCAGAGTCATCATCCCCGTCGGAAGCACTGACAGCGGCCACTCCTGAGCTTCCGGCAGCGGATGATATTGATGACAGCCAACAGCTGCTGATCAACGGCATGAGCTGCGCCAGCTGCGTCTCCCGCGTGCAGAACGCCCTGCAGGCGGTACCGGGCGTCGCACAGGCACGGGTCAACCTTGCGGAGCGTACTGCGCTGGTGATGGGCAGTGCCTCCGCCGCAGATTTAGTGCAGGCCGTGGAAAAAGCGGGCTACGGGGCGGAGGCCATCGAAGATGATGCCGAGCGCCGCGAACGCCAGCAGGAAACGGCTATTGCCACCATGAAGCGCTTCCGCTGGCAGGCGATCGTCGCCCTGCTGGTCGGTATTCCGGTGATGGTGTGGGGCATGATGGGTGACAACATGATGGTCACCGCAGACAACCGCACGCTGTGGCTGGTGATTGGTTTAATTACCCTTGCGGTCATGGTCTTTACAGGTGGGCATTTTTATACCAGCGCCTGGAAGAGCCTGAAAAACCGCACGGCGACGATGGATACGCTGGTTGCGCTCGGTACCGGCGCGGCGTGGCTGTACTCCATGAGCGTGAACGTCTGGCCCCAGTGGTTCCCGATGGAAGCCCGCCATCTCTATTATGAAGCCAGCGCCATGATTATCGGCCTGATTAACCTGGGCCACATGCTGGAAGCGCGTGCCCGTCAGCGCTCCTCGAAAGCGCTGGAACGCTTGCTCGATTTAACCCCGCCGACGGCCCGCGTGGTCACGGACGATGGGGAAAAAAGCGTCCCGCTGGCGGAGGTACAGCCGGGCATGACGCTGCGCCTGACCACCGGCGACCGGGTGCCCGTCGACGGTGAAATCACCCAGGGCGACGCCTGGCTGGATGAAGCGATGTTGACCGGGGAGCCCATCCCCCAGCAAAAATCACAGGGCGATGCGGTTCATGCCGGTACGGTAGTGCAGGACGGCAGCGTGCTGTTCCGCGCCAGTGCCGTCGGTAGCCACACCACGCTGTCGCGTATTATCCGCATGGTCCGCCAGGCCCAGAGCAGCAAGCCGGAGATTGGCCAGCTTGCTGACAAAATCTCGGCCATTTTTGTGCCGGTAGTGGTCGGCATTGCTCTGCTGAGCGCGGCGATCTGGTATTTCTTCGGCCCGGCACCGCAGATTGTCTACACCCTGGTCATTGCCACTACGGTGCTGATCATCGCCTGTCCGTGCGCTCTTGGCCTGGCGACGCCGATGTCAATTATCTCCGGCGTGGGCCGTGCCGCCGAGTTTGGCGTGCTGGTCCGTGATGCGGATGCCCTGCAGCGGGCGAGCACCCTGGATACGATTGTCTTTGATAAAACCGGTACGCTGACCGAAGGCAAACCGCAGGTAGTGGCCGTGAGCACCGCAGGCATTGCGCAAGAGGACGCGCTGCGCCTTGCCGCCGCGCTGGAGCAGGGTTCCAGCCACCCGCTGGCCCGCGCCATTCTCGATAAGGCGAATGCTTCTGCCCTGCCGCAGGTCAGCAATTTCCGTACCCTGCGCGGGCTCGGCGTCAGCGGTGAAGCCGACGGCCACGCGCTGCTGCTGGGTAACCAGGCATTGCTGAATGAAAACGGTGTTGATACGTCCGCGCTGGAAGAAGAGCTGAAAGCACAGGCGTCTCGGGGCGCCACCCCGGTTCTGCTGGCGGTGGATGGCAAAGCCGCCGCGCTGCTGGCCGTGCGCGATCCGCTTCGCCAGGACAGCGTGGATGCCTTACAGCGCCTGCACCGCGCGGGCTATCGCCTGGTGATGCTGACCGGGGATAACCCGACCACCGCCAACGCCATCGCGAAAGAGGCCGGTATTGATGAGGTGATTGCGGGCGTGCTGCCGGACGGCAAAGCGGACGCCATCAAGAACCTGCAAAGTCAGGGTCGCCAGGTGGCGATGGTGGGCGACGGCATCAACGACGCCCCGGCGCTGGCCCAGGCGGACGTAGGAATAGCTATGGGTGGCGGGAGCGATGTCGCCATCGAAACCGCGGCCATCACGCTGATGCGCCACAGCCTGATGGGCGTGGCCGACGCCCTGGCCATTTCGAAAGCCACGTTGCGCAACATGAAGCAGAACCTGCTGGGGGCGTTCATCTATAACTCGCTCGGTATTCCGGTTGCTGCGGGCATTTTGTGGCCGCTGACCGGTACCCTGCTGAACCCGGTGGTTGCGGGTGCGGCGATGGCACTCTCCTCCATTACCGTGGTGAGCAACGCCAACCGTCTGCTGCGGTTTAAACCGAAGGATTGAACCTTGTTCTCGTACGCGCTAGCATGACCCTTTCCGGTCATGGAGCGCGTATGAGTCTGTTTAATCGTATAAAAGCATCGTTTCGCGCCCTCTTCCCCCGACGCTATGCCTGGCCCGGCCTGGATATCTCGCTTCCCGGCGGGCAACACCTGCACCTGGTCGGCAGCATCCATATGGGCACGCAGGGAATGTCTCCTCTGCCATCCGGTCTGATAAAACGCCTGAAGCGCGCCGACGCGCTGGTCGTCGAGGCGGACATTTCCGGCCACGAGTCGCCGTTTGCCGGGCTTGAAAGCGATCTCCCGCTGGCGGAGCGCCTGAACGACGACCAGCTCGCGGAGCTGAGGCGCGTGGCGGCAGAAACCGGCGTGTCGCTCTCCATGATTGACACCCTGCCGCTGTGGCAAATTGCGATGGTGCTGCAGGCCACGCAGGCGCAGCGTCTGGGCCTGCGCGGTGACTATGGCATTGATTACCAGTTGCTGAACGTGGCGCGGGCGCGCCGTATGCCCATCATCGAGCTGGAAGGGACGGACAGCCAGATTGCGCTCCTGCGCCAGCTTCCTGACGACGGTCTGATGCTGCTGGATGATACCCTGACCCACTGGCACACCAACGCGCGTCTGCTGCAAACCATGATTGGCTGGTGGCTGGATGCGCCGCCCGCGGACGGTAAGCTGGCGCTACCGTCGACGTTCAGTGAATCGCTTTATGATGTGCTGATGAATGCACGCAACAAAGCGTGGCGAGATACGCTGCATGCTTTACCTGCGGGGGAGTACGTGGTCGCGGTCGGGGCGTTGCATTTATACGGCGAAGGGAATTTGCCGTCGCTGTTGAAATAAAAAAATGGCCAATATCTCTATTGGCCCGTCAAAGAGGAATTTCATCGTTTTTATTATACCGAAGTGACCTTCGGCTGAGCCGATTGTCGCTCAAAGTGACCATCACTGCCAACACTATTGCGCAAGATGGTGCTATTTTTTAGACAAACGTCAGGCGTATGCTGGCTGCATGAATTGTCTGACGTAAGAAGGATAGCTATGACTCCCGCCGTTAAATTACTCGAAAAAAACAATATTTCTTTCCGGATCCATACCTACGATCACGATCCGAACGAAACCAACTTTGGTGATGAAGTGGTGCGCAAGCTGGGGCTGAACGCTGACCAGGTCTATAAAACGCTGCTGGTGGCGGTGAATGGCGATATGAAGCACCTCGCCGTGGCGGTAACGCCCGTTGCCGGACAGCTCGATCTCAAAAAGGTAGCGAAAGCGCTGGGGGCGAAAAAGGTGGATATGGCGGACCCGATGGTTGCGCAACGCACCACGGGCTATCTGGTGGGCGGGATCAGCCCGCTCGGACAGAAAAAACGCCTGCCGACGCTGATCGATGCGCCTTCGCAGGAATTTGAGACGATCTATATTTCGGGCGGTAAACGCGGGCTGGATATTGAACTGGCCGCGGGCGATCTGGCGAAAATGCTGGACGCGAAGTTTGCGGATATTGCCCGCCGGGAGTAAAAAAAGCCGGGTGGCGGCTACGAGGTAAAAGCAAAACGGTAACAGACGTTACCGTTTTTTGTGTCCGCGCCCTCTCCCGGTGGGAGAGGGTTGGAGTGAGGGCATCAGGCCGCACAACACTACTGCCAGCTCACCTCACCTTTCGGCTCATAGGCATTCACGTCAATCGGCGAATTCTGCTCGATGTACTGCTTCAGCACTTCCGCATCAATAAAACCGGTGTTTACGTAGCCCGGTTTATTATCGATGTGCGGATAGCCGTCGCCGCCGGTGGCGTTAAAGCTTAACGTCGCCAGACGGTAGGTTTTCGCCGGATCGACCGGCTCGCCTTTGATTTTGAGATCGTTGAGCTTGCCGTCCTTTGCCACAAAGCTGACGTTGGCAAACTGCGGATAGGCACCCGAGTCCGGCTTCATCTGCGCCACGGCGGTCAGGTAGTCAACGACCTCTTTCCCGCTCATATCCGCATACACCACCACGTTGCCGAACGGCTGCACCTTCAGCACGTCTTTATAGGTGATGTTTCCGCCTTCGATGGAGTCACGAATGCCGCCGCCGCTCATCACGCCGAAGTCCGCATTCGTGCGCGCCATCTGCGCCGCCAGCACCAGATGGCCCATGTTGGTCTGCACGAAGCGGACTTTACTGCGGTCCCCTTCCAGACGACCGTTCAGCGTGCCGATTTTCACGTCCAGCTGCGCCTTGCCCTTGTTCTGGAACGGCGTCAGCAGGGAGAGCATCTGCTGGTTTTCAGCAATCTCTGGCGTGTAAAGTACGCGCTCGCTTTTCCCGTCCGGGTAGGTGACTTTCTTCTTCAGGTTCACCGGGATGAGCTGATAGCGCACCAGCTTCATCTCACCGTTACGAAACTCAAAGTCCGCCCGACCCACGTATTTACCCCACTCGTGGGCCTGCACAATCCAGATCCCGTTCTGACGATCTGGCGCACACGGCGTGCCCGGCACGTAGTCCACCTGCTTTTTGTTCTCCGACGCCATGCACACCGGATCCTGCGAGTGACCGCCCACAATCATCGCCAGCGAGCCCGCTGGCAGGCTGCGCGCCATCTCCACGTCGCCGGGCGCATTGGAGCCGTGCTCGCCGTTATCGTAGTGTCCCATGTGGGTAGTGGCGATAATCACGTCCGGCTTTTCGTTCTGCTGCAGCTCCTGAATCACCAGCTTCGCTTCGTCTGCCGGTTTGCGGAATTCGATATCGGTGAAGAACTCAGGGTTACCGATTTTTGCCGTATCGTCGGTGGTTAAGCCGATGACCGCGATTTTGAGATCCTGACGCTTAAACAGCGCCCACGGTTTAAACAGACGTTCGCCGGTGCTTTTCTGGTAAATATTGGCGGAGAGGAACGGGAATTTGGACCATTTCTCCTGCTGGCGCAGCACGCTCAGCGGATTATCAAACTCGTGGTTGCCGACGGCCATCGCGTCGTAACCGATTAAATTCATGCCGCGGAAATCGGGTTCAGCATCCTGTAAATCCGATTCCGGCACGCCGGTATTAATATCCCCGCCCGACAGCAGCAACACGCTGCCGCCCTGGGCCGCCACCTCTTTGCGAATGCCGTCCACCAGCGTTTTTTGCGCCGACAGACCATACTCGCCGTATTCACTGCGCCAGAAATGACCGTGATGATCGTTGGTATGCAGGATGGTGATTTTATAGGTTTTATCTTTTTCATACGCCTGCGCGGGCAGGCTTGCCAGGCCCCATGCGGCAATAAGCGCCAGCGCGACGCCCCGCTTCATTAACTTCATCTTCTCTCTCCCTGACCAATAGACAAAGGCAAAAATTACAGTGACTAACAAGAATAGACAAATAAGTTTTCAGAATTGCGACTTTCTTCAAATGTCACGGACGAGTATGTTAGTCGGATAATAATTACTCCCTGCATCTCTAATAACAAATTGAGGTGGTATTTATGGCAATCAGTGAATCAACCCAGCCCGCTCCGGGCGCGCCGGCGTCGCGCACCTCTTTTAAAGTTTTAGGCGCAATCAGCCTCTCGCACCTGCTCAACGACATGATCCAGTCGTTGATTCTGGCGATCTACCCGCTGCTGCAGTCCGAGTTTTCGTTAACCTTCGTACAGATCGGGATGATCACCCTGACCTTCCAGCTGGCCTCGTCGCTGCTGCAGCCGGTGGTGGGTTACTGGACGGATAAATACCCGATGCCGTGGTCGCTGCCGATAGGCATGTGCTTTACCTTAAGCGGGCTGGTGCTGCTGGCCATGGCAGGCAGTTTTGAAGCGGTTCTGCTCGCCGCCGCGCTGGTGGGAACCGGCTCGTCCGTCTTCCATCCGGAATCGTCCCGCGTGGCGCGTATGGCCTCCGGTGGCCGTCACGGGCTGGCGCAGTCACTCTTCCAGGTAGGGGGCAACTTCGGTAGCTCCCTCGGCCCGCTGCTGGCGGCGGTGATTATCGCCCCGTATGGCAAAGGCAATGTGGCCTGGTTTGTGCTGGCCGCCCTGCTCGCCATTGTCGTGCTGGCACAGATCAGCCGCTGGTACGCCGCCCAGCATCGCGTGAACAAGGGGAAACCTAAAGCGAAGGTTATCAATCCCCTGCCTCGTAATAAGGTCATTCTTGCGGTCTCCGTGCTGCTGGTGCTGATTTTCTCGAAATACTTCTATATGGCGAGCATCAGCAGCTATTACACCTTTTATCTGATGCAAAAATTCGGATTATCGGTACAAAACGCGCAGTTTCACCTGTTTGCTTTCCTCTTCGCGGTGGCCGCAGGAACGGTCATTGGCGGGCCGGTGGGGGATAAAATTGGCCGTAAATATGTCATTTGGGGCTCTATCCTCGGGGTGGCGCCGTTTACCCTCATTTTGCCGTACGCCAGCCTTGAATGGACGGGGATTTTGACCGTGATTATTGGTTTTATCCTCGCCTCCGCGTTTTCCGCCATTCTGGTCTATGCCCAGGAGCTGCTGCCGGGTCGTATCGGTATGGTTTCCGGACTTTTTTTCGGTTTCGCCTTCGGCATGGGCGGGCTGGGTGCAGCGGTATTAGGGATGGTTGCGGATCACACCAGCATCTTCCTGGTTTATAAAATCTGCGCTTTCCTGCCACTTCTTGGGATGTTGACCATATTCCTGCCTGATAACCGTCATAAAGCATGAATTACCGGTAGCCAAAGTTTTACTTTGGCTACCCGCTTGCCTTACACCATAAGGGTTTCCTCTTTCTCCCCCTCCTGAATTTAGCAAAATGCGCTTTTTTACACCCATATTGCCGTTTTATTCAAACTTCAACCATTATTCATAAACATAACGGTAAAAATTGTCATAAACTATTACCTGGCTTTTTGGTATTCACGCCAAAAATGGAACACTCACCACGAAAGGAGACGGAATGCACCACGCCACACCGCTTATTACCACCATTGTTGGTGGACTTGTGCTCGCTTTTATCCTTGGCATGATTGCCAATAAGCTGCGTATTTCTCCTCTTGTCGGCTATTTGTTAGCGGGTGTACTGGCGGGGCCTTTCACGCCAGGCTTCGTGGCGGATACCAAACTGGCGCCAGAACTGGCGGAACTGGGCGTGATCCTGCTGATGTTTGGTGTCGGTCTGCATTTTTCGCTGAAGGACCTGATGGCGGTAAAGTCGATCGCCATACCCGGAGCGATCGCCCAGATAGGGGTGGCGACGCTGCTGGGCATGGCGCTTTCGGCAGTGCTGGGCTGGTCGCTGATGACCGGCATCGTCTTTGGGCTGTGCCTCTCCACCGCCAGTACCGTGGTGCTGCTGCGCGCGCTTGAAGAGAGGCAGCTGATAGACAGCCAGCGCGGGCAGATCGCGATCGGCTGGCTGATTGTAGAAGATCTGGTGATGGTGTTGACGCTGGTGCTGCTGCCCGCCGTCGCCGGGATGATGGAAAAAGAGAACATTGGCTTCGCCTCGCTGGCGCTGGATATGAGCATCACCATCGGTAAGGTGGTGGCCTTTATCGCCATCATGATGCTGGTGGGCCGCCGTCTGGTGCCGTGGATCATGTCCCGCAGCGCGGCGACCGGCTCCCGCGAGCTGTTTACCCTCTCCGTCCTTGCGCTGGCGCTGGGCATCGCCTTCGGTGCCGTTGAGCTGTTTGATGTCTCCTTTGCCCTGGGGGCGTTCTTCGCCGGGATGGTGCTGAACGAATCCGAGCTGAGCCACCGTGCGGCGCACGACACGCTGCCGCTGCGCGATGCGTTTGCCGTGTTGTTCTTCGTCTCCGTCGGGATGCTGTTCGACCCGCTGGTGCTGATCCAGCAGCCGCTGGCCGTGCTGGGCACGCTGGCGATCATTATTTTTGGTAAGTCGCTCGCGGCTTTCTTCCTGGTGCGAATGTTCGGCCACTCCCCGCGCACGGCGCTGACCATTGCCGCCAGCCTGGCACAGATCGGCGAGTTCGCCTTTATTCTGGCCGGTCTGGGCATGGCCCTGAACCTGCTGCCGCAGGCGGGGCAAAATCTGGTGCTGGCGGGGGCAATCCTCTCCATCATGCTAAACCCGGTATTGTTTGCCCTGCTGGAAAAATACCTCGAGAAGACCGAAACCCTCGAAGAGCAGACGCTGGAAGAGGCAACGGAAGAAGAGAAGCAGATCCCGGTGGATATTTGTAATCACGCCCTGCTGGTGGGCTTTGGCCGCGTGGGTAGCCTGCTCGGCGAGAAGCTGATGGCGCAGGGCATTCCGCTGGTGGTGATTGAGACGTCACGCACCCGCGTGGATGAGCTTCGCGAGCGCGGGATTCGTGCGGTGCTGGGCAATGCGGCAAACGAAGAGATCATGGAGCTGGCGCATCTGGACTGTGCCCGCTGGCTGCTGCTGACCATTCCAAACGGTTATGAAGCGGGTGAGATTGTGGCCTCCGCGCGTGAGAAGTGCCCCGGTATTGAGATCATTGCCCGAGCGCACTATGACGACGAGGTAGAGTACATCACCGAGCGCGGCGCGAATCAGGTGGTGATGGGCGAGCGTGAGATTGCGAACACCATGCTGACGCTGCTGACGAAGCCGCCAGTTGAAGAGGCGGTTACGGGGTAAGTTTGCTGCGGCCTGATGCCCTCACCCTGGCCCTCTCCCACGGGGAGAGGGAACAAATACTAAAAACGGCAACCACAGGTTGCCGTTTTGCTTTTACCTGTCCCAGTACGCCTCTTCAAGGCTGTCTTCTCGTTCCGGCAGTCCACGCGTTAAGCGTGGAGAATGCTGGTTCAGCACCTGGTAGCTCACGCGGTTCGCGTACTTGCACACCTGCGCCAGCGACGAATAGGTCAGCCAGCTGAACTTGTGCTTGCTGGAGTTCGGCACGTTAGTTTTGTGATAGGCGTTCGCGGTAATGTCATGCAGCAGCGCGGCAAGCGCGCCGTCGCCCGCGCCGTTAGTGTTCATGATCTTCTCCGGCCCGCCCATATACGGCGCAATGTGGGAGTAGATACGCAGCGGATTCACGCAGTCTTTGTGGCGCATGCCGCGGCTGAACTCGTACTGGTTGAACTCCGCAATCGCCCCCGGCAGCAGCGGGTGCTGGGTTTTGCGTTTGCTCTCTTCTTCGGTGAAGCCCGCCATATACAGCCCAACCGGACCCGCGGTGCAGAGCACCAGATCCACCCAGTCCAGCGCTTTGTCGGACGCCAGCAGCGGATCGCTCTCGCCGGTCAGCGCCTCGGCCTCTTCTTCGTTCATCGCCAGAATGGAGACGTGCTCTTTCAGGAAGGTCTGCCACCACTCCGGGTTATCGGCAATCACGAATTTGGTGCCCAGGGTTAACACTACCGGCACATCGTACTTTTTGGCGTACTCAATCGCCTTCATGGTCGCTTCCGGCATCGGCTCGCCCGGCTTGCAGCGCACCAGGTAGGAGGTCAGCACCAGCGCAGACGCGCCCGCGATCACCTCTTCGGGAATGCTTTCCGCGCGCAGCTTGTTCATGTGGCCCGGGCTGATGGCAAAGGTACGCTCGCCGGATTCGCCGATCAGCGTAAAGCAGCGGCCAATCGGCCCGTCTACGCCCTGGAGATAGTTCAGATCGGTGCGGCTGGAGGTGTTGCACAGGTAGCGGTAGGCGTAGCCACCGATTTCGATATTGCTGCACATCACGCCGAGCAGCACCGAGCGGTCATCTGCCAGCACCGAGTAATTATGCATGGTGTTGCCGATGGTGCCGCCAGCGAACTGATGGGTAATCAGATTTTCGCGCACCAGCTCCTGATACAGCGCTTCGGCAACGTCGTCCTCAATCACCAGAGAGTGACCGGCGCTCAGACCGTAACGGGCGACAAACTCATCATCCACTTTCGCTTCAATGTCCACCAGCGTCTGGTCGATACCGACAACCCAGGCCGCGCTGGTTTCATTTTCAGGCTGGATTTGCTGCAGGAGCGGATCGCGGGCATCGACGGGAAAGTAGTGTTTGGATTTGCGTTTACCGGGAAATTTCATGGTCTGAACTGTACGAAGAATATGGGCCGGGAATGGTAGCACAAACCCGGCCCGGAGTGCGATCAGCGGCTGTTCGTCACCAGCGAGACCATCATGTCGATATGCTCAGGTGAGTCGTTAAGCGCCGGAATGTACTCATACTTTTCGCCGCCGGCCTCAAGGAAAAATTCCCGGTTTTGCACCGCGATCTCCTCCAGCGTTTCAAGGCAGTCCGCCGAGAAGCCCGGCGACATCACCTGAATGTGCTTTACGCCCTTCTCGCCGAGCATTTTGAGGGTTTCATCGGTGTACGGCGTCAGCCACGGCTCGCGGCCAAAGCGCGACTGGAAGGTCATCATCACCTTCTCCGGCGGCAGGCCAAGGGCGGAGACCAGCTCGCGGGTGGTATCGCGGCAGCGCTGGGGGTAATCATCCCCTTCGTTGGCGAAACGCTGCGGAATACCGTGATAGGAGAGCAGCAGCAGATCCGGCTCGCCGTGTTTCTCAAACGATGCTCGGGCGCTGTTGGCAAGCGCCTTGATGTAGAGGTCGTTATCGGCGTAATCGCGAATAAAGGTCACGCCCGGAATGCGGCGACGCGTCTTCAGAATACGTGCCAGCTCGTCCCAGACGGCGGCCACCGTCGAGCAGGAGTACTGCGGATACAAGGCCAGCACGACGATATGATCAACGCCCTGTGCCAGCAACGCGTCGACGGCACTTTCCAGCGAAGGTTTACCGTAGCTCATGCCGAGTGCGACGGGCATATCCGGCAGACGGGCGGCCAGCGCTTTTTCCTGACGACGGCTGTACACCATCAGCGGCGAGCCCTCTTCCATCCAGACGGACTGATAAAGTTTGGCGACGCGCGGAGAGCGAATCGGCAGAATGACGCCACGCAGCAGCGGCCACCACAGCAGTCTCGGAAAATCCACGACGCGCGTGTCGCTTAAAAATTGTCGCAGGTAGCGTTTTACCGCCGCTGGAGTGGGTGCTTCTGGGGTGCCCAGATTGGCAAGCAGGATGCCGGTTTTCGCCTGACTCATTCACGCCTCTTAACCATTTGATAGGTTGTCAATTGTAGCGGAAATGCGTTTAAACGAAACCCATTGCTGTAATAGGTAAGATGAGAATATTTCTCACCCGGAAGCCCGGGTGAGAGGCGCGTGATTAGCCGAGGATTTTTTCCAGCTCTGCACGTACGTCAGCCACGGCTTTGGTGCCGTCAACTTTGGCGTATTTGGTGTTACCCGCCTGCGCTTCTTTGGTGTAGTAGCCAATCAGCGGCGCGGTCATCTGATGGTATTCCACCAGGCGTTTACGCACGGTCTCTTCCTGATCGTCTTTACGGGTGGTCAGCTCTTCGCCGGTCACGTCGTCTTTGCCTTCAACCTTAGGCGGGTTGAATTTGATGTGGTAAACGCGGCCAGAGGCAGCGTGTACGCGACGGCCAACGATACGGTCAACGATCAGCTCGTCCGGTACGTCGAACTCCAGAACGTAGTCCACGTTGATGCCCGCTTCTTTCATGGCGTCAGCCTGAGGAATGGTGCGCGGGAAGCCGTCCAGCAGGAAACCGTTACGGCAGTCTTCCTGCGCAATGCGCTCTTTAACCAGCGCGATAACCAGCTCGTCGGTTACCAGCTTGCCTGCGTCCATGATGTCTTTCGCTTGTTTACCCAGCTCGGAGCCAGATTTTACAGCGGCGCGCAGCATGTCACCGGTGGAGATTTGCGGAATACCGTATTTCTCCATGATGAACTGAGCCTGAGTTCCTTTACCCGCGCCCGGAGCGCCAAGCAGAATAATACGCATTGCGAAAATCCCCTCAAATGTCGTTTCAATTTTTCAAAAGCGCTAAACAATACCACCAGAACGGGCGTGGCTCAAGGAAGGCGGGAAGGCTGAAACGGTTAATGGGGGGAGATAATTTGGGAGAGTGCGGTCTGGTGCCCTCACCCCGGCCCTCTCCCACGGGGAGAGGGAGAAGACCAGGGGAGACGTGGTCAGTTACGCCAGCAGCAGCGCATTCACACGTTTAATGAACAGGTTAGGATCTTCCAGGGTGCCGCGCTCGGCCAGCAGGGACTGATCCAGCAGGAGTTCAACCCACTCGGCAAAGCGAGCTTCATCCTGGGTATCCGCCGCGCGTTTCACCAGCGGATGATCCGGATTAAGCTCAAAGATATATTTCACTTCCGGCACGGCCTGGCCCGCCGCGGCGAACAGCTTCGCCATCTGGGTGCTCATTTCGTCGGCATCGGTGGTGACAATCGCCGGAGTATCGGTCAGACGGTGCGTGAAGCGTACCTCTTTCACGCGGTCGCCCAGCAGGGTTTTGACACGCTCAACGAACGGCTCCAGCGCCTTCTCGGCTTCTTTCGCGCTTTCGTCCACTTCATCCGCCAGCTTGTCGATGGACTCGTCGGCTTTGGCAACGGACTGGAACGCCTTACCGTCGAACTCGGTCAGGTAGTTCATCATCCACTCGTCGATGCGGTCAGAAAGCAACAGCACTTCGATGCCTTTCTTACGCAGCAGCTCCAGGTGCGGGCTGCTCTTCGCTGCCGCATAGCTGTCAGCGGTGATGTAGTAGATCTTCTCCTGCCCTTCTTTCATGCGGGAGACGTACTCTTCCAGCGACACGGTCTGGGCGGAGGAGTCGGTGTGCGTAGAGGCGAAGCGCAGCAGTTTAGCGATGGTTTCAACGTTCGCCATGTCTTCCGCTGGACCTTCTTTCAGCACCAGGCCGAACTGTTTCCAGAAGGTCTGGTATTTTTCCGCGTCGTCTTTCGCCAGTTTTTCCAGCATCTGCAACGCACGTTTGGTCAGGGCGTTACGCAGATTACGGGTGACGGTGCTGTCCTGGAGGATTTCGCGGGAGACGTTCAGCGGCAGATCGTTGGAGTCTATCAGGCCACGAACAAAGCGCAGGTAGTTCGGCATGAACTGCTCGGCGTCGTCCATGATGAAGACGCGCTGCACGTACAGCTTCAGGCCGTGCTTGTGATCGCGGTTCCACATGTCCCACGGCGCCTGTGCCGGGATATACAGCAGGCTGGTGTACTCCTGCTTCCCTTCCACGCGGTTGTGGCTCCAGGTCAGCGGGTCGGTAAAGTCGTGGGCGATATGCTTGTAGAATTCGTTGTACTCGTCGTCTTTGATTTCAGCCTTGTTACGCGTCCACAGCGCCTGCGCCTTGTTGATTTTCTCCCAGGAAACCACGGTTTCACCGTCTTTCTCTTCCTGTTTTTCAATCTCTACCGGCAGCGCAATGTGGTCGGAATATTTGCTGATGATGGAGCGTACGCGCCAGTCGTTCAGGAAATCGTCTTCCCCTTCGCGCAGGTGGAGGGTGATTTCGGTGCCGCGATCCGCTTTAGTGATGTCATCAACGGTGTATTCGCCTTCCCCTTTGGATTCCCACAGCACGCCGTTCTCGGCGCTGTCGCCCGCGGCACGGGTGCGCACGGTGACTTTGTCCGCCACGATAAACGCCGAGTAGAAGCCCACGCCGAACTGACCGATCAGCTGGCTGTCTTTCGCCTGGTCAGAGCCCATGGACTCCAGGAACGCTTTGGTGCCGGATTTAGCGATGGTGCCAAGGTGGTCGATCACCTCGTCGCGGTTCATCCCGATGCCGTTATCAGCGATGGTCAGGGTGCGGTTCTCTTTGTTGAAAGAGACGCGCACGCGCAGTTCGCCGTCGCCTTCATACAGATCCGGATTGGACAGCGCGCGGAAGCGCAGCTTGTCCGCCGCATCGGAGGCGTTGGAAATCAGCTCACGCAGGAAAATTTCTTTGTTGGAATACAGGGAATGGATCATCAGGTGCAGAAGCTGTTTTACTTCTGACTGGAAACCACGGGTTTCTTGTCCTTTCATCTAAGTCGACCTCAACAATGCCATTTAATGGGGTTGTAAAACGTTGAGTGAGAGATGGGGATAAGGGGGGAAATTTTCAAGCGGAGGCCGCGCGCGCGGCCTCCGTTTGGTCAGAAAATAATCTTGTGTCGTCCGGCCAGCGAGTGCGACAGCGTGGTGCCGTCGACCATCTCCAGCTCGCCGCCGACCGGCACGCCGTGGGCGATGCGGCTGGCGTCAACGCCGTACTGCGTGCACAGCTCGGCGATATAGTTGGCGGTTGCCTCCCCTTCCACCGTCGGGTTGGTGGCGAGGATCACCTCTTTGATGGTTTCGGACTCAAGACGCTGTTCAAGGCGGTCAAGACCGATATCGTCCGGGCCAATGCCGTCCAGCGGGGAGAGATGCCCCATCAGCACAAAGTAGCGGCCGGAAAACTGCCCGGTTTGTTCGATGGCGTAGATGTCCGCCGGACTCTCCACCACGCAAATCTGACCGTTTTCCTGACGACGCGGGTTCGTACAGATGTTACACACGTCCTGCTCGGTAAAGGTCCGGCAATCCGCACAGTGACCAATTTCTGACATGGCGCGGGTCAGAGCCTGCGCCAGGCGCATCCCGCCGCTGCGGTCGCGCTGCAATAGCGTAAACGCCATGCGCTGCGCCGACTTCGGGCCAACGCCCGGCAGGCAGCGCAGTGCTTCCATTAACTGCGTGAGCAGCGGACTGGTTTGCATCAGAATGGCATCTTAAAGCCCGGCGGCAGCTGCATACCGCTGGAAACAGAGGCCATTTTCTCTTTCTGGGTTTCATCGATACGGCGAGCGGCATCGTTAAACGCGGCTGCAACCAGATCTTCCAGCATTTCTTTGTCGTCTTCGAGCAGGCTCGGGTCGATTTCAACGCGACGGCAGTTGTGCGCACCGTTGATGGTCACCTTGACCAGACCGGCACCGGATTCACCCGTGACTTCCAACTGAGCGATCTCTTCCTGCATCTTCTGCATTTTTTCCTGCATCTGCTGAGCCTGCTTCATCAGGCCACCCAGACCGCCTTTTCCACCAAACATAGGCTTCTCTCTTCTTTCACGTTAAGGATTACAACCGTAAGTCAGACTCACGATCAAATGGGGCGAATACTCTCTTCATCCAGATCGGCGTCGAAGAACCGGCGCAGGGTCTGGATGTTGTTATCCGCAATAATTGCCTCGCGCGCCTGCGCGAGCTTCTCTTCATAAATGGCCTGGCGCCACTCGAGCGGCGTTTTCACTGCCGGATTATCATCTTCAATGATAGTCAATTCAACCGGTGAACCCTGTAAAGCAGCAAGCGCCTCGGCCAGCGCCTTTTGCGCGCCAGGGGAATTGAGGTGCCGCTGGCCCGGACGCAGGTGCAGACGCACCTGATTGCCGTCCTGCTCTTTCCAGGCGTTTAGCGCGACCTGCTCCACCAGCTTCGGCAGCTGGAGTTGGCTGACCTCAGCGGCCCAGGCGTCGCGCGCGATGGACTCTTCGGCGAGCTTCGCGGAAAGCTCCGGCGTTTTTTCATGCTCCAGCGCCTTTTTCAGCGCTTTCGGCGTGGCGACCACTTCCTTGACCGTTTCAACAACGGTGGTCGCCTTCCAGCGGTAAGCCTCTTCTTTCACCGGGGCTTTCTGCTCGAGCGCGGACGGTGCCGGGCGCGACTGTACGCGCTCCGTTACCGAGGCCAGTCGTTCAAGCGCGGCGTTGTTCACCGGCCGCGCTCTTCCTGGCGCTGCCGGTTCACTCTTTTTTGGTTTGGTTACTCCCTGCGCACGCTGCAGCTGGCTGCGTGCGGCAAGCACCGAACTGGTGGCATCCGACAGCGGCACATTTTGCTGTGGCGGCGGCGTCGGCTGCGGCGGCACCTGCTGCGGTGACATCACCGCCGTAGGGGCGACCGGGGCAAAAGACTGCCGCGGCGCTTCCGGCTCCGGCAACGGCATGCGCGGGTGGAACGCCAGCGCGCGCAGCAGCGTCATTTCGACGCCCATCCTGGGGTCCGGCGCGAACGGTAACTCTTTGCGGCCAATCAGCAACGTCTGGTAATACAGCTGCACGTCGGCAGGCGGCACGGTGCGGGCAAGTTCACGCATCCGCTGTTCAATGGCGGCCATGTCCGCACCGATGGCCGACGGAGACAGCTGCAGCATCGCCACGCGGTGCAGCAGGCTGAGCATCTCGACCAGCAGCGCTTCCCACTCAATACCGCGGGCAGCGGCCGCGTTCACCAGCGACATCACGCGCTCGCCGTTGGCGGCAATCATCGCTTCGATGAGCGACAGCGCCTGATCGTCATCCAGCGTGCCGAGCATGGTGCTGACCGCTTCGGTCGAGAGCTTGCCGTCACCGCTGGCAATCGCCTGGTCGGTCAGGCTTAGCGCATCACGCAGGCTGCCGTCAGCCGCGCGGGCCAGCAGCTGCAGGGCGCGCGGCTCGTGAACGATCTTCTCTTCGTCAAGGATGTGCTCAAGCTGAGCGCGGATCTGCTCAACGTCCAGCGCCTTCAGGTGGAACTGCAGGCAGCGCGACAGGATGGTAACCGGCAGCTTTTGCGGATCGGTGGTCGCCAGCAGGAATTTAACGTGCGCGGGCGGCTCTTCCAGCGTTTTCAGCAGGGCGTTAAAGCTGTGGCGCGACAGCATGTGCACTTCATCGATCAGGTAGACCTTGAAGCGGCCGCGCGCCGGGGCGTACTGCACGTTGTCGAGCAGATCGCGGGTGTCTTCCACCTTGGTGCGCGAGGCGGCGTCGATCTCGATCAGATCGACAAAACGCCCCTGCTCGATCTCGCGGCAGTTGTCACATACGCCGCACGGGGTGGCGGTGATCCCGGTTTCGCAGTTGAGACCTTTCGCCAGCAGACGGGCAATAGAAGTCTTACCGACGCCGCGGGTGCCGGAAAAAAGATAGGCGTGATGGATGCGACCTAGCGACAAGCCGTTCGCCAGGGCCGTCAGCACATGTTCCTGACCGACAACGTCAGCAAAGGTTTGTGGTCGCCATTTACGGGCTAACACCTGATAACTCATGGGCAGGCTCTGCAACGCTGGAAGGTGAATTTATGGAGGGGAATGCTATCACAACCTCACTCATTGAGCGAGGTTGTGAAAACCGGGATTAATGACCCGGGAAAGGCACCAGGCTATAGCTGGTAATGCCCTGTTTTTCCAGGCGCTGTTCACCGCCAAGATCGAACAGGTTGATGATGAAGGCCGCGTCGGTCACTTCACCACCCAGACGGCGGATCAGCTTGACGGTCGCTTCAATGGTGCCGCCGGTTGCCAGCAGATCGTCCACCACCAGCACTTTGTCGCCAGGCTTGATCGCGTCAACGTGGATCTCCAGCTGATCGGTGCCGTACTCCAGCTCGTAGCTCTCCGCGATGGTTTCACGCGGCAGTTTGCGCGGCTTACGCACCGGCACAAAACCCACGCCCATCGCCAGCGCAACCGGTGCGCCAAACAGGAAGCCGCGGGCTTCGGTACCTACTACTTTGGTGATCCCGGCGTTTTTATAACGCTCCACCAGCAGTTCAATGCTGAGCGCGTACGCTTTCGGGTCTTCCAGCAAGCTGGTGACATCACGGAAAAGAATGCCAGGCTTTGGATAGTCCTGGATGCTTTTGATGCTATTTTTCAGATATTCAAGCTGCTGTGCAGTTGCGGTCATCGGTTTGTGCCTAAATGAAACAGTGTTACTCACGGCGCGCGACGAGTCGGTCAAAGTAACAGTTGTTTAACCTTTGACCAGGCGCACCTGTGCTCGAAAACGGTCGAATTTACTGGCTGCGCGCCATAATTGCAACCGCCATGATGAGGCTTCAGTGCTTTTGTTGCTTTTCATCAACCACGGGGATCCGCCACATGAAGATCAGCAGGCAGGCCAGGATCGCCAGCAGCAGAATACGCACCCACATCATGTTCACCAGCCATAACGAAACGGCGAAGGTGATCAGGATAAAGGCAATGGCGCGCGGCTTGGCCCCGGGCGGCATGGCCCGGTGTTTTTGCCAGTGCCGCAGGTAGCCGCCAAACCACGAGCGGAACAGGAGCCAGTGGTGAAAACGCGGCGACGAGCGGGCGAAGCACCAGGCGGCCAGCAGGATAAACGGGGTGGTCGGCAGCAAGGGCAAAACCACACCTAGCGTACCCAGCACTACCGCGAGCCAGCCAATGATGATTAAAATAGTACGCTGCATAATGCGAATCGTTATCAAACTGAACGGCTACTTTACCACTGGAGAGCGCATTGAAAACAGCACTGCTTCTTGAGAAGCTGCAAAATCAGCTGATCGCTCTGCGGGCGCAGGCCACGCCGCTGATGGGACACGCCACGCTGAAACCGCGCTTTGACCGGCAGCTTTTCCGCACCCGCAGCACCGTCATTCAGGATTACCTTGCTGAGATGCAGACCAACCTCGATGAGCTTCGCCACGCGGTTGAGAGTGAACAGCAGGAACAGGTGGTGTGGCTTGCGGAGCATCTTACCGAGCAGATCACCGCCCTGCACCGCGAAATCGCCGCCTGGCCGCTACGGGCGTGGGACAGCGCCTCGCCTGGGCTGGGAAAATGGCAGCGCAAGCGGCTGGAGAACCAGGAGTTTGAGCGGCGTCTGTTTGAGATGAAGCGCGAGCGCGAAGCCCGCCTGAACAACAGCGAAACGCTGGAAGAGCAGCAGCTATTGATGCGCGAGATTAGCGCGCTGGAAGGCCGCATAGTCCGCTGCCGTCAGGCGCTGGATGAGATTGAACGCGTGATTGAACGCCTGACCCGTTAACTGGAGCCACATCTATGTCACTGGAAAATGCACCCGACGAGGTCAAGCTGGCCGTCGATTTGATTATGCTGCTGGAGAATCATGAGATCCCGGCCGAGACGGTGCTTAAAGCGCTGGAGATTGTGCGGCGGGATTTTGAGGGGAAACTTCCCCCTCACCCTAACCCTCTCCCTGTGGGAGAGGGAAAATAGATTAAGCCGGAGTCGGGTCGTCGCCCTTAATGTCGCGCTTCACTTCCGTATGCTCATCACCTTTCTCATTATGCAGGTGAACCTCAAGCTGGTTGAAGGCGATGTTAATGTTGTTTTCACGGCACAGGCGGTCGATCGCGCGGTTCAGTTCATCAACGGTGTAGCTGCGATCGCGCAGTTCACGCACGTATAAACGCAGCTCGTGATCCAGCGTGCTTGGCCCGAAGGTGGTGAAGAAGACATCTGGCGCAGGATCGTGCATGACTTTTGGATGCGATTTAGCAGCTTTAAGCAATACCTCTTTCACTTTATCCAGATCGGAACCGTAGGCAACGCCGAGGCGAATCACCACGCGCGTGGTGGTATCCGAGAGCGACCAGTTGATCAGACGCTCGGTCACGAACGCTTTGTTCGGGATGATCACCTCTTTACGATCGAAGTCAGTGATGGTGGTCGCACGAATTCGGATCTTGCTGACGGTACCGGAGAACGTACCGATGGTGACGGTATCGCCGATACGCACCGGACGTTCGAAGAGGATAATCAGGCCGGAGACAAAGTTACCGAAGATCTCCTGCAGGCCAAAACCAAGACCGACCGAGAGGGCCGCCGCCAGCCACTGCAGTTTATCCCACGAGACGCCCAGCGAGCCGAATACCGTCATCGCCCCGACGATAATGATGACGTAATTCAGAATGGTGGTGATGGCGTAAGACGCCCCCTGACGCAGGTTCAGCCTTGAGAGCACCAGCACTTCCAGCAGACCCGGCAGGTTACGAATCAGCGCCCAGGCCACCACCGACGACACCAGCGCAAACAGCAGGCTGCCCATGGTGACGCTTTTCATCACCGCCGCGCCGGCTTCGGTACCGTTGTACTGCCAGAGGGTAATACTGTCGAGATAAGCGAAGACGGTAATTAAATCAGACCAGATCGCCCAGAACATCACCGCAAACAGCGCGATCATCACCAGCATGGTGATACGCAGCGTCTGCTGGTTAACCTGCTCCAGCGCGATGGTCGGCTCTTCCTGCGGCTCCGCGCCTTCAGCCCCCTCTTTCACCTGATGCTGACGACGCGCAATGGCACGACGGTAAGCAATGCGGCGGGCCGCGACGCTTAAGCCGCGCAGCACGGTCTGATAGAGCAGGTTCCAGACGATCACCAGATAGACCGTCTCGATCCAGCGCCCGGACAGGCGCAGCGTGGTGTAGAAGTAGCCCGTTGCCGTAAGCACCATCAGCGCCAGCGGAATGATCGCCAGCACCGTCACGGTGGCCAGACGGATATTGTGGGACTCTTTATCACGCCAGCTGTCGCGGCACATCGGCCACATCAGGATCGCAATCAGCAGCAGGTTGAGCAGAATGACCAGTTGACCCAGCACATCATCCATCAGATGCAGCGGGGAAAGCTCGGAGACTACCGACCAGAAGTGCAGCGGCAGGAGCGCCAGGCTGACGCGCACAATCTGGCGACGCCAGTGGCTGGTCAGCTGCGCAGGCATGTTGAAGTGACGCACCGCCACGCCGTCTTTTTCGAGCACCTTCCAGCACACGCCAAATACCAGCCAGAACAGTGCCAGTTTTTTACTGAACGCCCAGAGCAGATCGCTGACGTTAAGCTGCATCGTGAGCAGGATCAGGCCCACGGCCAGAATAATCAGGCACACCGGCAGCGCGCGAATGAGATCGATCAGAATCGCTTTTGGCGTATGGAGCTGGCTGTCGTTACGCAGTTGCCCTACTTCCGAGGCCAGCTTCGCCTGGTACTGTTTCAGCCATTTCAAACGCCAGCGGATCAGACCGGCAATCAGCAGCAGCGGTAAGCCCGCCAGGAAAGCAATCATTACCGCAGGCCAGGCTTTCTCCCAGTTCACGGTGATTTTCATGCTCTTAATCTGCGTTTTCAGCGTCTCCGGGAAGGACTTAATCCAGTCCCAGTCCATCGGCTTGTTGCTGTTCACCCAGAAAATCTGCTGCGTCAAAATCTCCTGCAGGCTTTTTGACACGCTGACCAGCTGCTGCTGGTTGATCTGCAGGTTAATTGCCATCATCAACTGGTTGCCCAGCTGTTTATTGAGCTGGTCCAGCAGTTCACGGCGCATATCCACCACCTGGAGCAGCGCGTCATGCACTTCCGGGTTTACGTCACTGGAGTGCCCCTCTTCAATTTTGGCGACGAAGGCATCACTCTGGAAAAGGGCATCGCGCTGCTGGTTGACGTCAAACTGCTCCAGACGTAAATCCGCAATGCGGTTGGTCATGTCCTCCAGCTCGTCGGCAGACGGCAGCGTCTGCTGCTGCTGGTAGAGAATACGCGACAGCAGGAGGCTGCCCTTCAGAACCGCGATCTGCTCTTTGATGTTACGCTCCGCCTGCAGCGCGCGATCCAGCCAGTTCTTCACTTTAATATTTTGCTGAACCAGCGAGTTGCCGCTTTCCGTCGCCAGTATCAGGCGCTGGCTGAGCTGGTGGTTAGCCTCAAGCTCCTGCTTCACCAGCGGGTTGGCCTGAATGCGGGCAGTTTCGTCCGGCGAGACGGCTTCCTGAGCGGTTTTTTCCGTCAGGGTCAGGCGTTTGCTGTTTACCGCCTCCTGCAACAGCTGAAGCTGATGCTCCAGACGATTAATATTCGCCGTCACGTAATCACGCTGTTTCTGGAGCGTGTCCTGCAGCACCGTATTCCCTTCCAGGCTTTTACGCTGCTGTTCGATTTGCGCATTGAGCAGCGACTGCTGAACCAGCAGCAGGGTTTGCTGGGTCGGGCGCAGCGTGCCCTCCCCTACCGTCGTGCCGTTCAGGCGGTTGCGGATCTGCTGCAGCTGCTGAGACGCGGCGTACATCGCGTTTTGCACGCGCTCGGGCTGGGTTTGCAGGGAGACGAGCTGACTGTTGTAAGTCGCGAGGTCAGACTGTGCGGTTTGCAGATCGTCGAGCAATTGCGCGACGCGCGATTCCAGCTGGCGTAAGGAGAGCGTGGCGAGCGTTTTGCGCGTTTCATCGTCGTTATCGACGTCGCTCAGCGCGCTCAGCGCTTCCGTGGCCTTACGCATGTTCTCCGGCGCCTGCGCCACCTTCTGACGAAGCTGGGTGGTTTCAGCTTTAACGCGCTCAATCTTATCAATGTTTTCCAGCGTTTCCGTCAGATCCTGCTGGGTGAGTTTCTCCTGAGGAGAGAGCTCTTTTTGTTTGTTCAGGGTGTCGAGCTGCGACTGAATTTCACTGCGCGAGGGAATATCAGTGCTGTTGTCTGCGCGGGCCCAGGTAAGCGGCGCGGTGGAGAAGAAAAACAGCATAGCAAAGAGCAATGCAAATACAGGATGTTGCGAGCGATTGATGGGCAGCATAGTTGTGAATGATGTCAGCAGATGACCGAAAATAGTCCGGCGTGAAGAATATCACGCTCGTCGGAAGCAGAATAGCGAGAACGTAAGCCTCTGAGATAAATCCTGGAAGGGCTCAGGCCGTGAGCGAAGGCGCGTCGCTGCGCAGCGTCGGGCAGAGCTGTAGCATTTCCAGTAAAATCGCCACGTAGCTGCGGGCTTCCTCTTTGAGATCAAAGGATTGCGGCGCAAAAAGCCAGTTTTCCATCAGACCTGAAATGTAGCTGCGCATCAGGATGGCCGCCCGGCGGGTGAGTAAATTGGCCGGTAACAGCTTTGCCTGCATACACAGGTTCAGGTTCTGTTCGATACGATCGTAGCTCTCCAGGCTGAGGCTGCGCTGCGCCTGTTGCACCACCGCCATTTCGCCCACGAACTCACATTTATGAAAGATAATTTCCATCATTAATCTGCGACGCTCTTCAACTACCGTTGCTTCAAGGATATATACTAATATTTCTCTTAATACTGAGAGTGGATCGTCAGGGAATTTTGCCCGATACTCACTCTCGAGATCGCTAATGCTGGACTCTGAAAGCTCCCAGATTTCACTGAACAGATCTGACTTGTCTTTAAAATGCCAGTAAATCGCTCCCCGCGTCACACCGGCAGCCTGAGCAATTTGCGCCAGCGA
Organism: Enterobacter cloacae complex sp. P12RS; assembly: GCF_014895875.1. Classification (NCBI taxonomy): domain Bacteria; kingdom Pseudomonadati; phylum Pseudomonadota; class Gammaproteobacteria; order Enterobacterales; family Enterobacteriaceae; genus Enterobacter; species Enterobacter cloacae complex sp. P12RS. The sequence continues at coordinate 170,537 of NZ_JADBQO010000009.1, forward strand.
GGTAGAAGAAACACCCTGCTGAGAGAACAAACGTATTGCCACATCCAGAATGTGTTGTCGGGTTTCCAGCGCTTGTTGTTTAGTTTTTCGTGCCATAGGTAGGTGAATTTACAGGAGTCAGATTTACATACATTTGTGAATGTATGTACCATAGCATGACGATAATATAAACGCAGCAATGGGTTTTTAGACTCAGGACCCTTGATCAATTTGAAATCGGACACTCGAGGTTTACATATGAACAAAAACAGAGGGTTAACGCCTCTGGCGGTCGTTCTGATGCTCTCAGGCAGCTTAGCGCTTACAGGATGTGACGACAAACCGGCTCAACAAGGAGCTCAGCAGGCGCCAGAAGTCGGCGTTGTGACACTCAAATCTGAACCTCTGCAGATCACCACAGAATTACCAGGCCGTACAAACGCTTACCGCATTGCGGAAGTGCGTCCTCAGGTTAGCGGCATTATCCTGAAACGTAACTTTACCGAAGGCGGCGATGTGAAGGCCGGTGAGTCTCTGTATCAGATTGATCCCGCGACCTATCAGGCTTCTTATGAAAGCGCGAAAGGTGACCTGGCTAAAGCACAAGCGGCGGCAAAAATCGCTCAGCTGACGCTGAACCGCTATCAGAAACTGCTCGGCACGAAGTACATCAGTCAACAGGATTACGATACCGCGCTGGCAGATGCCCAGCAGGCTAACGCGGCCGTGGTAGCAGCCAAAGCGGCTGTCGAAACTGCACGCATTAACCTGGCCTATACCAAAGTGACCTCCCCTATCAGCGGTCGTATTGGTAAATCTGCCGTGACGGAAGGGGCGCTGGTGCAGAACGGGCAGACCACTGCGCTGGCTACCGTGCAGCAGCTTGATCCGATCTACGTTGACGTGACGCAGTCCAGCAACGATTTTCTGCGCCTGAAACAGGAGCTGGCTAACGGCACCCTGAAACAGGAAAACGGCAAAGCCAAAGTGGAGCTGGTTACCAACGACGGTATCAAGTTCCCGCAGGAAGGTACTCTGGAATTCTCTGATGTGACGGTCGACCAGACCACCGGTTCCATCACCTTACGTGCGATTTTCCCGAATCCTGACAAAAATCTGCTGCCAGGTATGTTCGTTCGCGCGCGTCTGGAAGAAGGAACGAATCCAACCGCACTTCTTGTTCCACAGCAGGGTGTGACCCGTACGCCACGCGGCGATGCGAGCGCACTGGTTGTTGGGGCAGATAACAAAGTCGAAACGCGCAATATCACCGCTACGCAGGCGATTGGCGATAAATGGCTGGTGACGGAAGGTCTGAAAGATGGCGATCGCGTGATTGTTACTGGTTTGCAAAAAGTACGTCCTGGCGCGCAGGTAAAAGCACAGGAAGTGACATCTGACGATAAACAACAAGCTTCGGCCGCTGGCCAGTCAGAACAAACCAAGTCTTAACTTAAACAGGAGCCGTTAAGACATGCCTAATTTCTTTATCGATCGCCCCATATTTGCGTGGGTGATCGCCATTATCATCATGCTGGCCGGGGGACTTGCGATCCTGAAGCTGCCTGTTGCGCAATATCCAACGATTGCGCCACCGGCGGTAACGATCTCCGCAACCTACCCGGGGGCTGATGCGAAAACGGTGCAGGATACCGTGACTCAGGTTATCGAACAGAACATGAACGGTATCGATAACCTGATGTACATGTCCTCAAACAGTGACTCCACCGGTACGGTTCAGATCACCCTGACCTTTGAATCCGGTACGGATGCGGACATTGCGCAGGTTCAGGTGCAGAACAAACTGCAGCTGGCAATGCCTCTTCTGCCGCAGGAAGTGCAACAGCAGGGTGTGAGCGTCGAGAAATCGTCCAGCAGCTTCCTGATGGTTGTCGGCGTTATTAACACCAACGGCACCATGACGCAGGAGGATATTTCCGACTACGTGGGCGCCAACATGAAGGACGCCATCAGCCGTACGTCCGGTGTGGGTGACGTTCAGCTGTTCGGTTCCCAGTACGCGATGCGTATCTGGATGGATCCGAACAAACTGAACAACTTCCAGCTGACGCCGGTTGACGTGATTAACGCGATTAAAGCGCAGAACGCCCAGGTGGCAGCCGGTCAGTTAGGCGGTACGCCGCCGGTGAAAGGCCAGCAGCTTAACGCGTCCATTATCGCGCAAACCCGTCTGACCTCCGCCGATGAGTTCAGCAAAATTCTGCTGAAGGTGAACCAGGACGGTTCGCAGGTTCGTCTGCGCGACGTGGCCAGGGTTGAGCTGGGTGGTGAGAACTACGACATCATCGCGAAGTTTAACGGTAAACCGGCGTCCGGTCTGGGTATCAAACTGGCGACAGGCGCGAACGCTCTGGACACCGCGACGGCGATCCGTGCGGAACTGAAGAAGATGGAACCGTTCTTCCCGTCAGGCCTGAAAATCGTTTATCCGTATGACACTACGCCGTTCGTTAAAATTTCGATTCACGAAGTGGTTAAAACGCTGGTAGAAGCGATCATCCTGGTGTTCCTGGTGATGTATCTGTTCCTGCAAAACTTCCGCGCGACGCTGATCCCAACCATCGCCGTGCCGGTCGTTCTGCTGGGGACCTTTGCCATCCTTGCAGCCTTTGGGTTCTCGATAAACACCCTGACGATGTTCGGGATGGTGCTCGCCATCGGCCTGCTGGTGGATGACGCCATCGTGGTGGTAGAGAACGTCGAGCGCGTGATGGCGGAAGAAGGTTTGCCGCCGAAGGAAGCCACCCGTAAATCTATGGGCCAGATCCAGGGCGCGCTGGTCGGTATTGCGATGGTGCTGTCCGCGGTATTTATCCCGATGGCCTTCTTCGGGGGCTCTACGGGTGCGATTTACCGCCAGTTCTCCATTACCATCGTCTCCGCGATGGCGCTGTCGGTACTGGTAGCGTTAATCCTGACGCCAGCGCTGTGTGCCACCATGCTGAAGCCGGTTCAGAAAGGCGGTCACGGCGAGCATAAAGGGTTCTTCGGCTGGTTTAACCGCATGTTTGATAAGAGCGCGCACCACTACACCGACAGCGTGGGCAATATCCTGCGCAGCACCGGTCGTTATCTGCTGCTCTATATTATCATCGTAGTGGGGATGGCGTTCCTGTTCGTTCGTCTGCCAAGCTCGTTCCTGCCAGATGAAGACCAGGGCGTGTTCCTGACGATGGCACAGCTTCCGGCAGGGGCGTCGCAAGAGCGTACCCAGAAGGTGCTGGACGAAGTGACGGACTACTATCTCACCAAAGAGAAAGCGAACGTTGAATCCGTGTTTGCGGTTAACGGCTTTGGCTTTGCGGGTCGTGGTCAGAACACCGGTATCGCCTTCGTTTCTCTGAAAGACTGGGCGGATCGTCCTGGCGATGAGAATAAAGTTGAAGCGATCACGGGCCGTGCCATGGGCACCTTCTCGCAGATTAAAGATGCGATGGTCTTCGCCTTTAACCTGCCAGCGATTGTTGAACTGGGTACGGCGACCGGCTTCGACTTCCAGCTGATCGACCAGGGCGGTCTGGGTCACGAGAAACTGACGCAGGCGCGTAACCAGCTGTTCGGCGAAGTGGCTAAACACCCTGACCTGCTGGTCGGCGTACGTCCAAACGGACTGGAAGATACGCCGCAGTATAAGATCAACATCGATCAGGAAAAAGCGCAGGCGCTGGGCGTGTCCATCAGCGACATCAATACCACGCTGGGCGCGGCCTGGGGCGGTAGCTACGTCAACGACTTCATCGACCGTGGTCGCGTGAAGAAAGTGTACGTCATGTCCGAAGCGCAGTACCGTATGTTGCCGAACGATATCAACAACTGGTACGTTCGCGGCAGCAACGGTCAGATGGTGCCGTTCTCATCCTTCTCAACGTCACACTGGGAATACGGCTCTCCGCGTCTGGAACGTTACAACGGTCTGCCGTCGATGGAAATCCTGGGTCAGGCCGCACCGGGCCGAAGCACCGGTGAAGCCATGAACCTGATGGAAGAGCTGGCCAGCAAACTGCCTGCGGGTATCGGCTATGACTGGACCGGTATGTCCTATCAGGAACGTCTGTCCGGAAACCAGGCCCCTGCCCTGTACGCCATTTCACTGATTGTGGTCTTCCTGTGTCTGGCGGCGCTGTACGAGAGCTGGTCAATTCCGTTCTCCGTTATGCTGGTGGTTCCACTCGGGGTTATTGGTGCGCTGCTTGCGGCAACGTTCCGTGGATTGACCAACGACGTGTACTTCCAGGTAGGCCTGCTGACAACCATTGGCTTGTCGGCGAAGAACGCGATACTTATCGTTGAATTCGCCAAAGATCTGATGGAGAAAGAGGGTAAAGGCCTTATTGAGGCGACGCTGGAAGCGGTGCGTATGCGTCTGCGTCCAATCCTGATGACCTCTCTGGCGTTCATCCTCGGCGTAATGCCGCTGGTTATTAGCTCCGGTGCAGGCTCCGGTGCGCAGAACGCGGTCGGTACAGGTGTAATGGGCGGTATGATCACCGCGACCGTACTGGCTATCTTCTTCGTCCCGGTGTTCTTCGTGGTGGTGCGCCGCCGCTTCAGCCGGAAGAATGAAGATGTTGAGCACAGTCATTCGGTAGAACCTCACTGATACCGGTTTCATATAATAAAAAGGCCGCATTTGCGGCCTTTTTCATTTTCAGAAAAAATCATAAAATAAGCTTATTGAGGTCCTATTTATTTTCTGCCATCTTAAACGGACATATCATAATTAACTGATAACTTAATAGGTGAACTCAGGATTTTTTTAAATCTATTTCCCTGCTTAAGTTGTTAGGAATATTCCTAATTAAAAGTTAAGACAAACGGAACTCCGGATGTGAACTTTTCTTATGGCTGTAAGCTAAGCCAATGAAATGTAAGGAAGCGAAAAAACTATCGTTAATCCTGATAAAAAAGTTCAGTTTCGGATGAACATTTGCGTAGACGCTCGCAGCCTGCGGTTTTATTTGTAATTTTTCGTAATAGCGCGGTGAAATCCAGGAAGGAGTGGCTTATAGTTAGGTTATCAGGAACACAGCGCTCATGTAGCTAAGTCAGATGTATCCATCCCGACAATGATGTTCGGTGAGTAAGAAATCACTCAGAAGGGGATGCGCTATGGACGAGTACTCGCCAAAAAGGCATGATATCGCGCAGTTGAAATTTCTCTGCGAATCCTTGTACCATGACTGCCTTGCCAATCTTGATGAAAGCAACCATGGCTGGGTAAATGACCCAACGTCTGCCATCAATTTACAGTTGAATGAGCTGATAGAGCATATCGCTACCTTCGCACTTAATTATAAAATTAAGTACAATGAAGATAATAAGCTCATTGAGCAAATTGATGAATACCTGGACGACACCTTTATGTTGTTCAGCAGTTACGGCATTAACACTCAGGATTTGCAAAAATGGCGTAAATCGGGAAACCGGCTATTCCGCTGTTTCGTCAACGTGAGCAGAGCTAACCCGGTTAGTCTTTCCTGTTAAAATTATTACAATTACTAAGGTGAATTTATGTCTGATAAACCACTCACAAAAATCGATTATTTGATGCGCTTACGACGTTGTCAGTCAATTGACACCCTTGAACGCGTCATTGAAAAGAATAAATACGAGCTTTCTGATAATGAACTGGCGGTATTTTATTCAGCCGCTGACCATCGCCTTGCAGAGCTAACGATGAATAAGCTGTATGACAAAATCCCTACTTCTGTATGGAAATTTGTCCGTTAATCTTTGAAGTGTGTCTGTAGAGGTTCTACGCCACGTTATAAGCTGTATTCACCTGTCCCGTTATGCTCCCTGCGCGAAAGCCAGGTCTCCGTGTTAAACGCGCTCATCAGCAACAATGTTGTGACTGTGGTCACATCGGCCTTCCGGGAACGTTCCCCTTAACGCCTGTTGCGATTACCCTTCAGGAATAACATCCAGAGAGGTTTCCGATGAGCATAGAAAAACAGAAGATGATTTCAGGTGAACATTACCGCCCTGGTGATGAGACGTTACGCGCCGACCGGCTTCGGGCGCGCCATCTGCTTCACCGCTATAACCACACCGCGCCTGACGAAAAAACAGAACGCCAGAACATTCTGGCGGAACTGCTGGGACAAAGCGAAGGGGCGTATATTGAGCCGAGCTTCCGCTGTGACTATGGATATAACATCTATCTGGGCAAAGACTTTTACGCCAACTTCGATTGCGTAATGCTGGATGTCTGCCCTGTACATATTGGCGACAACTGCATGCTCGCGCCGGGCGTTCATATTTATACGGCCACCCATCCGCTGGATGCGCAAGAACGTAACAGCGGAGTGGAGTTTGGTAAGCCCGTCACCATTGGCAATAATGTCTGGATTGGTGGACGTGCGGTCATTAACCCAGGCGTCACCATCGGGGATAATGTGGTTGTGGCTTCCGGTGCCGTCGTGACGAAAGACGTGCCGGCTAACGTCGTCGTGGGCGGCAACCCGGCGAAAATCATCAAAACGCTGTAACGATCCGGGGAGCCAACTGTTATGGTCTTTTAGCGCCCGACTGTTACTTTTTTCAGCCGGATGGCTCCCCTAAAATTGGCAGATACCCTGTATTGTCAACTCTCAAAAGGCCAAAAATGACCGAGATACAGCGCCTGCTTACCGCCACCATCGACGATCTTAACCACCGCGAAAAGCGAGACAATCGCCCGCGCTTTAGCATTAGCTTTATCCGCAAACATCCCGGGCTGTTTGTTGCCATGTATGCCGCCTGGCTGGCAACGCTGATTGTCATGCTGAAGTCCGAAACGCTGGTGGACTCCGTCTGGCTGCTGGTGGTGCTGTTTGTCGTGTTTAACGCCTTTTTCTTTTTCGACGTGAATCCCCGCTACCGTTACGAAGATATCGACGTCCTCGATTTCCGGGTCTGCTACAACGGCGAATGGTACAACACGCGTTTTGTGCCAAATGAGCTTATCGACAGCATCCTGCACTCTCCGGCTGTCGAAACCGTGCACAAAGAGAAGCTGCAGAAAATGGTCGCAACGAAAGGCCAGCTCTCTTTTTATGATGTTTTTACCCTTTCCCGCCCTGCTGCTGCGTAATTAACGCCTGCAGGCGTCGGATACCCGGTGCAAACTGCGAAGCAGAGGTGTTGCCGTAACCTAAAACCAGGCCGGTTTGCCCCTGCTTCGTCTCCAGGTAATAGCCGCTCAGCGCAGCAGGTGCCAGCTGAAATGCCCTCGCTTTCTCCACCAGCCGCTGGTCGTCGATACCGTCAATCGCCAATGTCAGGTGCATTCCCCCTTCACCGGCAAGAACACGGTGCGGAGTATAAAGCTCTGCGCTCAGCACCTCCCGCAGCTGGCGGTAACGCTTACGATACAGGCGACGCATGGCGGCAAGATGACGGGCATAGTGCCCCTCCTCGATAAACAGCGCCAGGGTGCGCTGTTCTGCGCGATGCCCGCCGCGCAGCAGCGAGCCGATGGCCGGACGCGCTGCTTTCGCCAGCGCTGGCGGTAACACCATGAACCCCATTCGGAGCGACGGAAACAGCGTTTTACTGAACGTTCCCAGATACACAACGGGCGCGTTGTTGACCATACCCAGCATCGCCGGTACGGGCTCGCCGACATAGCGGAACTCGCTGTCATAATCGTCCTCAATGATCCACGCCTTGTGCTGGCGGGCCAGTTCCAGCAGCGCCAGACGCCGCCGCGCGCTGAGCACGCTCCCGTAAGGAAACTGATGCGACGGCGAAGTGAAAACGAGCGCAGGTGAAGGCGCATGCAGCCCTTCCCAGCACATTCCCTCGTCATCCACTGGTATGCCGATCATCGCAAGGCCGGTTTTGACGAAGGCGCTTTTGGCCCCGCCGTAGCCGGGATTTTCCACCCAGGCGACATCCCCCGGCTCGCTTAACAGCATCGTGCACAGATTGACGCCCTCCAGCGCCCCTTCGGTTATCACAATCTGGCTGGCGTCGCAGTCAATGCCGCGAGAAAGCGCAAGGTGACGGGCGATGGCTGCCCGCAGCGACGGCTCACCGGCCGGGTCGCCATAGCCCAGCAGAGCGCTCCCCTCCTCGCGCAGGACACGATCGTACAATCGCCGCCACAGCGGCAAGGGGAAATAGTTGATGGCGGGCGTTCCCGGCGTAAAGGCCATCACCGGGGTGTCGCGCGACACAGGCGCAGGCAGCTGGACGACACGTTTTGCCAGCCTGACCTCAGGATCGGTCAGAACCCGCGGGCTGGCACGATGGGCGAATTGCGCCACCCGCGTCCCCTGACGGTTACGCAGCAAATAGCCTTCGAGCGTGAGCTGGTCCAGCGCCGCATTGACGGTGTTCCGTGAAACGGAAAGCTGCTGCGCCAGCGTTCGCGAGCCGGACAGCTGGCTGCCGGACCGAAGCCTTCCGCCCAGTATGGCCTCCCGTAAAGCGAGATAGAGCGCGCGCTGGAGCGTCTCTTCCCCACGCGTTTTAAGCGCAGCATGGAGCAAGGTATAAAGTTCATCGCCCGGTATGTTCATCTCATCTCCTTGTGGTACCACCAAAACATAGCCGAGTGGTTCTTTTTAAGGAACCAGTAATTTTCTAATCTGGAACTCTTCTCAACGTCACGGAAATAAAGATGAAGACATTCAATGAGTTTGGACAACCTGTGGGCGAAGCCCTTACCGACTGGCAGCCTCGCCCTCATCCGTCCCGGGTAGTACTGCAGGGGCATTATTGTCGGCTTGAACCGCTGCGCGTGGAGCATGCCGGGGCGCTGTTCTCCGCCTATGCTCTGGCCGGAGATACCCGGAGCTGGACGTGGCTACTGCGTGAACCCGATGCCACGGCCGCTGAGTTTGCCGAATGGGTGGCAAGCGTGTGTGAGTTATCTGACCCGATGCACTTTACCGTTATCGATAATCAGACCCAGGCCCCGGTCGGGACGCTGGCCCTGATGCGGATCGATCCTAAAAACGGCGTTGTGGAAGTGGGACACGTTCACTTCTCCGTGCTGTTAAGCCGCACGCCCATGTCAACAGAAGCGCAATATCTGCTGATGCGGTACGCGTTCGATACCCTGGGCTACCGGCGATATGAATGGAAGTGCAACAGCCTGAACGAACCATCACGCAAAGCGGCACTGCGTCTGGGCTTTCAGTTTGAAGGCCGTTTTCGCCAGGCGCTGGTCATAAAAGGCCGTAACCGGGATACCGACTGGTTTTCGATTCTCGACAAAGAGTGGCCGGCGCTGGCGAGCGCCTTTGAAGGCTGGCTTGCCACCGACAATTTTACTGCCGATGGCAAACAGAAAAGATCCCTGGAAAGCTGGCGAGAAACGCGCGTCTAGCGTCTTTTTTTACGTCCCTGCACCGCCTTAAAGCGCGGATTGGATTTGCAAATCACGTATAAGCGTCCCTTGCGTTTGACTATCTGGCAATCCGGGTGACGCTGTTTTGCGCTGCGCAATGAGTTAAGCACCTGCATGGTTAGCCCCGCTTCGCATTAAGAAAACCGCCAAAACGCTTGCGGAAGCGCGCTGCGCTGCCATCCGTGGAAAACGTTTTTTGCTTACCGGTATAAAACGGATGCGATTTTGAAGAAACCTCGATAGTGATGTACGGATACGTTTCACCGTCGAGCTCAATTTCGCGGTCGGTTTTAATGGTTGAACCCACTTTAAAGTATTCATTGGCACTGGTGTCGTGGAATACCACGGTGCGATACGCTGGATGGATGTTTGGTTTCATCATAAACCCCTTATGTTTTGTTATAACATAACAAAATAATATCCAGGTAAGGTTGAAAAAACAACCCTCTCTCTCCTGAGGATATTTTCTAATTTGCTTTAGATAACATGAAAACCCTGCCCCCACGTGCTATAACTATTTCATTTCGCGGTAAAATCTTTCTCTTCAGGCAGGAAACTCAGCGTCCGGATTCGGGCATATGAGAAAGGAAACGACAGCATGAAAACCCGACATCTGGTCAGTCTGGTGACTGGCGTACTTATCTTTTCCGTGCTGGTTCCCATTTGCCTCAGCATCTGGCTTGCCCATCGCCAGGCAGAAGAGAAATTTGTTGATGCGCTGGATAGCTATGCTTCTCGGGTGCTGATGCGCACCGACAGGGTCGTGGATCAGGCTAAAGAAGCGTTAAATCACCTGCAGGGATTTAAGGGCGTTCCCTGTAGTCCGCTGCATTTGAGGGAAATACGTCGGGTCGCGTTCTCGTGGCGCTATATCCAGGAGGTGATCTATATCGACAACCTCAAACCCCTCTGCTCTTCGCTTGAGCAGGCCAGTAAATCCGCCGCTTATCCTCCTCCCATGCGTATCACCGAAGATGGCTACAGCGCGTGGCTTACCGCACAGAACGATCTTGGCTTTCACCGCTATATGGCCGTGCTTGGGAAGGGCCATTACCTTGTTCTGGTCGATCCTGCCTCGCTTGTGGATGTGATCCCTTTCGGGGCGATTGCCATTGATGCCGCTCTGGTGGGAAGCGCAACGCATCTTATTTTCGCCAGCAGTAACACGCTTGATCCGCATATCCGCGATCGGATCAACGATCGAGGCGTCTCCAGCGTTCAGTACAAGGGCTCCATGTACGTCATGAAGCCAGTCCCTGAGCTTGGATTTACTGTCGTCACGTGGGCAGCGCTCACCCCCCTGGCTGAAAGCTGGCACCGACAGCTGCTTTTCTGGCTGCCGTTTGGCGTCCTGATAAGCCTGCTGGCGGCACTGTTTGTCCTGCGGATCCTGCGACGAATCCAGTCGCCGCGCAATCGCCTGCTGGACGCCATTAACAGCCGCGATTTTGTGGTTCACTATCAGCCCATCGTGGCGCTGTGCAGTGGAAAAATCGTGGGTGCGGAAGCGCTTGCGCGCTGGCCCCAGCCAGACGGAAGCAGTCTCTCGCCTGATATATTTGTGCCGCTTGCCGAGCAAACCGGCCTCATTTCGCAGCTGACGCAGTTAGTTATGGAAAAAGTGTTTGAAGATATGGGCCACTGGCTGCAGCTCCACCCCGATCAGCATATCTCCATCAACCTCGCCCCGGCCGATTTGACCTCCGGTAATCTGCCGCCTTTACTGAGTCAACTCCTGAATAAGTGGCAGATTCATCCCCGACAAATCGCCCTTGAGTTAACCGAGCGTGGCTTTAGCGACCCCAAAATCAGCGCGCCGGCTATCGCCGCGTTTCGCCGTTCGGGCCACCCTGTCTACATTGATGATTTTGGCACGGGCTATTCCAGTCTCAGCTATCTGCAGCATCTCGATGTCGACACGCTAAAAATTGACAAATCGTTCGTGGATGCACTGGAGTACAAAAACGTAACGCCGCACATTATCGAAATGGCGAAGTCGCTGCAGCTGGCAATGGTGGCGGAAGGCGTGGAGACCGAAGGGCAGCTTACCTGGCTGCACCGCCACGGCGTGCAGTATGGGCAGGGGTGGTTCTACAGTAAGGCGCTGCCCAAGACGGAATTTATCCTTTGGGCAGAGAACAACCTCGCCACGCGCTCTACTTAAGATAGGATTTGATCACCTGCAGCACGACGCCGAGATCGGCTTCACGCTGCGCCTCTTCGGGCTCTTTCACGACATGATCGGTAAGATGCCCTTCAATCACCTGCATCATCATGCCATTGACCGCGCCACGGATCGCCGCCAGCTGCTGTAACACCTCGGCACATTCGTGATCGCTGTTGAGCATTTTCTCCAGCGCGGTGCTCTGTCCCTGAATTTTCTTCAGGCGAGTCAATAACATCTTCTTATCGCGAACGGTATGTGACATCTCTGTCTCCCTCAGTTTTGGCTTTTAAAGCATATCACGCTCTACTCCCCCTGAGTATTTTTCTACTGGGGGGTAGTATTAACCTACTGGGGGGGAGTACTATTTGCGCACGCTTTCCATACTGGAAATTTCAATGAACGATTTTGCTTCACTCCTGCAGCAGGGTAATGCCTGGCTGTTTGTTCCCAGCGCTATCCTGCTCGGTGCGCTGCATGGCCTGGAGCCGGGCCACTCAAAAACAATGATGGCTGCCTTTATCGTGGCTATCCGCGGCACGCTGAAGCAGGCGGTGCTGCTCGGTCTGGCGGCTACGCTTTCCCATACGGCGGTAGTCTGGATCATTGCCATGGCAGGACTATGGTTTGGCCGCGGCTGGGACGCACATACGTCCGAACCCTGGTTTCAGCTGATCTCCGGAGTGTTGATCGTTGCAATCGCCCTGTGGATGGCGTGGCGAACCTGGAAAGAGAGCCGGCCACACGATCATCATCACGATTGCCACCACCATCATGACCATGATCACCACCATGATCATGACCATCACCATGAACACCCGCTGGTTGAAGAGGAGTGGCAGGACGCCCACCAGCGCGCGCACGCGCAGGATATCAACCGGCGCTTTAACGGACAAAACGTGACGACAGGACAGATCGCGATGTTTGGCCTGACCGGCGGGCTTATCCCCTGCCCGGCGTCCATCACCGTTCTGCTGATCTGCCTGCAGCTGAAGCATTTTGCGCTCGGCGCGACGCTGGTATTCAGCTTCAGCATCGGTCTGGCGTTAACGCTGGTCGCTTCCGGCGCGATTGCCGCCTTAAGCCTTAAGCACGCGACAAAACGCTGGCCCGGATTTAGCGAACTTTCCCGCAAAGCGCCGTGGATCTCCGCCGCGCTGATTATCGTGGTAGGGATTTACATGAGCCTGCATGGCCTGAGTGGCATTCTGGCGTAAGCAGGCGGCCACGCCCGGTGGCCGCCTTTCTGGTCAGATAAGAGTCTGCTGCCAGCTAAAGGTATAACGAAGCTGGCGCGTCTGCAGGATAAATTCCGGCGAAACGCTGGGGCTCCAGGAGTCATCGCCGCCCACCCCCATATGAAACGCATCGAGGTTAAGCCAGCACCCCGGCTCTTCCCGCAGCAGATGATGATGGGTTGTCTCACGCAGCTGCTGCTGGCTATAGCGGCCCACTGAGAAATGGAACGCGCCATTCAGCTGATGCGCACCCAGCACAAGTTTGCAGGTATCGCAGCGCAAACCATTTTCCGTCGGGAAGATATACGGCGTGTGCATGTCTGCCAGGGGCAGTGTCCAGCGCCCCTGCTGCGCCGCCAGCTTTCTGTCCGGGTAGTTTTCATGCGGCCCTAGCCCCAGCCAGTCAACCTTTTCTGGCGTTTCAGCGAGATGAACGCTCAGGCCAATGCGCGCGGGCTCCGGGATATCAGACGCAATATCGACCTGAATGTCGCCATGCAGAACCCCCTGCTCGTCCACCCGCCAGATTTTACGGCTCAGGAACAGCGCCCTGCCGCGATGCTCCAGGACATTAAGCGTGGTAACCACCACCTCACGCGCATGCTGCTCTGCCTCACAGTGCAGCATGCGCGAGGTGAGATCGTACATACCCGCCGCTTTCCAGCGTTCAACCCACGCGTTTGGATCGATGCGCGTCGCTTCGCTCACCCCAATGTCGTTGTCCAGCGGCGCGCGGCTGACGTTATCCGTCACGGGTGAAAGCAGCGTTTCAACGCCATTTCGCCACCATTGAGTCAGGTATCCGGATGCGCGATCGAACTGCCAGCGCTGTTGACCATGCGCGATCGCCAGGATGCGGTCGTTTTGCGTCAAAACCGGCGGCTCGCCCGCCGGGACTGGCGGTGCAATAAAGAGTGGAGCGGGAAGCGTCCACTGCTCCCACGCGCAGCGATGGCCTGCCGGTGACCACGGCGTTGCCAGCGGCTGGCGCACTTCAACATTCAGCCAGACTTCCCCCGGCCCGGCTTTCAATTCCGGCAGAGCGATCTCCAGACGCTGAACGCCTTCAGGGGCTATCGCCAGCGTCACCTCCCCCAAAGCCAGTACCTTCCCATCCCGGGCAACCGTCCAGCTCAGCACTTCGTTATCGGTAGGGCGGAACAGGTAGCCGCTTTGCACCTCAATCACCAGCGGAGAGGTACTGACCAGCGTAAAGGTAAAGAACTGCTGGGCGCGCTGCGCTTCGTACAGCGCCGGGTGCGGCGTGCGATCGGGGAAGACCAGGCCATTGAGGCAGAACTGGCGATCGTTCGGCGTATCGCCAAAGTCCCCGCCGTAGGCCCAGAACGCGTTGCCCTTTTCGTCTTTCTTTGTCAACGCCTGATCGACCCAGTCCCAGACAAACCCACCCTGCAGGCGAGGATGGCTGCGAAACGCCTGCCAGTATTTCGCAAACCCGCCGAAGCTGTTTCCCATCGCGTGGGCGTATTCACAGAGGATCAGCGGACGCGTTTCGTCGGGCATGCCGATCCATTTCTTGATTGACCATTTAGGCACCGCCGGGAAAGGCTGATCCCAATCGACCCGGGCGTACATCGGACAAACAATATCGGTCGCCGCCGTATTCGCCCCGCCGCCTTCGTACTGTACCGGGCGCGTGGGATCGGTGGTTTTCAGCCAGCGGTACAGCGCATCATGATTCGCGCCGTGGCCGGACTCGTTACCCAGCGACCAGATGATAATTGAGGGATGATTGCGATCGCGCTGCACCATGCGGGTTACGCGCTCACTCATGGCGGGCAGCCAGCGTGGATCGTCAGCGAGGCGGCTCATCGGCACCATGCCGTGGGTTTCAATATTGGCTTCGTCAACGACGTACAGTCCGTAGCGATCGCAAAGGCTGTACCACAGCGGATGGTTCGGGTAGTGCGAACAGCGCACTGCGTTGAAGTTATGCTGCTTCATGATTTCGATGTCGCGACGCATGGTCGCCTCGTCCATCACCTGACCGTTTTCCGGGTGATGCTCGTGACGGTTAACCCCGCGGATCAGCAGCGGCTTACCGTTAAGCTTCAGCAGGCCGTTGCTGATGTCAACGCGGCGGAAGCCCACATCGCACGCCTCAACCTCCAGCACCTCGCCCTGCGGACTGAGAAGCGCCATCGTCAGGCGATACAGTTCCGGCGTTTCAGCACTCCAGAGCGCGGGACGGTCAATGGGGATCGCCACCGTTAAGCGTTCGTCCCAGCTGCCGCGCTCGTCCACAACGGCAGACCCCGGACGCCGGGAAACGCTGGCGCATTTTTCACCCTTGCGCCACAGGGTAAAGACCACCTCGCAGTCTGCAAAGCCCGCCCCTGCCAGCGCGACATCTGCCTTAAGCACCGCGCGGTCCAGCTCCGCATTCAGGTCCGTCACCACGCGATAATCGGCAATCTGCGTTTCGGGTTTATGCAGCAGCGTCACATCGCGGAAAATACCGCTCATGCGCCACATGTCCTGATCTTCCAGATAGCTGCCGTCGCACCAGCGCAACACCATGACCGCCAGGCGGTTCTCACCGGGCCGCAGGACCGTCGAGAGATCGAATTCGGCAGGCAGCCTGCTGTCCTGGGAATAGCCCATCCACCGCCCGTTGCACCACAGATGAAACGCAGAGTTCACGCCGTCAAAGATGATGCGGGTCTGCCCGCTCTGAAGCCACGCGTCATCCACATCAAATGTGAGCGAGTAACAGCCGGTTGGGTTTTCCTGCGGCACAAAAGGCGGATTAACGGGGATAGGATAGGTGACGTTGGTATAGATGGGCGTGTCAAACCCCTGCATCTGCCAGTTCGACGGCACGGGCATCGCAACGGCGTCCGCACAGTCTTCGGTTACCCACGCCTCCGGGATTTGCTCAGGTGCAGGAAAGTAGTTAAATCGCCACACCCCATTGAGGGAGCGTCTGCTGGCGGATACAGCATCATCCAGGGCAGGCTGTTCAAGACGCCAGCTGTGTAACGGCGCATGTGCTTCCAGACGGTTCCACTGGGTGACACCCGGGTTTTCCCAGTCCCGTCGGGCCAGAATGGCGCTGAGAGTCAGCGATAAAGTGTTGGGCATATTAACCTCTTTGCGAAGCGCTCACAATTTTGGTTAACATGCCCTGGCACCCGGCGACGGTAAAGCACGCAATCGCGGGGTAGCGAGTCCGATCACAAAGTTTTATTTGCGGGCAAGCTGCCCGGCAAGGAGGGCCAGGCTTCTGAGCTGCTGCGCCAGATCCTCGCGTTCGGCCTGCTGCGGGGTGCGGCGCGCGCTGGAATGTCGGGTCACCAGCGTTACCGGCAGTTGAACCTGCCAGCATTCCTCCCCCCCGCTGGGGGACAGAAGCCACTCCACGCTGCGCTCGCCAGCCTCGCGAAACGCCTGACGAATGGTCGTCAGCGGCGGAGAAAACCAGGCGCTGTCGGCCGTATCGTCAAACCCGACCAACGATATCTGGCCAGGAACAGCTATCCCTTTTTCCGCACAGGCGCGCATTACCCCAAGCGCCATCTGATCGTTCGCCACCAGAATGGCATCCGGCAGTACCGCCCCCGAGAGCAGCACATGTCCCTTCTCATAGCCGCTGGCCGCGCTCCAGTCGCCGTAGGCCACCGCAGCCGCGTCAAGACCCGCCTGCGCCAGCGTCGCTTTCCATCCCGCCAGACGCGCGCGCGCAGAGACAGAGCTTTCCGGCCCGCTCAACAGGGCAATATGCTGATGCCCCAGCGAAAGCAGATGCTCAACGCCCAGGCGTGCCCCCTCTTCGGCGTTAAACACGAGGCTATTTACCTGCGCTGACGGTGACACGTCGAGGAACAGCACCGGGACGGGCATCGCCAGCGACCTGAGCGCTTCGGCGTGCGGATCGTCAAGCGGCACATTTACCAGCAGCGCGTCTACCCGCTGCGCCAGCAGCGCCTGAAGCGCCGCCTGACACTGCTGCGGCTGCTCCACCATGGAAATCAGGACGCTCGCCCCCTGCCCTGCAGCCCGGGATTTTACCGCCGAGACAATTTGCGAAGGCGCGTGCAGCGCCAGATCGGTGGTGATGAGCCCCAGCGTACGGGTGCGTTTCCCCGCCAGCTGCTGCGCCCGCAGGTTGGGAACGTAATGCAGCTCCGCCATTGCCTGCTGCACCTTTTCCCGCGTGCGGGCAGAGACGTGCTCCGCGTCGTTAATCACGCGGGAAACGGTCTGATAAGAAACCCCCGCAAGGAGGGCGACATCATAAAGAGTGATTGCTTTCATGCGTTCTGGCATCGCGATTTTCGAAGCGTCTATTCTGGCACAGCGACGCCGTTAAAACATGTGAGCGCTTCGCAAATTAAACAACCCGCTCCGGCTGCGTCATTTTCTCACCGCGCGGCTTCTGGCGGAACCAGGGCAAACAGAGCTGGATAAGCGGGCCAATGGTCAGAGCATACGCCACAGTTCCCACCCCAAACGAGCCACCCAGCACGCACCCAATCAGCAGGACGGACACTTCGATGGAGGTACGCACGCTGCGAATGGACCACCCCAGCCGGGCGTGAATGCCGGTCATCAGGCCGTCGCGCGGACCAGGCCCGAAACCGGCCCCGATGTACATGCTGGTGGCGATCGCGTTCATCACGATGCCCGACACCAGGAAAGCGATGCGCACGGATAACGAACTCAGTTCGGGGATAAGCGCCATGCTGGCGTCCGCCGCCAGACCGATACAAATCACGTTGCTGATCGTGCCAAGACCAGGCATCTGACGCAGTGGGATCCACAGTAAGAGCACCGCAGCCCCGGTCAAAATGATAACCGTCCCGATACTCATCCCCAGCTGTATTCCCACGCCAAGGTGAAACACATCCCACGGATCGACCCCCAGATCCGCACGAATAAACATCGCGGTGGAAAGCCCATACAGCCCTAAACCGACATAAAGTTGTAGCAGACGACGTACCATTTTTATCTTCTCCAGTGAACCCGACTTTCATCCTGACCTAAAATGGCACTAAGATTAATGTCCAGTTTTTAAATAGTGGACTGCTTATGTCATCACGCCGCTTCGGAAGCCAGTCTGTGGTACGCCTTTTAGGGCACTGGCAGCAAACTTCATCCCGCACTCCGCTCTGGCGCCAGCTGGCCGACGCGCTGCGCTTATTAATCCTTGATGGCCGGCTGGCGCTGCATACGCGCCTGCCGGGTGAGCGTGAGCTGGCGACGGCGCTGAACGTCAGCCGAACCACCGTCAGCAGCGCCCTCGCCCACCTGCGTGAAGAGGGTTATCTTGAAAGCCGCCACGGCAGCGGGTCGCGCGTCATCCTCCCGGATGCACGCGCCGTTCCCACCCTTTCCGCAGCGAGCGTCGCCCTGGATCTTTCCACCGCCGCCCTCAGCGCAGGGCCGGAGATCCACCAGGCTTACACCCATGCACTTACGGCTATTACTCAACACCTCTCGCTGACGGGCTACGAGCAGCTTGGGCTGCCGGTGCTACGGGAGGCCATCGCTGCGCGCTATACCGCGCGAGGTCTTCCCACCCGGGCAGACGAGGTGATGGTGGTCAACGGTGCCGTCAGCGGGTTCGCGCTGGTGCTGCGGATGATGGCCGGACCGGGGGATCGCGTCGTGGTCGATCACCCCACCTATCCGCTGGCGATTGCCGCTATTCAGGGAGCACAGTGTCGGCCAGTAGGAGTGTCGTTGCCGGAAACGGGCTGGGATACGGATGGCTTTGCGGCTACGCTTGCCCAGACCGCGCCGCGCCTGGCCTACCTGATGCCCGATTTTCACAACCCAACCGGTCGATGCATGGATATCGCCACCCGTCAGGCAATCGCTGATATAGCAGCCCAGACCCGCACGGCGCTGGTCGTGGATGAAACGATGGTCGATCTCTGGTTTGATTCGCCACCGCCGCCACCGCTGGCATCGTTTAACCCGCAGGCCAGCGTGATTACGCTAGGCTCTGCCGGAAAAAGCTTCTGGGGCGGGCTGCGTCTCGGCTGGATCCGCGCCTCCTCGCGGACTATCGCCACGCTCGCCCAGACGCGCGATACGCTGGATTTAGGCTCGCCGCTGCTTGAGCAGCTGGCGACGCTGTGGCTTATCGATAACAGCGAGCGTTTTCTGCCCGCTCGCCGCAAGATGCTGGCGGAACGGCGCGATCGATGCAGTAACCTGCTGCGAGAACATTTCCCCGAGTGGACGTTTCATGAGGCGGAGGGTGGGCTCTCTTACTGGATCGAACTTCCTGGCATGCTGGCGACACAGCTTGCCGCACGGGCAGAAATCATCGGGATTAACCTGGGAACCGGGACGCGGTTTGGCTTATCGGGGGCGTTTGACCGCTTTTTACGTATGCCCTTTTCGCTGGAGCCAGCGGAGCTGGAAGCGGCATTGCTGCGGATTAAACCGTTATGGCTCGCGCTAAATTCAAATACGCCAGCAGTCAAACGCCGCCTGGTTTAATATTAAAATTTTGAACTGGATCATAAAATAAAAACTGCTGACTGTAATATATGCAGTCAGCAGTTTTCACTGGTCAGTGATTTAGTGCTGAGGAGGAATGGGGAAACCTTTCAGGGAAATAACGAAATTATCACCGTCTTTCTTTATTTTTGCACCGGTATCACACCAGTCAGACGCAATACGAAAGAACTCATCGCTTCCAACATTCCAGCCAAGACGTACATGCTTCACGTAGCCTGAACGCAACAGAGCGCAGGCCTCGTTGTAGTCACTGGCAGTTGACAGTTGTTGTTTCATTTTCTCTTCTTCAGAAGTTTACGTAGAGCCTTGATTTCTTTAGGAGTAAAAGGAGAAACACTCTCTTCTTCCGTATGCTGATTATCAATATCCTCTTCCGATACTCCCGCCTCTTCTACTGCTTCAAACGCCAGCAGCAGCAGTTTCTCTGTGGTCACGCTTAAATTTTCGTTATTTACTTCCGCATAGTGGCGGAGTCTTTCTTTTAGCGCTTCGTCAATTTTAACATTTAAAACTGCAGTTGCCATGTTTGTCACTTCCCTTCGGAATAAGTACTTTATTTAATACACGAAGTTATCACTGTTATCCAGATCTATATTTTTTTGAATTTTGACGAAAATAGACGTCCAATTATAAAATGCCAGTCTATTATTACAGGTTTATGACAGTAATATTTCAGGGCGATGAAATATATATTACACGGTATAGGCATTATATTATTGTGGAATAAAGGCTAAAAAGAGATGGAAACAGGAAAGATGGATGGGGCAACAAATGGGTGGGGGCCCTGCCAGCTACATCCCGGCACCCACGTCGTCTGCCCTGGCTGCTTCCTTCCGGACCTGACCTAGTGAACAGAGTAGCGTTGCGGGAGAACCAACAGAGCCCCCATTGAGAGCGTTGATAACCAACGCGCTGGCGCATTATCCCTGTGCGAAGAGCCAATTGCAAGCGACCAGGAACCGGATGCTGGTTTCTTGCGCAAACAGGCGCAGCAATCAGGACGATCTTCGTTTACCATGACGGTCCAAACATCCCCACAGGTGAAGGTATGGACGAAAACGACTCCTTTACCCAGCGCGTATGGCAAATCGTGGCCTCGATTCCGGAAGGCTACGTCACCACCTACGGTGATGTAGCAAAGCTGGCAGGCTCTCCGCGCGCGGCGCGACAGGTCGGTGGTGTCCTGAAGCGGCTGCCGGAGGGAAGTACGCTGCCCTGGCATCGGGTGGTGAACCGTCATGGCGCTATCTCGCTGACCGGGCCGGATCTCCAGCGTCAGCGTCAGGCATTGCTTTCAGAGGGTGTGCAGGTGTCGGGCGCAGGACAGATAGATTTGCAGAAATACCGCTGGGTGTACTAAACCCTCCCCCGGGGGAGAGGGTAAGAGCAACAGTTACATCTGGGTTGGTGGGGTTGGCAGGGACGGCTGATTGGTCTGTGGAGCAACCGGAACTTCGGTTTGCTGCACCGGCACCAGATTCAGGTCGATTTTGGTTCCACCGTGGTTAATCGCTTCCTGGACCGTATCGGTGATAAAGACCAGCTTGCCGTTGATGGTTACCGCTGCGCTCAGCAGAATACGGGCATTCGGCTGCACGTCTGACGGGTTATACGGCAACACGAAGCTAAACGGAGCCTGCTTACCTTCAGTACGGACCGCGCGCTGAGCCAGCACCTTCGACGGCGCGTCCGCCAGGGAAGCATCAGACAGCGTGACCGTTAATACCGCATCCGGCGGCAGAGCGACTCTCTGTTTAATCCAGATTGTACCGGAAACGTTAGGCTGCTGAATGGATTGCTGTGAAAGGGTATTAATCCCGTTCGGATCTGCAGCTGGTACCGGCACCTGGGCGCTCTTACCGGCACAGGCGGACAACGCCACCGCAATAGCTACACCACTTAGCATGGGCACGAGTTTCATTGAAGTCTCCTTATCATCAATGCACCAGCGGGATCGATCCCATCCGATGTCGTTTCAATCACATAACGTTTTTAAGTGTGGCACAGATCACCGATTAATGCCTAAAAACGTGCCGACATTCAGATTATTCTACCCATCGGACCACTTTCATTTCTGCGTTATACTCTGCCTATCTTTCGCTACGGCGTTTATTGAGGACAATTATGAGTCAGGCACTGAACAATCTGCTGACATTACTGAATCTGGAAAAAATTGAGGAAGGACTCTATCGCGGGCAGAGCGAAGACCTCGGATTACGTCAGGTTTTCGGCGGCCAGGTCGTTGGACAAGCGCTCTACGCTGCAAAGGAGACCGTCCCTGCAGACCGTCTGGTGCACTCATTCCACAGCTATTTCTTACGCCCTGGCGACAGCGCAAAACCGATTGTGTATGACGTTGAAGTCCTGAGAGACGGTAACAGCTTCAGCGCACGCCGCGTGGCGGCCGTTCAGAACGGTAAGCCAATCTTTTATATGACTGCCTCTTTCCAGGCGCCGGAACCAGGGTATGAACATCAGAAAGTGATGCCGCCAGCACCGTCGCCGGACGAACTCAAATCAGAGACCGATATCGCCCGCGCGCTGGCACATCTGCTTCCGCCGCAGGTCAAAGAGAAGTTTCTCTGCGATAAACCGCTGGAGATCCGCCCGGTTGAGTTCCACAACCCCATGAAAGGCCACACCGCCGAGCCGAAGCGTCAGGTCTGGATCCGCGCCAATGGCACCGTGCCGGAAGATTTCCGCGTGCATCAGTATCTGCTGGGCTACGCGTCAGACTTTAACTTTCTGCCGGTTGCGCTACAGCCGCACGGCGTTGGTTTCCTTGAAAAAGGGATGCAGGTCGCAACCATCGATCACTCCATGTGGTTCCACCGTCCGTTCAATATGAATGAGTGGCTGCTTTACAGCGTGGAGAGTACGTCAGCGTCGAGCGCTCGCGGGTTTGTGCGTGGAGAGTTTTATACTCAGGACGGCGTGCTGGTCGCTTCTACGGTGCAGGAAGGGGTAATGCGTAATCGCGGATGATGGTGTGCGGCCTGATGCCCTTACCCTGACCCTCTCCCATGGGAGAGGGAATAAACATTAAAAACGGCAACCGAAGTTGCCGTTTTGCTTTTTATTAGGCGTTATACGCATTCTCGCCGTGGCTGTTGACGTCCAGACCTTCGCGCTCCTGCTCTTCCGGTACGCGCAGCCCAACGGTCATATCCGCCAGCTTATAGCCAATGAAGGCGACAACGGCAGACCACACCACGGTGATAGCGATACTTTCCAGCTGCACCAGCATCTGATGAACCATGGTGACACCTTCTGCGTAGCCCACGCCACCCAGTGATTTCGCGGCGAAGATGCCGGTCATGATACAGCCGACGATGCCGCACACGCCGTGGACGCCGAACACATCGCAAGGGTCATCCACGCGCAGCACGCGTTTCAGTGCGGTGACGCCCCACAGACCTGCCAGGCCCGCGACCAGTCCCACCAGCAGCGCACCACCGACACCCACATAGCCACACGCCGGGGTGATACCAACCAGACCGGCAATCGCCCCTGAACAGGCACCCAGCAGGGAAGGTTTACCGCGTACCGCCCACTCGCCGAATACCCAGGAGAGAATTGCACCCGCCGTCGCCACAACGGTGTTCACGAACGCCAGTGCGGCGATTTCGTTCGCGGCACTTGCGGAGCCGGCGTTGAAGCCGAACCAGCCAAAGTAGAGGATAGCCGTACCGGTAAACACCATCGGCAAGTTATGCGGTTTGAACGCCTCTTTACCGAAGCCCACGCGTTTGCCAATCAGGTATGCGCCCACCAGACCCGCTACCGCGGCGTTGATATGGACAACGGTACCGCCCGCAAAGTCCAGCGCGCCGTGCGTTGCCAGCAGACCACCGCCCCAGACCATGTGCGCAATCGGCACATAGGAGAGGGTCAGCCAGACCACCACGAAGATCAGAACGGCAGAGAAACGGATGCGCTCCGCCAGCGCGCCCACAATCAGCCCGACGGTAATGCAGGCGAACGAGCCCTGGAACGCGACGTGGATGTACTGGTAGAAGCTGCCCATCAGCGCGGTCAGCTCAATATTTTTCAGCATTACCCAGTCGAAGTTACCAAAGAAGGCGTTGCCGGTACCGAAAGCCAGCGAGTAACCGTAAACCACCCAAAGCACGCAGACCAGCGCGAACGTCACGGCAACCTGCGTCAGCATGGAGAGAACGTTTTTGCCGCGGATCAGGCCGCCGTAGAACAGCGCAATGCCCGGGATAGACATGAACAGCACCAGCGCGGTGCTGATCATCATAAAGGCGTTATCGGCTTTGTCTGCCACGGCAGGAGCAGCCAGCGCCAGGCCCGGCAGCAGTGCCAGCGAACCCAGACCCGTTTTAAGTGTTGCTATCTTCATTTTCTCGATCCCTATCACTGTGTGCCAGCCGTTATTTACAGTGCCGCTTCGTCAGATTCGCCGGTACGAATGCGAATGACGCGCTGCAGTTCGGCAACGAAAATTTTGCCGTCGCCAATTTTGCCGGTGTAGGCCGCTTTGCTAATCACATCAATCACTTCATCAAGCTGATCGTCAGCAATCGCGACATCAATTTTTACTTTTGGCAGAAAGTTAACGCTGTATTCCGCCCCGCGATAAAGCTCGGCATGACCCTTCTGACGACCAAAGCCTTTCACTTCGGTGACAGTCAGTCCCTGAATACCCATTGAGGACAATGCTTCACGCACGTCTTCCAGTTTGAATGGTTTGATTACCACCGTAACCAGCTTCATAGATCCCCTCCAGTCAGAATTCGGTAATGGCCGCAGCTCACGCAGAAGGTATTGCAAGGGGTGTGCCAGAAATGAAATGGAGGGAGAAAAGCGGTGCGACGAGCGTTATGCCGTCTTCCTTAATGAACCGGCGAAAAAAAACGCACCATGTCGGTGCACGGTGCGTTTCAGTATTGCACCAACAGGAATGACTGTTAGCGCGTTGCTTTGTTTTGGTGCATCAGGCGCTGAGCGACTCTTCCTCGCGCACGCTGGCCGCGAGCTCTTCGCCCGCCAGCTGAAGCTGATACATCTGCCAGTAACGCCCTTTGGCTTCCAGCAGCTCACGGTGCGTCCCGCGCTCCACGGCTTGTCCACGATGCAGCACCAGAATGGTATCGGCATCGACAATGGTGGAAAGGCGATGGGCAATCACCACCAGCGTCGTATGGTCGCGTACCGCGGCCAGCGCCTGCTGGATGGCCTGCTCGGTGCCGGAGTCAATGCTGGCCGTCGCTTCATCCAGAATCAGCACCTGCGGGGTTTCAATCAGCACCCGCGCCAGCGCGAGAAGCTGCTTTTGCCCAACGGAGAGGTTGTTTCCCTGCTCGCCCAGCCGGGTATTAATCCCGTCGCTAAACCCGCGCGCCAGGTCTGCCAGCTGCACTTTTTCCAGCACCTCCCATACCTGCTCCTGAGAGTAGTCTCGCCCCAGGGTCACGTTGGCGTAGAAGGTATCGGCCAGGACGACCGGATCCTGCTGCACCATCGCGACGCCTTTACGCAACACGTTGTGGCTGAGAGACGCGAGCGGGCGTCCGTCGAGGCGGATTTCGCCTTGCGTGACCGGGTAGTAGCCCATCAACAGGCTGGCGAGCGTGCTCTTGCCGCTTCCCGTATGTCCCACCAGCGCCACGAAACCGCGCGACGGGACATCCAGCGTAATGTCCTGCAACACCAGCCGGTCTTCGCGATAGGCAAACGAGACGTTATCAAAGGCAATGGCGCCGCTTTGCAGAGGTCGCTCGTCATGACCGTAGGCCTGGCGCGGCCTGTCCATCAGCTCAAACACGCGCTCGCCGGCGACGACCGCCTGCTGCAGCATCGATTGCTGGGTCGTGAGCTCGATCAGCGGCTCGTTAAGGCGCCCCAGGTAGCTAATAAAAGCGTACAGCACGCCCACTTCAATCGTACCGCTTGAGCTCAGGCCAAAGAGCATCAGTAAACCGCAAAGCACCAGCGCAGAGAAAAGGCTGAGCAGCGGACGCAGCAGGAAGCCGTCAAGGCGCAGCGTCTGCATACGCGCCATATAGTGCGATCGGCTGGCTTCGCCCATCCGCTCGCCAAAGCGCGCCTGCTGGCGGAACTGCTGGATGACGCTCATGCCGTTAATCACTTCGTTGAAGCCATCGTTAATGTCGGCCAGATAGGCGCGCACCCGACGCACGATTGGCGTGCTGTAGCGCTGGTAGATGATCATCACGATCAGCACCGCCGGGAAGATGGTAATCGCCACCAGCGCCATGCGCCAGTCGAGGCTGAACATCGCCACCAGCATCGCGCCGATCAGCGCCGCACTGCGTAACACCGTCGCGACCACGGTGACGTACAGGTCGCGGATCACTTCGGTATCGTTGGTCACGCGCGAAATCACCTGCCCGACCGGCTGGATATCAAACTCGCTGAGCGGCTGGCGAAGCGCCGCGTCCATTACATCCGTGCGCAGCTGCTGAACCACGCCCACGGCGGCACGGTTAAACAGCAGCGACTGCGCATAGTGCAGCCCTGCCGCCGCCAGCTGCAACCCAACGTAGGCCACGCCTAAGCCCGCCACCAGCCCCAGCGGCAGGTAGCTTTTGGCGACCATATTGTCGATGAAGTAGCTGATGAGCAGCGGCCCGCTCACCTCAGCAATCGCCGCTATCCAGAGTAAAAGCACGGCCACGGAGAGCGGTTTGCGCCACGGCGAGCCGTAGGCCAGCAGACGTTTGAGCGTCGGCCACATCGTTCCGAGCTTACGCATTGGTGGCCTCCTGATCCTGTTCCGGCGCATCGTCCAGCGCCGCCTCAAGCTGTTGATAGCGGTACATATCGCGATACCAGCCCGGCTGCTCGGCAAGCATTTCATGCTGCCCGCGCTGGGCAATGTGTCCGTGCTGTAAGACCAGAATTTCGCTGGCCTCAGTGAGCGCTGACAAACGGTGGGCGCTGATAATCACCGTGCGTCCGTCGCCCCACTGGCGCAGGTTATGCAGAATCTGATGCTCGGTACGACCATCCACGGCGGAGAGCGCATCATCCAGAATGAGGATTTCAGCATTCAGCAGCAGCGCGCGGGCAATCGAGATTCGCTGTTTCTGCCCGCCGGACAGCATGACGCCACGTTCCCCGACTTCCGTTTCGTAGCCCTGCGGCAGACGCAAAATATCGTCATGTACGCTGGCTAAGCGCGCCATATGTTCGATCTCTTCCTGCGTCGCCGACGGGTGACCAAGCGCAATGTTATTCGCCACGGTGTCCGAAAATAAAAACGGCGTCTGGCTGACTACCGCCAGACGGCCACGCCACTCGTCCAGCAGCAGGTTCGCCAGGGGGATATCATGGAAACGGATATCGCCCTCGGTGACGTCAAAGTGGCGCTGAAGCAGAGAGAGCACGGTACTTTTTCCGGACCCCGTCGGGCCGCAGATGCCCAGCATCTGGCCCGGCCGCAGCGTAAAGCTAACGTTCTCCAGCACCGGATGTTCCGTTTGCGGATAGACAAATTTGCGAACGTCGACGTTCATAACGCCGCGCCCTTCCGGCACCGCTTCGCTGCCGTCATTGACCACCGGCGCTTCGGCCAGCATGGCGCGGATGCGGCTGTAGGCGGCGCTGCCGCGCTCTACGATGTTAAACATCCAGGCCAGCGCCAGCATCGGCCAGATCATCAGCCCCAGATACATCGCAAAGCTGGTCAATTGCCCCAGGGTCAATGTGCCCTGCACCACCATCCAGCTCCCGCCGCCAATCGCAAGCAGGTTTGCCATGCCGATTGCGACATAAATCGTTGGATCAAATCGCGCATCAATACGCGCGACACGCATGTTTTTCGCCCCCGTGTCTGCCGCATCGGCCGCAAACAGCGCGGACTGCCGATCTTCCAGGCCAAACGCTTTGATCATGCGGATGCTGGTCATGCTCTCCTGGGTGCGATCGTTCAGAGAAGAAAACGCCGCCTGCGCCAGCTTGAAGCGCTCGTGCAGCTGTTCGCCGTAGCGATTGATCGCCAGCGCCATGATCGGCATCGGCAGCAGGGCGAGCAGGGTTAATTGCCAACTGATCTGCGTGGACATGACGATCAGCACCGCACAGCCCATCACCAGCGAGTCCACCAGCGTCAGCACCCCTTCCCCGGCGGCAAAGACCACGCGATCGACGTCGTTCGTCGCGCGGGCAATGAGATCCCCGGTGCGATGACGCAGATAAAATTCGGGATGCTGTCGGCTCAGCTGGCGGTAAAAATCTTCACGCAGCTCAACGGCCAGCTGATAGGACGCACCAAACAGCAGCACGCGCCAGACGTAGCGCAGGAGATAAACAATGACCGCCGTCAGCACCAGCGTGCCGACCCACATCAACACCCGTGCGGTGGTGTAATGCTGTTCAGTGACGCCATCCACGACGTAGCCCACCACCTTCGGCGGGATCAGCTGCAAAATGGCAATGATAATAAGCAGGGCGACTGCACCGAGGTAGCGTTGCCACTCCCGACGAAAGTACCAGCTTAATTGGGCAAATAATCGCACGCGGTTTGTTCCTGAAGGTATTTTACGAAGTTATTCAATGGGTAAGGCTGTGGTGTACTTAATTTGTTCCATGGCGAAGCTTGAGGTGACGTCCGACAAGCCCGGGACGCTGTTCACCAGCCGCTTGTAGAAATCATCATAGCGCTTCATGTCAGCCACCTGGACGCGCATCAGGTAATCGTACTCGCCGGCCATACGCCAGAAGCCGAGCACCTCGGGCATCTCAGACACCTGAGTGACGAAGCGGCAATACCACTCGCTGCTGTGGTGTTGGGTTTTTATCAGCACAAATGCCGTCAGCCCAAGCCCCAGTTTTTCGGGATCGAGTAATGCGACGCGCCCCAGAAGAATGCCGTCATCTTCCAGCTTTTTTAGGCGCTTCCAGCACGGTGTGGTGGTCAGATTAACGGCATCTGCCAGCGCCTGCAAAGAGAGGGTACAGTCATTTTGCAGCAATGAAAGGAGCTTGCGGTCAATTTTATCTAGCATACCCACCTCATAGAGAAAATTTTTCTCCCTTCATTCTATTTTAAAGGCCAGATAGCAACAATTTTTTCTGTGCTTTTCGCTATGCTGGGCACAAAATGACAAACGGATAACTACGATGAATAGCACCTGGGTTAAACATGCCATCAGCGAAATCAATGCCGACTACCAGCGCTCGGCGGATACCCACCTGATTCGCCTCCCCCTGCCGGGATTTGACGGTATTCAGCTCTACCTGAAGGATGAAAGCACCCATCCTACCGGTAGCCTTAAGCATCGCCTGGCGCGCTCTCTGTTTTTATACGGTTTGTGCAACGGCTGGATCAAAGAAGGCACGACCATTATTGAATCCTCATCCGGTTCAACGGCGGTGTCTGAAGCCTATTTCGCTCGTCTGCTGGGCCTGCCGTTTATCGCCGTGATGCCCTCCTGCACCGCAAAACGAAAAATCGAGCAGATCGAATTTTACGGCGGACGCTGCCATTTTGTGGAAAGCGCCTGCGAGATCTACGCCGCCTCTGAAATGCTCGCCCGCGAGCTAAACGGCCACTATATGGACCAGTTCACCTTTGCCGAGCGCGCAACGGACTGGCGCGGCAATAACAACATTGCCGACAGTATTTTCCGCCAGATGACCCACGAACCGCATCCGGTTCCGTCGTACATTGTGATGAGCGCCGGTACGGGCGGCACGTCAGCTACTATCGGACGCTACATTCGCTGTCAGGGCTACGATACCCAACTGATGGTGGTTGACCCCCAGAACTCCGTGTTCCTCGACTACTGGCAAAGCCGCGATGCCGGCCTGCGCAGTACGGTGGGCAGTAAAATTGAAGGAATTGGCCGCCCGCGCGTGGAACCGTCGTTCATTCCTGACGTTGTCGACGAAATGCTCCGCGTGCCGGACGCCGCCAGCGTCGCCACCGCGCACTGGCTGGAGACGCAGCTCGGCCGCAAGGTGGGTGCATCAACGGGCACCAACATGTGGGGCGCACTGCAGCTTGCGGCACGCATGCGCGAGGAAGGGCGTACCGGCTCTATCGTCACGCTGCTGTGCGACAGCGGCGAGCGCTACCTTGAGACCTACTACAATGCGGAGTGGGTACAGGCCAACATCGGCGACATCACCCCGTGGAAAGCGCAGATTGCGCAGCTGCTGAAATAAAAAAAAGCCAGACCGAAGTCTGGCTTGCTGGAAGGGTCTCACTATTCGGGGGAATATGGGAGGTTGTTGTTGTCCAGCCAATGCGTCAAAAAATGGGACACCGCTTCGTTGCCGCAGTGTCCGATAACCGGCAGATGAGGAAGCTCTGCGATCAGCTGCGGCATCGCATTCCCCATAATCAGGCCGCGCCCCACGCTGCCCAGCATTTCGCGGTCATTCATGGCGTCGCCAAACGCCATACACTCCTGCAGCGTTAAGCCCAGGTGGTCGCTGAGCACCGCCAGGGCTGAACCTTTGTTACAGCCCACCGGCAGGACTTCAAGACAATCCACCGCCGAGAAGGTCAGGTGCGCCCGGTCGCCCAGCGCCTCATTTAACTGAATGCGTAAGCGGCAAAGATCGTCGTGATCGCCACAGAAGCAAATCTTGGTCACCGCGTGGGCAGGGATCCGGCGCAGATCGATAAGCTGGTATTTGAAGCCGCTATAAACATGCGCGTGTAATAATTCGGGGATTTCGCTTCCGGTAAACCAGCCTTGATCGTTGAATACGTGGATACTGGCCTGCGTGTCCCACGTGCTGTGCAGAACAATATCCGCCACTTCCGGGTTGAGATCCTGGCGGTGCAGCACCTCTCCTTCAACGGTGTGAATGCGCGTTCCGTTACCCGTGATTAAAAACGCATCCAGGGAAAACGTGCCCAGCAGATGACGCATCTCCAGCACGTGGCGGCCAGTGGCAAACGTCAGGGTGACATCACGCTCGCGCAGACGCTTCAGGGTACTCAGCGTTTTCTCCCCCAGACGGTGATCCGGCATTAACAACGTACCGTCCATATCAAATGCAGCGAGGCGGGCCATGATTACTCCTGAAATGTGATGCGATTAACTTGTGCATCAGTATCGTGTGAGATATACGGAAGTAATAGTGAATAGATGAAAATTATTGTTCCGGGTTTCTTATGCGCCAGCTTAACCGTCTTAACCAGTATCAACGCCTGTGGCAACCTTCCGCTGGCGCTCCACAGCAGGTCACCATAAGTGAGCTTGCCAGCCGCTGTTTTTGTAGCGAGCGGCATGTCCGCACCCTGCTGCGTCAGGCTCAGGAGGCGGGCTGGCTCAGCTGGCACGCGCGGTCTGGTCGCGGCAAACGCGGTGAGCTGACGTTCCATGCCAGCCCGGAGTCACTGCGCAATGCGATGATGGAAGAGGCGCTGAAGAGCGGGCAGCAGCATAACGCGCTGGAGCTGGCCCAGCTTGCTCCTGAAGCGCTGAGATCGTTGCTGCATCCGTTTTTAGGCGGGCAGTGGCAAAACGACACGCCGACGCTGCGCATCCCCTACTATCGCTCGCTGGAGCCGCTTCAGCCGGGCTTTTTGCCTGGCCGGGCGGAGCAGCATCTGGCGGGACAGGTATTTTCTGGCTTGACGCGTTTTAACGGTAACAGCAGTGAACCCACGGGCGATCTCGCGCATCACTGGGAGGTCTCTGCTGACGGGCTGCGCTGGCATTTCTACATTCGCTCCACCCTGCACTGGCATAACGGCGATAAAATAGAAACGGCGCAGCTCCAGCGAAGCCTGACGGCACTGTTGACGCTTCCCGCCCTGCGCACCCTGTTCAGGAGCGTTTTACGTATCGAAACAACGCATCCACAGTGTCTGACATTTGTGCTGCATCAACCGGACTATTGGCTGGCGCACAGGCTGGCAACCTACTGCAGCCGTCTGGCGCATCCCGACTACCCTGAACTTGGCTGCGGCCCCTTCCGGCTGGCCGCCTTTGAGCCCGACCTGGTTCGTCTGGAAAGCCATGAGCAATACCACCTGAGCCATCCTCTGCTCAAAGCCATCGAATACTGGATCACTCCCCAGCTGTTTGATTACAGGCTGGGCACCAGCTGTCGTCACCCGGTGCAAATCGCGATTGGCGAGGCCGATGAGCTTGAAACCCTGAGGCTGGTCAGCAGCAGCACCAGCCTGGGCTTCTGTTACCTCACGCTGAAACAGAGCGCGCGTGTGAGTGAGATCCAGGCGAAGCGGCTTATCAATATCATCCATCTCTCCAGGCTTCTGCACACGCTTCCGCTCAACGAAGGACTCATTACGCCCACCGGGGAACTGCTTCCCGGCTGGACAATCCCCGAATGGCCTGACTTAACGGAAGTTGCCCTGCCTGAGGCGCTGACGCTGGTTTACCATCTTCCCGTTGAGCTTCACACCATGGCCAGCCAGTTAAAGGCGTACCTGGCGCGACAGGGTTGTGACCTGACCGTCATCTTCCACGACGCCAAGACGTGGGACGGATGCCAGCAGCTTGCCGATGCAGACATCATGATGGGGGACAGGCTGATAGGCGAAGCGCCAGCGTATACGCTTGAGCAGTGGCTGCGCTGCGATGCCCTGTGGCCGCACGTGTTAAGCGCACCGGCCTACGCCCATCTGCAAGCCACGCTGGATGCGGTGCAGTCTCAGGCCGAAGCTCGGGACCGACACGCCGGTCTGCAAGCCATTTTCAACCGCCTGATGGAGAATGCGGTGCTGACGCCGCTTTTTAACTATCAATATCAAATCAGCGCCCCGCCGGGAGTCAACGGCATACGCCTCAACACCCGCGGCTGGTTTGATTTTACCGAAGCCTGGCTTCCCGCCCCCAAATCGTGAAGAAGCTGGTCGCCGCCGTAGCCAGACGGTAACATAACGGTTTTACCGTAACAGTCGAGATGATTTATGAAACGTGCCGTCGTCGTGTTCAGCGGAGGACAAGACTCTACAACCTGCCTGGTTCAGGCCCTTCATCAGTATGATGAAGTTCACTGTGTGACTTTCGATTATGGCCAGCGTCACCGCGCTGAAATCGACGTTGCCCGTGAACTGGCCCTCAAACTAGGGGCACGCGCGCACAAGGTGCTGGACGTTACGCTGTTAAATGAACTGGCCGTCAGCAGCCTCACCCGGGACAGTATTCCTGTACCGGACTACGAACCCGATGCCAGCGGCATTCCGAACACGTTTGTGCCGGGGCGAAATATTCTGTTCCTGACCCTGACGGCGATTTATGCCTATCAGGTAAAAGCCGAAGCGGTAATTACGGGCGTATGTGAGACCGACTTCTCAGGATACCCGGACTGCCGCGATGAGTTTGTCAAAGCGCTCAACCACGCCGTCAATCTGGGGATGGCGAAAGAGACGCGCTTTGAAACCCCGCTCATGTGGCTGGATAAAGCCGAAACCTGGGCGCTGGCCGACTACTGGGGCAAGCTGGATTTGGTTCGCAGCGAAACCCTCACCTGCTATAACGGCATCAAAGGCGACGGTTGCGGCCAGTGCGCCGCCTGTAATCTGCGCGCTAACGGGCTTAACCATTACCTGGCTGATAAAGTCGGCGTGATGGCGGCAATGAAGCAAAAGACCGGGCTTAAATAACGTTTTTTGACCGTGCTGTCGCAAAACAGGTGTCGACAGCACGAGTGCGCCTTAATATGTCTTATACGATCATCAACTCCAGCTTTTCCCGCAATTCCCCTTCCAGCGGCAGCGCTTTCTGAGTTTTCAGATCGATACAGACAAAGGTGATCAGTGCATCAGCCACCACCTGCCCTTCTGGATCGAGCGTCACCACCTGGCTTAACACGCCGCTTTTGCCGTTTAGCTGTTGTACCTGGCTGGTCACGGTGAGCACATCGCCCAGCACGGCCGGACGGCGATAGTTGATGTTGATATTGACGACCACGAACGCGATGTTGTGCGCGGTCAGCCACTGAAAGCTTTCGCTGTTTTCCAGCCCGTCCCAGCGCGCTTCTTCAAGAAACTCGAGATAGCGAGCGTTATTGACGTGCTGATAAACATCAAGATGGAAACCGCGTACTTTGATTTTTGTCTGCATAGCGCAATAGCCTTTCATTGTTATAGGATCAGAGGTCATAACTGGTATGACCTCTTTATCCTGGCAAACTTTTGCCGCAGTGCAAGAAATTGCGTTATTACAGTGTCAGGTGTGAGAGGTTGCGCTCAACCAGCGCGCTGCCCATGCCCGGAACCTGTTTGAGATCGTCGACCGTTTTGAATGGGCCGTACTCTTCACGATAGCTGACGATAGCCTGCGCTTTTTTCAGGCCCACGCCATTCATTGCGCGGGCGAGATCCTCTGCCGAGGCCGAGTTAATGCTGACCCGCGTACCGTCATCATCCGCATTTTTACCGGCGTCAGCCGCTTTGGTCTGCCCTTGTACCGGCGCGGCCGCGTCAGACTTGCTCTGCGTAGCCTGTGGTTTGGCGGCGGTCGCCGCCGCCTGCGCGCCCGCGCTCATCCCGGTGGTGGCAATAACCAGCGTAATTAACAGTGCTTTGATTCCACATTTCATGCTGTTATCTCCTTGTTTGTTGACAGCCACGCAACGATAGCCGCCTGTGAAAACAGGCACAAACAGCAGATTGCAGAAATGGAAAAGGCCGCGAAAGCGGCCTTTAGTTTTTGCACAGCGTTACGAAAATCTGCGAGCAGACACGTAATTACTGCTGCTGAGTCATGACATCGCCCAGCTTGATTTTGGCGTCTTTACGCAGGTTGCTCATCATGGCTTCGAAAGCAATCTGAGCATTGTTCTGAGTAATGCCCTGAACCATCGCCTTCTTCTGCGCTTCTGGCAGAGTGCCGGCTTTCACGTCGTCCAGCGCCAGCAGAACAACGTTACCCTGCATATCGGTGGTAGTACCGAAGCTTGGCTTGTCTTTTGCCGGCAGCGTCAGACTAAACGCGGCCTGACTGATTGGGTCCTGACCGGTGCGGCTCAGCGTTTTCGCCTCACCGAAGCTCAGACCTGCCGCTTTCAGCGCGTCCTGTTTACCCGCTTTCAGATCGGCCAGAATCTTCTCAGCGTCCAGCTTAGCCTGCTGTTCTGCTTTGTTGTGCTTAACCTGAGCGACGACCTGATCCTTCACTTCCGCCAGCGGTTTGACCGCTTCTGGCTTGTGCTCGCTGACGCGCAGAACAAAGGCGCGATCGCCGTCAACGGTAATGATGTCAGAGTTGCTGCCCGGCGTGCCGTTCTCGCCCACCAGACCACCGTTAAAGATGGCATCAGAAACCGGTTTGAAGTTCAGCTCTTCCGGCAGGTTGTCGCGACCAAACCAGCCGGTTTCAACCGCTTTGACACCCGCCGCCTGCTCTGCACCTGCCAGAGATTCGTTGTCGTTGCTGGCAGCATCGCTCACCTTCTGCTGCAGCGCGTAGTAGGCATCCAGGGCTTTTTCCTGTTTCACTTTCGCGGCAATATCATCACGAACCTCAGCCAGCGGCTTGGTTTTCGCCGGGGTGATGTCGTCCAGACGCACGACCAGGAAACCAACGGATGATTTAATCACACCAGACAGCTGGCCTTTCTCTTTCAGGCCGGCATTTTTCAGCTCGTCGGGCGTGGTTGCGTCTTCCAGCCAGCCCATATCACCGCCGTTTTTCGCAGAGATAATGTCGGTGGATTTCGCTTTCGCAAGGGTGGCGAAATCAGCGCCTTTGTTCAGCTCATCCAGTACCGCCTTAGCATCTGCTTCAGTTTTGGTCTGAATCACGCTGTAGCGGTTACGCTGCGGCTGAGTGAATTGATCCTGATGCTGGTCGTAGTAAGACTGGATCTCGGCATCAGACGCGCTTTCCTGCAGCGCAGCTGCATCCAGCTTGATGTAGCTGACGCGGAACTGCTCCGGAGAAACAAAGGCGTTTTTATTCTGCTCGTAGTAAGCATTAACGTCTGCGTCGCTCACCTGCTGTTTCGCCGCCAGGGCGTTCACATCAATGGTCGCTTCACGGACCACGCGCTGCTGGGCCACCAGCGCGGCCAGTTCGTCGGTTTCACCTTTAAGCATGAAATCGGTACCCACGACAGCGTTAATGAGCTGCTGGGTTGTCAGCTGGTTACGCAGCGCCTGTGCGTACTGATCCGCCGTCATGCCCATCTGGTTAACGATACTGTTGTAACGCGCGTTGTCGAATTTACCGTTAGACTGGAATGCCTGAGTGGCGAAGATCGCTTTTTTGACCTGCTCGTCGCTGATGCCAAGGCCCAGCTTTTTGGCATACTGATCCAGCAGCGCTTCGTCGATAAGACGGTTCAGTGTCTGTTGGCGCAGGGTTTTCATGTACCCTTCATTCGCCGCCAGTTCAGAGAATTGGTCGCCCAGCTGTTGCTGCATACGGTTACGCTCACCGGCAAAAGCATTCTCGAACTGACCACGGCTGATTTCCTGGCCATTCACTTTTGCGGCATAGTTTGCGCCACCGCCAATAAGGTAACTGCTCACGCCGGTCAATATGAACGACACGATAATGATACCGAAAATAATCTTGAGCACGAGACTGTTAGCAGCCGTGCGTAAGCTGTCCATCATGGTGTAACAACACTCCGCTGTAGGTGACTGGTTACCTGACGCTGACGGAAAATCCTGCCCGTCGCGCGTGAAGGCGTATTGTGACAAGAAAACGGGGCGATTGTCAGCCCACAACTCGCATAAACTCGCACAAATCAGGTCTGGACAAACAAAAAAGGCACATCAAACGATGCGCCCTTGTACTATCCGGCTTCCCTGAAACGGGAAAGCAATCAGTTTACTGCGTCTTTCAGCGCTTTACCTGCACGGAAACCCGGCACTTTAGCAGCAGCAATGGTGATCTCTTTACCGGTCTGAGGGTTGCGGCCAGTACGGGCAGCACGCTCTTTAACAGCAAAAGTACCGAAGCCTACCAGTGCAACGTCGTCCCCAGCCTGCAGAGATTCAGTAACAGAAGCAATTAATGCATCTAACGCACGTCCAGCTGCAGCTTTAGAAATATCAGCACCAGCAGCAATTTTGTCAATCAGTTGAGATTTATTCACTGTTCTCTTCCTCTCTTTATAATTTATATCGCGCCTGAGTCCTTCACAACGCGACCGCGCAGCAGTTATATCAGGCCTGCCATGACCTTACAACACCCGTTGTTGATGGCTGACCTAATCAGCAATCTAAATTAGCTATACAAAAAAAGGCTGGCAAGTGCGAAATGACTTACCAGCCTTGTTTTTATTGACGCTCTTTGCGCGAGGTCACTATTTTGCGGTTACAACCTGCATTCCGGAGGGTTCATTCTGCAGTGCGAGACTGAGAACTTCCTCAATTCGCTTAACAGGATGGATCTGCAGATCGGCAATCACGTTGTCCGGAATCTCTTCCAGATCGCGTTTATTTTCGTAAGGGATCAATACGGTTTTGATCCCACCGCGGTGTGCCGCCAGCAGTTTTTCTTTTAATCCGCCGATTGGCAGGACCTGACCGCGAAGGGTGATTTCACCGGTCATTGCCACATCGGCACGTACCGGGTTGCCCGTCAGACAGGAAACCAGAGCGGTACACATGGCAATACCCGCGCTTGGGCCATCTTTCGGCGTCGCCCCTTCAGGAACGTGAACGTGAATGTCGCGTTTTTCGTAGAAATCAGGGTTGATACCCAGTTTTTCCGCGCGCGCGCGCACCACGGTCAGCGCAGCCTGGATGGACTCCTGCATCACTTCACCCAGCGAGCCGGTGTAGGTCAGCTTGCCTTTGCCCGGCACACAGGCGGTTTCGATGGTCAGCAGATCGCCGCCCACTTCCGTCCATGCCAGACCGGTCACCTGACCCACGCGGTTTTCGTTATCCGCGCGGCCATAGTCGAAGCGCTGAACGCCCAGGTAGGCATGCAGATTGTCACCGTTAATCACGATGTGCTTCAGGCTCTTATCCAGCAGCAGCTGTTTTACCGCCTTACGGCACAGCTTAGATATTTCGCGCTCAAGGCTACGCACGCCCGCTTCACGGGTGTAGTAGCGAATGATGCCGATAATCGCGCTGTCCTCGACGGTCAACTCGTTGGCTTTCAGCGCGTTACGCTCAATCTGCTTCGGCAGCAGGTGCTGTTTAGCAATGTTCAGCTTTTCGTCTTCGGTATAACCGGAGAGGCGGATCACTTCCATACGGTCCAGCAGCGGTGCCGGTATGTTCATGGAGTTGGAGGTCGCCACGAACATTACATCGCTGAGGTCGTAGTCCACTTCCAGGTAGTGATCGCTGAACGCCACGTTCTGTTCTGGATCAAGCACTTCCAGCAGAGCAGACGCCGGGTCGCCGCGCATGTCCGACGACATTTTGTCGATCTCATCAAGCAGGAACAGCGGGTTTTTAACGCCCACTTTCGCCATTTTCTGGATCAGTTTACCCGGCATAGAACCGATGTAGGTACGGCGGTGACCGCGGATTTCCGCTTCATCACGCACGCCGCCCAGCGCCATACGGATGTACTTACGTCCGGTCGCTTTGGCGATGGACTGGCCCAGAGAGGTTTTACCCACCCCCGGCGGTCCTACCAGGCACAGAATTGGGCCTTTAATTTTGTTTACTCGGCTTTGTACCGCGAGGTACTCAAGGATGCGGTCTTTCACGCGTTCCAGGCCGTAGTGGTCAGTATCGAGGATCTCCTGGGCCTGACGCAGGTCTTTCTTGACCTTGCTGCGGGCGTTCCACGGAACCTGCACCATCCACTCAATGTAGCCGCGCACGACGGTTGCTTCAGCCGACATCGGAGACATCATTTTCAGCTTCTGCAGTTCTGCTTCGGCTTTCTCTTTCGCCTCTTTCGGCATCTTCGCCGCGTCGATCTTACGCTTCAGCGCTTCGTTTTCGTCCGGTGCGTCGTCCATCTCGCCCAGCTCTTTCTGAATGGCCTTCATTTGCTCATTCAGATAGTACTCACGCTGAGATTTTTCCATCTGCTTTTTCACGCGGTTACGAATGCGCTTCTCAACCTGCAGCAGATCGATTTCAGACTCCATCATCGCCATCAGGTATTCCAGACGTTCGTTAACGTCGGACATCTCCAGCACGGACTGTTTGTCAGCCAGCTTCAGCGGCATGTGTGCAGCGATGGTATCCGCCAGACGCGCAGGATCGTCGATGCTGTTCAGCGACGTCAGCACTTCTGGTGGGATTTTCTTGTTCAGCTTGATATATCCTTCGAACTGGCTAATCGCGGTACGTACCAGCACTTCCTGCTCGCGCTCATCAAGTTCAGGCGAATCAAGGTACTCTGCCTTGGCAGAGAAGTGTTCGCCATCGTCTGACAGCGTGGTAATACGCGCACGCTGTAAGCCTTCGACCAGCACCTTCACGGTGCCGTCCGGCAGCTTCAGCATTTGTAAAATAGAGGCCACGGTCCCGACGGTGAAAAGATCGTTTACACCCGGCTCATCCGTTGATGCTTCTTTCTGGGCCACCAGCATGATTTTTTTATCATGATCCATGGCGGCTTCGAGGCAACGGATAGATTTTTCCCGCCCTACAAATAAGGGTATGACCATGTGCGGATAAACCACCACATCGCGCAACGGCAATACGGGGATTTCAATGCGTTCAGAACGCTCAGGATTCATAGAGCTCTCTCTTAGTTTAGTGTCCGCCAGGTAAGCTGGTCATGTCACAGTGCTTCACATAACCATTAACATGTATCCAGTATATGGGGATGTTTCCCACACATTCAACGCTATGAATACGGAAAAAGTAAAGGGGAGATAAAATCCCCCCTTTTTGATTAACTGCTTGTATGATTTGGTGAATTATTCGCCAGATGCCTGCTGGGCTTCCGGTTTACCGTAAATCAGCAACGGCTTGGATTGGCCACCGATCACGGACTCGTCGATAACCACTTTTTCGACGTCTTCCATCGACGGCAGATCGTACATGGTGTCGAGCAATGCCGCTTCAACGATAGAGCGCAAACCACGCGCACCGGTTTTACGCGCCATCGCTTTCTTGGCAATCGCATCCAGCGCTTCGTCACGGAATTCCAGCTCAACGCCTTCCAGATTGAACAGCGCCTGATACTGCTTGGTCAGCGCATTTTTCGGCTCTTTCAGGATCTGAATCAGCGCGTCTTCGCTCAGCTCATTCAGCGTTGCCACAACCGGCAGACGGCCAATGAATTCAGGGATCAGACCAAATTTGATCAGATCTTCGGGCTCAACCTGCGAAAGCAGTTCACCTTCGTTGGCTTTCTCGGACTTCGCCTTCACCGTTGCGCCAAAACCGATGCCGGAGCCGGTTTCAACACGGTGGGAAATGACTTTATCCAGACCAGCAAACGCGCCGCCGCAAATAAACAGGATCTTGGAGGTATCGACCTGCAGGAACTCCTGCTGCGGATGTTTGCGTCCACCCTGCGGCGGAACGGCCGCAACCGTACCTTCGATCAGCTTCAGCAGGGCCTGCTGCACGCCTTCACCCGACACGTCACGGGTGATGGACGGGTTGTCTGATTTACGGGAGATCTTGTCGATCTCATCAATATAAACAATCCCGCGCTGTGCTTTCTGAACGTCGTAATCGCACTTTTGCAGCAGCTTCTGAATGATGTTCTCAACGTCTTCACCCACATAACCGGCTTCGGTCAGGGTGGTGGCATCCGCCATGGTAAACGGAACATCCAGCAGGCGCGCCAGGGTTTCCGCCAGCAGCGTTTTACCGGAGCCGGTTGGCCCGATCAGCAGAATGTTACTTTTGCCCAGTTCTACGCCATTGCTGGTGTCGCCGTTACGCAGACGTTTGTAGTGGTTGTATACCGCCACCGCCAGCACTTTCTTGGCCTGCTCCTGACCGATGACATAGTCGTCAAGGTGATGACGAATCTCATGCGGCGTTGGCAATGCGCTACGCTCACGGTGCGGCGCAACTTCTTTAATCTCTTCGCGAATGATGTCGTTACATAAATCGACGCATTCGTCGCAGATATACACGGACGGCCCGGCAATCAGTTTACGCACTTCATGCTGGCTTTTGCCGCAAAAAGAGCAGTACAGCAGTTTGCCCGAACCATCTTTGCGTTTATCTGTCATGAGTCCAAACCTCTTTTTAAGTTCTTTGTGCCGCACATGACGACGCAAATGCCATTCTAAGACGCGTGTGCTTTAAGCAGCGTGCCGCCCTACCTTAGTATAGCGGCACACTCGCGTCGCGGGCATCAATTACGATGGGTCAATACGGAGTCGACTAAGCCGTACTCAACTGCCTCTGGAGCAGAGAGGAAGCGATCGCGCTCGGTATCGCGCTCGATCTGCTCAAGAGATTGACCTGTATGCTGCGCCATAAGTTCATTCATGCGCGCTTTTACTTTCAGAATTTCGCGGGCGTGGATTTCGATATCCGTCGCCTGCCCCTGGTACCCCCCCAGTGGCTGGTGAATCATCACGCGGGAGTTAGGCAGGCAGAAACGCTTACCTTTCGCCCCTGCGGTTAACAGGAAGGCCCCCATGGATGCAGCCTGCCCCATACAGATAGTGCTGACATCTGGCTTGATGAACTGCATGGTGTCATAAATGGACATGCCCGCCGTAATCACACCGCCAGGCGAGTTGATGTACAGGTAAATGTCTTTTTCCGGGTTTTCCGCTTCCAGGAACAGCATCTGCGCCACGATCAGGTTAGCCATATGGTCTTCTACCTGGCCGGTCAGAAAGATAACGCGTTCCTTGAGCAGACGGGAATAGATATCGAAAGAACGCTCACCGCGTGAGGTCTGTTCAATAACCATTGGCACCAGCGCCATATGGGGTGCAAAGTTATCTCGTTCGCCACTGTATGACATTTCCGTCTCCTGGTTCAAAATTGAAAACACCTGCTGTACTGATTGTAACCTTATGGACGGATTATCAGCCAGTCTCAATCATCGTGATTACATACTTATGGGGTTCGCCACGCCCTATTTCAAGCATAACAACCTTTTGTTGTAACGCTAACACTGAAAGGGCGTTTTAGCACCCTTCCAGAACCCATGCAGCGATAAAAAAAACCCGTCGCCGGAAGGCAACGGGTTTTTTGTTCAAACTTTAAACCGTTAGAGCGAAATTACGCCTGCTGGTTCATCAGTTCGTTGAAAGAGGTCGCTTTTTCGGTCACTTTAGCTTTCGCAAGTACCGCTTCAACAGCCTGCTCTTCCAGTGCGACGTTGCGCATGTTGTCCATCAGCTCTTTGTTCTTACCGTAGAACTCGATCACTTCTGATGGATCTTCGTATGCAGACGCCATCTCTTCGATCAGGCCCTTCACACGCTCTTCGTCAGCTTTCAGCTCGTGGGTACGAATCACTTCGCCCAGCAGCAGGCCAACAACAACGCGGCGTTTCGCTTGCTCTTCGAACAGCTCACGCGGCAGTTCCATCGCTTGCTGCTGGTTGCCACCGAAGCGCTGTGCAGCCTGACGGCGCAGCACGTCGATTTCGCTGTCGATCAGGGCAGCAGGAACGTCGATTTCGTTCGCTTTTACCAGACCTTCAATCGCCTGAGATTTCACGCGGTTACGCACAGCACCGTTCAGCTCGCGCTCCATGTTTTTACGCACTTCGGTACGCAGGCCAGCAACAGAACCATCTTCCACGCCGAAACGCTTGATGAACTCTTCAGTCAGTTCTGGCAGTTCGCGCTCTTCAACTTTCTTCAGGTTGATGACGAACTTCGCTGCTTTACCTTTCAGGTTTTCAGCGTGGTACTCTTCAGGGAAGGTCACGTCGATGGTGAACTCTTCGCCCGCTTTGTGGCCTTTGATGCCGTCTTCGAAGCCTGGGATCATACGACCCTGGCCCATTGCCAGTACGAAGTCAGACGCTTTACCGCCTTCGAACTCTTCGCCGTCTACAGAACCGGTGAAGTCGATGGTTACGCGGTCTTCCGCGTCAACAGCGCCTTCTTTCTCTTTCCAGTTCGCCTGCTGCTTACGCAGGGTGTCCAGCATGCCGTCAACGTCTTCGTCAGTCACGGAAACGATCGGTTTTTCAACTTCGATAGATTCCAGGCCTTTCAGCTCAACTTCCGGGTACACTTCGAACTCTACGGAGTAGGTGAAGTCTTCGCCCAGTTTGTATTCGCCTGGCACGTAGTTTGGCGCGCCGGCTGGATTGATTTTTTCTTTGATGATCGCGTCGATAAAGTTGCGGCTCATCAGTTCACCCAGCACATCCTGACGCACGGAAGCGCCATAACGCTGAGCAACAACATTCATTGGTACTTTGCCCTTACGGAAGCCGTCAATACGTACTTTTTTTGCTACGTTGACCAGCTCGCTTTTCACAGCAGTTTCGATGCTGTCAGCAGCGATAGTAATCGTTACACGGCGGCCAAGGCCTTGAGTGGTTTCAACTGAAACTTGCATCTTGTTACCTCAAAAAAATCACAGTGCTCGGTCAACTCTGAATCTGTCTGTTATACCGGGATGCTCTCTTAGTGCAGATTCACATTCCCTGTCGCCAGAATCATCCCGAAGACATTCAATAAGACGCGGCATTATAGCGGCATCACTTAGGTGAGTCGAGAACGGTTGGAGCATGTTGCTGCGGCTTTTTTCACACTTTAAGGCTATTTTTAGCCTTAAAATCGCACCATCCGCTCAAAACTCAGACAAAACAAAACGGCCCGGAGGCCGTTTTGAGGAAATCTGTAAGCAACATACTGGAAAAGCTCCAGCCGTTGCAAATCCGATTTATCAGGCGATGGTGCCTGCACCGCGACAAGGCGGCGACGCAAAAACCGTATCCTGCAAGCCTTCCCATTCCTTAATGGTGTAGGTATGTAGTGCCAGCGCATGCACGGTCGTGGAGAGTTCTTCCGTCAAGGTGCTGTAGATCAGGCGATGTCGGTTCAGGAAACGTTCTCCCGTGAAGCGATCGCTAACCAGAACCACTTTAAAGTGGCTTTCAGAACCTGCCGGCACGTTATGACGATAGCTTTCGTCGACGACTTCGAGGAACACAGGGTTGAACGCTGCCCTTAATTTTTCTTCTATCTGTTCACGTATCATCATGAAATTACTCCTCCGACAACGCTAAGATGTCACCCATCCCTTTAAATGTTAGCCGCTTTTACCGTTTCCATTACACCTTGACAACAAATATTTAGCTTTCGTCTGATTTTCTCATTCAAATGCATGAAGTTCACTGTGAGACTC
The DNA here is from genome assembly GCF_014895875.1 of Enterobacter cloacae complex sp. P12RS. NCBI lineage: Bacteria > Pseudomonadati > Pseudomonadota > Gammaproteobacteria > Enterobacterales > Enterobacteriaceae > Enterobacter > Enterobacter cloacae complex sp. P12RS. The sequence continues at coordinate 213,922 of NZ_JADBQO010000009.1, forward strand.
ATACCTGTCGTCTCTGGCGGGAGGAGAAAAAGGATGAGCTGGTCAGTTTTCAGACAAGACGATGAATTTACATGCGTTGACCACTTCCCCTGGCCGTAGTCGATGATATGATGGCGGCAATTTTTCTCTCTTTAATGCTTACGATTCGTTGAGAACCTGAAAATGTTTAAAAAACTCTTCTTTCCGTTGGTAGCCCTTTTTATGCTGGCAGGCTGTGCGACTCCGCCTACCACTATTGATGTCTCACCAAAAATCACCCTGCCTCAGCAGGACCCAAGCCTGATGGGCGTCACCGTGAGCATTAACGGTGCCGATCAGCGTCAGGACCAGGCGCTGGCAAAAGTAACCCGCGACAACCAGCAGGTGACGCTGACCGCGTCCCGCGACCTGCGCTTCCTGCTGCAGGAAGTGCTTGAGAAGCAAATGACCGCTCGCGGCTACATGATTGGCCCAAGCGGCGCGGTTGATCTGCAGATTATCGTCAACAACCTGTACGCAGACGTCTCTCAGGGCAACGTGCGCTACAACATTGCGACCAAAGCGGATATCGCCATCATTGCCACCGCGAAGAACGGCAACAAGATGACCAAAAACTACCGCGCCAGCTACTCTGTTGAAGGCGCGTTCCAGGCCTCTAACAAGAATATTGCTAACGCCGTTAACAGCGTGCTGACGGACACCATCGCCGATATGGCGCAGGACACCAGCATTCACGACTTTATCAAGCAGAACGCACGTTAATCCTGCTCACTGACCCGGTGCTTCACCGGGTCAGTTCATAAGAACATGTCCAGTCACTACTTACGCATTTTCCAGCAACCGAAATCAGCGATTCTGCTGATCCTCGGCTTTGCCTCCGGTTTACCCCTCGCGCTCACCTCCGGCACGCTTCAGGCGTGGATGACGGTTGAGAACATCGATCTCAAAACCATTGGTTTCTTCTCGCTTGTCGGTCAGGCGTATGTCTTTAAGTTCCTGTGGTCGCCGGTGATGGATCGCTATACGCCGCCGTTTCTGGGGCGTCGTCGCGGCTGGTTAGTGATGACACAGGTCCTGCTGCTGCTGGCGATTGCGGCGATGGGCTTTCTTGAGCCGACCACACAGCTCCGCTGGATGGCCGCGCTTGCGGTGGTGATAGCCTTCTGTTCCGCCTCTCAGGATATCGTGTTCGACGCCTGGAAGACGGACGTGTTACCTGCGGAAGAGCGCGGTGCCGGTGCGGCGATCAGCGTGCTGGGCTATCGCCTCGGGATGCTGGTCTCCGGCGGGCTGGCGTTGTGGCTGGCCGACCGTTATCTCGGCTGGCAGGGTATGTACTGGCTGATGGCTGCCCTGCTCATCCCCTGCATTATCGCTACGCTATTTGCACCCGAACCGAGCGACGTCATTCCGGTTCCCCGCTCGCTGGAGCAGGCCGTGGCCGAACCGCTGCGTGACTTTTTTGGCCGCAACAATGCCTGGCTGATCCTGCTGCTCATCGTCCTTTATAAGCTGGGCGATGCCTTTGCCATGAGCCTGACCACCACCTTCCTGATCCGCGGCGTCGGTTTTGATGCCGGTGAAGTGGGAGTGGTGAATAAAACGCTGGGACTGTTTGCGACCATCGTCGGTGCGCTTTACGGCGGCGTATTGATGCAGCGCCTGACGCTGTTCCGCGCGCTGCTGATCTTCGGCATCCTGCAGGGCGCATCTAACGCGGGCTACTGGCTGCTGTCGGTGACTGACAAGCATATGTTCAGCATGGCCGCGGCGGTGTTCTTTGAAAATCTCTGTGGCGGCATGGGGACGGCGGCGTTTGTCGCCCTGCTGATGACCCTGTGCAATAAATCGTTTTCCGCCACGCAGTTTGCGCTGCTCTCGGCACTCTCGGCCGTTGGCCGCGTGTACGTAGGTCCGATTGCCGGCTGGTTTGTAGAAGCCCACGGCTGGCCAACGTTTTATCTCTTCTCGGTCGCTGCTGCCGTGCCGGGGATTTTATTATTGCTGGTGTGTCGCCAGACGCTGGAATATACCCAGCGGACCGAACACTTTATGCCGCGTACTGAATATCACCGCGCCTACCGATTTGCGTTACGTCTGCTAATGGCGGGCTGCGGCGCGCTGGCGCTATGGCTTGTGGTACTTATCGTTAACGCCAGTACGTCTCTGGCGCTCCCCCTCGAAGCCCTTCTGCTGGACGCAGGAGCCCTGCTGGCCATCGCCGGGATCCTGATGGGCGGTCTGCTCGATTTTATGGCATTGCGTAAAACGCAGATGACCTGAAGAAAAAGTGAAAGGTTATTTCCCGTTGTAATCACTAACCGAAATTATAACGGTGAAATAGCCAACAGCCGCTAAAAAAATATTTGTTGTTTTGTGCGGGATAGGATTTGGAAATTATTGGAGCTAATTCCAAAACGCTATTTTTCATTAAACGATTCAGCATTGGAAAGTTTGATTTTTCGTTTTTTAGATGTCTTTTTATTGATAATTAATTGTTAATTTTTTGTATATTTTTAACAATGGTTATACCAATTGCCCCTTTTAGGGTATGCTTGGGGGTCCTTTCGTTATAAAGCCCATATCATGCGGCTTCGGTCATAAAAACCGACATAATCTGCAACACTTGTGACACGTGCGGCAGAACCCGGTAACACCTTCCTGACACAGGCCTAATGATGTTTACAGTAATGTAACCTTCCCGTAAAATGCCCGCACACTTTAAACGCCACCAGACTCCCGTGGAATTGAGGTCGTTAAATGAGACTCAGGAAATACAATAAAAGTTTGGGATGGTTGTCATTATTCGCAGGTACTGTATTACTCAGTGGCTGTGATTCTGCACTACTAGACCCCAAAGGACAGATTGGACTGGAACAACGTTCACTGATATTGACGGCTTTTGGCCTGATGTTGATTGTGGTTATTCCTGCCATTTTGATGGCTGTTGGTTTCGCCTGGAAGTATCGTGCGAGCAATAAAGATGCGAAGTATAGCCCGAACTGGTCACACTCCAACAAAGTTGAAGCTGTGGTCTGGACGGTACCTATCCTGATCATCCTGTTCCTTGCCGTACTGACCTGGAAAACCACTCACGCACTTGAGCCAAGCAAGCCGCTGGTTCACGATGAAAAACCTATTACCATTGAAGTGGTCTCCATGGACTGGAAATGGTTCTTCATCTATCCAGAGCAGGGCATTGCTACCGTGAATGAAATCGCCTTCCCGGCGAACACTCCGGTTCAGTTCAAAGTGACCTCCAACTCCGTAATGAACTCCTTCTTCATCCCGCGTCTGGGTAGCCAGATTTACGCGATGGCCGGTATGCAGACGAACCTGCATCTGATCGCGAATGAAGCAGGCACCTACGATGGTATCTCCGCCAGCTATAGCGGCCCGGGCTTCTCAGGTATGAAGTTCAAAGCTATTGCGACGCCGGACCGTGCCGCTTTCGACCAGTGGGTTGAAAAAGCGAAGCAGTCTCCAAACACCATGTCTGACATGGCGGCGTTCGAAAAAGTGGCTGCACCTAGCGAATACAACAAGGTGGAGTACTTCTCTAACGTGAAACCAGATTTGTTCAAAGACGTTATTGGCAAATTTATGGATCACGGCAAGAGCATGGACATGACCCAGCCAGAAGGCGAGCACAGCGCGCACGAAGGTATGGAAGGCATGGACATGAGCCACGCGGAAACCGCTCACTAAGGGGCCGAGGAAGAAAATGTTCGGAAAATTGACACTGGATGCAGTGCCCTACCATGAACCGATTATCATGGTTACGGTGGCTGCAATTATCATTGGTGGCGCGGCCTTAGTTGGCCTGATCACTTACTTCGGTAAGTGGAGCTACCTGTGGAATGAGTGGCTGACTTCGGTTGACCACAAAAAACTCGGTATCATGTACTGCATCGTCGGTATCGTCATGTTAATTCGTGGCTTTGCGGATGCAATCATGATGCGTAGCCAGCAGGCACTCGCGTCTGCGGGCGAAGCCGGCTTCCTGCCACCGCACCACTACGATCAGATCTTTACCGCCCACGGCGTTATCATGATCTTCTTCGTGGCGATGCCGCTGGTAATCGGTCTGATGAACGTTGTCGTTCCGCTGCAAATTGGCGCGCGCGACGTAGCGTTCCCGTTCCTGAACAACCTGAGCTTCTGGTTCACGGTTGTCGGTGTAATCCTGGTTAACCTGTCACTGGGCGTGGGCGAATTCGCACAGACCGGCTGGCTGGCTTACCCGCCGCTTTCGGGAATTGAGTACAGTCCGGGTGTAGGCGTTGACTACTGGATTTGGGCGCTTCAGCTCTCCGGTGTCGGTACTACCCTGACCGGTATCAACTTCTTCGTGACCATCCTGAAGATGCGTGCACCAGGTATGACGATGTTCAAGATGCCAGTATTTACCTGGGCATCTCTGTGCGCCAACGTACTGATTATCGCGTCGTTCCCAATTCTGACCGTCACCATCGCGCTGCTGACCCTGGACCGCTACCTGGGCACCCATTTCTTCACGAATGATATGGGTGGCAACATGATGATGTACATCAACCTGATTTGGGCCTGGGGTCACCCAGAAGTGTACATTCTGGTTCTGCCTGTCTTCGGTGTGTTCTCCGAAATCGCGGCAACCTTCTCGCGTAAGCGTCTGTTTGGTTACACCTCTCTGGTGTGGGCAACCGTGTGTATTACCGTTCTGTCGTTCATCGTTTGGCTGCACCACTTCTTTACCATGGGTGCGGGCGCGAACGTAAACGCCTTCTTCGGTATCACCACCATGATTATCGCCATCCCTACCGGGGTGAAGATCTTCAACTGGCTGTTCACCATGTACCAGGGCCGTATCGTGTTCCACTCAGCAATGCTGTGGACCATCGGCTTCATCGTGACCTTCTCCGTAGGTGGGATGACCGGCGTACTGCTGGCGGTGCCAGGTGCTGACTTCGTTCTGCACAACAGCCTGTTCCTGATTGCGCACTTCCATAACGTTATCATCGGCGGCGTGGTCTTCGGCTGCTTCGCAGGTGTGACTTACTGGTGGCCTAAGGCGTTTGGCTTCACGCTGAACGAAACCTGGGGTAAACGCGCGTTCTGGTTCTGGATCATTGGCTTCTTCGTGGCGTTTATGCCGCTGTACGTGCTGGGCTTCATGGGTATGACCCGTCGTCTGAGCCAGCAGATCGATCCGCAGTTCCACCCAATGCTGATGGTTGCAGCGGGCGGTGCAGCGCTGATTGCCTGCGGTATTCTGTGCCAGCTGATTCAGTACTACGTGTCCATCCGCGACCGTAACCTGAACCGCGACCTGACCGGTGACCCATGGGGTGGCCGTACGCTGGAGTGGGCAACCTCTTCTCCACCACCGTTCTATAACTTTGCCGTAGTGCCGCACATTCACGAGCGTGACGCATTCTGGGAAATGAAAGAAAAAGGTGAAGCGTACAAGCAACCTGAGCATTACGAAGAGATCCATATGCCGAAAAACAGCGCTGCGGGCATCGTGATTGCCGCTTTCGCAACGGTATTTGGTTTCGCAATGATCTGGCACATCTGGTGGATGGCGATTGTTGGCTTCGCTGGCATCGTAATCAGCTGGATTGTGAAGAGCTTTGACGAGGACGTGGACTACTACGTACCAGTCCGTGAAGTTGAAAAGTTGGAAAATCAGCATTTCGACGAGATTTCTAAAGCGGGGCTGAAAAATGGCAACTGATACTCTGGCGCACTCAACTGCCCACGCGCATGAACATGCGCACCATGATACAGGACCGACCAAAGTCTTCGGTTTCTGGATCTACCTGATGAGCGACTGCATTCTGTTCTGCTGTCTGTTCGCGACCTATGCCGTTCTGGTGAACGGCACAGCGGGCGGCCCGACCGGCAAGGACATCTTTGAACTGCCGTTCGTTCTGGTTGAAACCGCACTGCTGTTATTCAGCTCCATCACCTACGGCATGGCGGCTATCGCCATGTACAAAAACAACAAGAGCCAGGTTGTCTCCTGGCTGGCGTTGACCTGGCTGTTTGGTGCTGGCTTTATCGGGATGGAAATCTATGAATTCCACCACCTGATTATGGAAGGCTTCGGACCGGATCGCAGTGGCTTCCTGTCCGCGTTCTTCGCGCTGGTGGGTACCCACGGTCTGCACGTGACCTCGGGTCTGATCTGGATGGCAGTACTGATGTTCCAGATCTCCCGCCGCGGCCTGACCAGCACTAACCGTACCCGTATCATGTGCCTGAGCCTGTTCTGGCACTTCCTGGACGTGGTATGGATCTGCGTGTTCTCTGTTGTCTATCTGATGGGGGCGATGTAATGAGTCATTCTAACGATCATGGCGCTTCCCACGGCAGCGTAAAAACCTACATGACAGGTTTCATCCTGTCGATCATCCTGACGGTGATCCCGTTCTGGATGGTGATGAGCGGTTCTGCGTCCAAGCCGGTTATCCTGGGAGCAATCCTGGTGACCGCGGTGATTCAGATTCTGGTGCATCTGGTTTGCTTCCTGCACATGAACACCAAGTCCGATGAAGGCTGGAATATGACTGCCTTCATCTTTACCGTGATTATCATCGCTATCCTGGTAGTCGGTTCCATCTGGATTATGTGGAACCTCAACTACAACATGATGGTTCACTAAGAGCGGCGAGTATGTTTAAGCAATACCTGCAAGTCACGAAACCAGGCATCATCTTTGGCAACCTGATCTCCGTAATCGGAGGGTTCCTGCTGGCCTCTAAAGGCAGCATTGATTACACCCTCTTTATTTACACGCTGGTCGGTGTGTCACTGGTGGTTGCGTCCGGTTGTGTATTTAACAACTACATCGACATGGATATCGACAAGAAGATGGAAAGGACCAAGAATCGGGTGCTGGTTAAAGGCCTGATTGCCCCTTCCGTCTCGCTGGTGTACGCCACCTTGCTGGGTATTGCTGGCTTTATGCTGCTGTGGTTTGGTGCTAACCCGCTGGCCTGCTGGCTGGGGGTGATGGGGTTCGTGGTGTATGTAGGCGTCTACAGCCTGTATATGAAGCGTCACTCCGTCTACGGCACGCTGATTGGTTCTCTCTCCGGCGCTGCGCCGCCGGTGATTGGCTACTGCGCCGTCACGAACGAGTTCGACAGCGGTGCGCTCATCCTGCTGGCTATCTTTAGCCTGTGGCAGATGCCGCACTCCTATGCCATCGCGATTTTCCGCTTCAAGGATTATCAGGCAGCGAACATTCCGGTTCTGCCGGTCGTGAAGGGCATTTCAGTTGCCAAGAACCACATCACGCTCTACATCATCGCTTTTGCCGTGGCAACGCTGATGCTTTCTCTGGGCGGTTACGCCGGATATAAATATCTGGTGGTAGCGGCCGCGGTGAGCGTCTGGTGGCTCGGCATGGCCCTGCGCGGCTACAAGGTGGAAGATGACAAAGTCTGGGCACGCAAGCTGTTTGTGTTCTCGATTGTCGCCATCACCTCCCTGTCCGTGATGATGTCCGTAGACTTCATGGTGCCGGACTCGCAAAACCTGCTGACTTACGTCTGGTAAGTTTATGTGATGATGAAAAGGGTGCTTCGGCACCCTTTTTTTATTCACGAAATCTATTAATTACGCATGTAATATTTGTTAAATAAGCCTTTATTTACCCCGCCCCTTCCCCGCACTACACTATGGCCTGCTTTTGAACTGAGGTGGTAATGAACGATTATAAAATGACGCCGGGCGAGCTGCGTGCGACCTGGGGTTTAGGGACTGTTTTCTCGCTGCGGATGCTTGGCATGTTTATGGTCCTGCCCGTTCTGACCACGTACGGCATGGCGTTACAGGGTGCCAGCGAAGCGCTGATTGGTCTGGCGATCGGTATCTACGGTCTGGCGCAGGCGGTGTTCCAGATCCCCTTTGGCCTGCTCTCTGATCGGGTGGGCCGCAAGCCGCTGATTGTCGGCGGGCTGCTGGTCTTTGTGCTCGGGAGCGTTATTGCCGCCCTCTCCCACTCCATCTGGGGCATTATTTTGGGCCGCGCCCTGCAGGGCTCCGGTGCGATTGCCGCCGCGGTGATGGCGCTGCTGTCAGATTTAACCCGCGAGCAAAACCGCACCAAAGCGATGGCGTTCATCGGCGTGAGCTTTGGCGTAACGTTTGCGATTGCGATGGTGCTCGGTCCCATCATTACGCACAAACTGGGTCTGCACGCCCTGTTCTGGATGATTGCGGTGCTGGCGACTATCGGGATCGCACTCACCCTGTGGGTTGTGCCAGACAGTAAAAATCACGTCCTTAACCGTGAATCCGGGATGGTTAAAGGCTGCTTTAGCAAAGTCATCGCCGAGCCGCGTCTGCTGAAACTTAACTTCGGCATTATGTGCCTGCATATTCTGCTGATGTCCACCTTCGTCGCCCTGCCCGGCCAGCTTGCCGCAGCAGGTTTCCCGGCGGCCGAGCACTGGAAAATTTATCTGGTCACGATGCTGATTTCGTTTGTCTCTGTCGTGCCGTTCATCATCTACGCCGAAGTGAAGCGCAAAATGAAGCGCGTCTTCGTGGGCTGCGTGGCGTTACTGCTGATTGCCGAGATCGTGCTGTGGGGTACCGGCCCGCACTTCTGGGAGCTGATCGCAGGCGTGCAGCTCTTCTTCCTGGCGTTTAATCTGATGGAAGCGCTGCTGCCGTCGCTGATCAGCAAAGAGTCCCCCGCCGGTTACAAAGGCACGGCAATGGGCATTTACTCCACCAGCCAGTTCCTCGGCGTGGCGATCGGCGGCTCGCTTGGCGGCTGGGTCGACGGCCTGTTTGATTCACAAACCGTGTTTCTCGCGGGCGCGCTGCTGGCAACAGTCTGGCTGCTGGTTGCCAGCACCATGAAAGAGCCACGCTACGTGAGCAGCCTGCGGGTAGAAATCCCGGATGACGTGGAGATTAGCGACGCGCTGAAGCAGCGTCTGGAAGGAAAAGAAGGGGTCACAGAGGTGCTGATTGTCCCCGAAGAGCGCAGCGCTTATGTCAAAATTGACAGCAAAGTGACCAACCGCTTTGAGGTCGAGCAGGCGCTCAAAGCGTGAAAAAAAGCCCGGTTGAACCGGGCTTTTTTTTGTCTTAATCGCGGAAGTTTTTAAACTGGAACGGCTGTCCCAAATCCCCGCCGCGCACCAGCGCCATCACGGACTGGAGATCGTCGCGAGATTTTCCGGTTACGCGAATTTCTTCGCCCTGGATCTGCGCCTGCACCTTCAGCTTGCTGTCTTTAATCAGCTTAACGATCTTCTTCTGCACCGCGCTCTCGATGCCCTGCTTCAGTTTGGCTTCTACAAACCAGTTCTTACCGCTGTGGACAAACTCGTCCGGCACGTCCAGAGACGTTCCTTCGATGCCACGTTTTAACAGCTTGGCGCGCAGAATGTCGAGCAGCTGATTCACCTGGAAATCAGACTCGCTCAGCACCTTAATAGTCTTATTTGCGTCGTTCAGCTCAAACGACGCCTCAACGCCGCGAAAATCGAAACGTGACTCAACTTCGCGGGTTGCGTTCTCAACGCCGTTGCGAACTTCCTGGATATCAACTTCGGAAACAATATCGAAAGATGGCATCTTTTCTTCTCCCTTCACTTTTGTTGCGTTGCATAATACCCGCTACGAGGCATAACTCAACAGAAGCTTAGCTGTATAATTAAGCTGTAACACCTGGCGCAGTTGCAGGTGAGGAGGAACAATGAAAATTACGGTGCTCGGATGCGGAGCGCTCGGCCAGCTGTGGCTGACCGCGCTGTGCAAGCACGGACATGAGGTTCAGGGCTGGCTGCGCGTGCCCCAGCCCTATTGCAGTGTCAACCTGATTGGTGAAGACGGAAGCATTTTTAACGAATCCCTCACCGCGAACGATCCTGATTTCCTGGCGCAAAGCGACCTGTTGCTGGTGACGCTCAAGGCGTGGCAGGTCTCAGATGCGGTTAAGACTCTGGCCGCGCAGCTCCCCCCCACGTCCCCCATTCTGCTGCTGCATAACGGTATGGGAACCCTTGATGAGCTGAAAAGCGTCCCGCAGCCTCTGCTGATGGCGACCACCACTCACGCTGCGCGTCGCGACGGGACTATTATCGTGCATGTCGCCAGCGGCGTGACGCACATCGGCCCGGCCAGAACACATGATGGCGACTACAGCTATCTGGCCGATGTTCTGCAAAAGGTCTTGCCGGACGTCGCCTGGCACAACAACATCCGCCCTCAGCTGTGGCGCAAGCTGGCCGTAAACTGCGTGATCAATCCGCTGACGGCGCTGTGGAACTGCCCGAACGGGGAGCTGAAAAACCATCCGCAGGAGGTGGCGTCCCTGTGTGCAGAAGTCGCGTCGGTCATTGAGCGAGAAGGCCTGCACACCTCAGCAGAAGATTTACGCTGTTATGTCGAGCAGGTTATTGAGAGCACGGCTGAGAATATCTCCTCGATGCTGCAGGACGTTCGGGCATTACGCCATACGGAGATAGATTACATTACCGGTTATCTGCTAAAGCGCGCCCGCGCGCACGGCATCGCCGTGCCGGAAAACGCCCGTCTGTATGGCCTGGTTAAACGTAAGGAGAGTGAATATGAGCGCGTCGGCACTGATTTGCCTCGCTCCTGGTAGCGAAGAGATGGAAGCGGTCACCACCATTGATTTACTGGTACGTGGCGGCATTAAGGTAACAACCGCCAGCGTAGCCAGCGACGGCAATCTGGCAATCACCTGTTCACGAGGGGTGAAAATCCTGGCAGACGCACCGCTTGTCCAGGTTGCTGACGGCGATTACGACATCATCGTCCTGCCCGGCGGCTTAAAAGGCGCGGAATGTTTCCGCGACAGCCCGCTGCTGGTTGAAACCGTGCGTCAGTTTCATCTGTCCGGCCGTATCGTCGCGGCAATCTGTGCCGCCGCTGGAACGGTTCTGATTCCGCACGACATCTTCCCCATCGGCAATATGACCGGCTTCCCGGGGCTTAAGGATACGATCCCGGAAGAGCATTGGGTGGATAAACGCGTCGTCTGGGATCCGCGCGTCAACCTGCTGACCAGCCAGGGACCCGGCACCGCGATTGATTTTGGCTTAAAGATTATTGATCTGCTGGTCGGGCGGGAGAAGGCCTACGAAGTGGCGTCGTCGCTGGTGATGCCGGCAGGGATTTATAATTACTATGAAGAGTAGTGCATAAAAAAAGCCGGGTGGCGCGAGGTAAAAGCAAAACGGCAACCAAAGGTTGCCGTTTTTAATGTGAGGGCACCAGGCCGCACGCTACGGACGATACACCTTCACATTCGCGAATCCCTGCTCGCGCAGGTACAGCGCCTGCAGGCGGCTCATCACCCCGCGCTCACACCACAGCAGATACGTTTTGCTCTGATCGAGGTCGCCAAACTTAGTGCTCAGCTTGTAGAACGGCAGAGAAACCACCTCTACGCCTTCCACCTTCAGCGGCTTGTCATCCTGCTCGTCAATGGAGCGGATATCAAGAATCGCATCGTTCGCACCGAAACCGCTCACGGTTTCCACTTCAACCACTTCCTGTTCGGTCTGCTGGGCAATCTCGCGGATGTCGATGTTGGACGCTTCTGCCACCACTCTTTCCAGGATGCTGAAATCGAAGTTCTCTTCTTCCGCTTCGATCTTCGCCTTCACTGCCTTGACGGTCGGGCTTTTTGAGATCACGCCGCAGTATTCCGGCATGGTGCGGGCAAAGTCTTCGGTGCCGATTTCGCGCGCCAGGTCGATGATGTGCTCTTTATCGTGGGAGATCAGCGGACGCAGGATCAGCGTATCTGATACGTTGTCGATCAGACGCAGGTTGGTCAGCGTCTGGCTGGAGACCTGGCCCAGCGCTTCGCCGGTGACCAGCGCCTGCACGCCGTAACGTTCGGCGACTTTGGACGCCGCGCGAACCATCATACGTTTGAGGATCACGCCCATCTGGCCGTCATCCACTTTTTCAAGGATTTCGCCCACTACCGGCTCAAAGTTGATCGCCACAAAACGCACGCGGTGGGAACTGCCGAAGCGGTTCCACAGGTAATGCGCCACCTGACGAACGCCAATTTCATGCGCCGCGCCGCCGAGGTTGAAGAAGCAGTAGTGCACGCGGCAGCCGCGACGCATCAGCATATAGCTGGAGACGCCGGAGTCGAAGCCGCCGGAGATCAGCGACAGCACATCTTCCTGCGTGCCGATCGGGAAACCGCCAATACCTTCATAACGGCCCTTAACCAGCAGCAGACGATCGTTCTCGATCTCAAGGTTAACGGTGACGTCCGGGTTAGTCAGGCGCACGCGCGCCGTCTCAACGTGCTGGTTCAGACCGCCGCCAACGTAGCGCTCGACTTCAATCGAGCTAAACTCGTGCTTACCGCGACGCTTCACGCGCACGCAGAAGGTTTTGCCTTCGATCTGGTCGCGGTACTGTACCAGCGCCTTTTCGAAGATATCGTGCATATCGCTGAACGGAACGTCTTCCACTTCCAGAATATGGTGAATACCTGGAATACGGGTCAGCGCGTCGCGAATATCAAGGCGTTTGCTTTCGTCTTTCGCGCGGACTTCAACGTGGTCCCAGTGACGCACCACGGCGAGCGTTTCGTCGTAGTGTTTTAATACGTTACGAATGTTCCCGGTGAGAATTTTAATAAAGCGCAAACGCACAGATTGGCTTTTGATGGTGATTTCAGGGAACAATTTAATGATAAACTTCATGGCGGCAATGTTTCTTAGGCAAGCTTATAAAGGCTTGTAGTGGAAAATGATACAGCAGCCCACACCCGTGGCTGCATCCAGGCGCGCAAGTATACCACCATCGCGCCACTCGCGTTATTTGATAATTGCCCCGAGTCCGTTACCATGTTGGGGCGAAGAATATAAGAGTTAATTCACTATGCCGAAGAAGAACGACGCACCGGCCAGTTTTGAAACTGCGCTGAGTGAGCTTGAGCAGATTGTTACCCGCCTCGAGAGCGGCGATTTACCGCTGGAAGACGCCCTCAACGAATTTGAGCGCGGTGTGCAGCTTGCGCGCCAGGGGCAGGTAAAACTCCAGCAGGCCGAGCAGCGTGTGCAGATCCTGCTTTCCGACAGCGAAGACGCTAAAACCACGCCATTCACACCGGACGCCGAGTAAATGGATTTTACCAACGCGCTTCAGGCGCGCGTCGTTCGCGCCAACGACGCCCTGCGCCGTTTTATTGCGCCGCAGCCTTTTCAGAACACTCCACTGGTTGAAGCCATGCACTATGGCGCACTCTTAGGGGGAAAACGCCTGCGTCCGTTCCTGGTGTATGCCACGGGCAACATGTTTGGCATCAGCGATAATACGCTGGACGCCCCGGCAGCCGCCGTGGAGTGCATCCATGCCTACTCGCTGATCCACGACGATCTCCCGGCGATGGACGACGACGATCTGCGCCGGGGTCAGCCAACCTGCCACATTAAGTTTGGCGAGGCGAATGCCATTCTGGCGGGCGATGCCTTGCAGACGCTGGCGTTCTCGATTCTCAGTGATGCGCCGATGGCGGAAGTGGCCGACCGCGACCGCCTGGCGATGATCTCCGAACTGGCAATGGCCAGCGGCGTGGCCGGCATGTGCGGCGGTCAGGCGCTGGATCTTGAAGCGGAAGGACGTCAGGTTAATCTGGAACAGCTGGAGCGTATTCATCGCCATAAGACGGGCGCGCTTATTCGTTCCGCCGTTCGCCTGGGCGCGCTGAGCGCGGGTGAGCAAGGGCGCAAAGCCCTGCCGATTCTGGACAGATACGCAGAAAGTATCGGTCTGGCATTCCAGGTTCAGGATGACATTCTGGATGTGGTGGGCGATACTGCAACATTGGGTAAACGTCAGGGTGCGGACCAGCAGCTTGGCAAAAGTACCTATCCCGCCCTGCTGGGTCTTGAGCAAGCCCAACGTAAAGCCCGGGATCTGATTGACGATGCCCGCCAGTCGCTGAATGAGCTGGCCGCGCAATCGCTGGATACCTCGGCACTGGAAGCGCTAGCGGACTATATAATCCAGCGTGATAAATAAACTATATATCTCGATGAGCCTTTGATGAGTTTTGATATTGCCAAATACCCGACACTGGCGTTAGTTGACTCCACCCAGGAGTTACGTCTGTTGCCGAAAGAGAGTCTGCCGAAGCTGTGTGACGAGCTGCGTCGCTACCTGCTCGACAGCGTTAGCCGCTCCAGCGGCCACTTCGCCTCCGGGCTTGGCACGGTTGAGCTGACCGTGGCGTTGCATTACGTCTATAACACGCCGTTCGATCAGCTTATCTGGGACGTGGGCCACCAGGCTTATCCGCACAAAATTCTGACCGGACGTCGCGATAAAATTGGCACCATTCGTCAGAAGGGCGGCTTGCACCCGTTCCCGTGGCGCGGTGAGAGCGAGTATGACGTGCTGAGCGTCGGCCACTCCTCTACCTCCATTTCCGCGGGCATCGGTATTGCCGTTGCCGCCGAAAAAGAGAATAAGCAGCGCCGCACCGTCTGCGTGATTGGCGACGGGGCCATCACCGCCGGGATGGCTTTTGAAGCCATGAACCACGCGGGCGATATCAAGCCGGACATGCTGGTTATCCTCAACGATAACGAAATGTCGATCTCCGAGAACGTCGGCGCGCTGAACAACCATCTGGCGCAGCTGCTTTCCGGCAAGCTTTACTCCTCCCTGCGGGAAGGCGGGAAAAAAGTTTTCTCCGGCGTGCCGCCGATCAAAGAGCTGCTCAAGCGTACCGAAGAACACATCAAAGGCATGGTCGTGCCGGGCACGCTGTTCGAAGAGCTGGGCTTTAACTATATCGGCCCGGTGGACGGGCACGATGTGCTGGGTCTGGTGACCACGCTTAAAAACATGCGCGATCTGAAAGGCCCGCAGTTCCTGCATATCATGACCAAAAAAGGGCGTGGCTACGAACCGGCGGAGAAAGATCCGATCACCTTCCACGCGGTGCCAAAGTTCGACCATACCAGCGGCTGCCTGCCGAAAAGCAGCGGCGGAATGCCAAGCTACTCAAAAATCTTTGGCGACTGGCTGTGCGAAACGGCGGCAAAAGATAACAAGCTGATGGCGGTCACGCCTGCCATGCGTGAAGGCTCCGGCATGGTCGAGTTCTCCAAAAAATACCCGGACCAGTATTTCGACGTCGCCATTGCCGAGCAGCACGCGGTCACCTTTGCGGCAGGGCTGGCGATTGGCGGCTACAAGCCGGTGGTGGCGATTTATTCCACCTTCCTGCAGCGCGCCTACGACCAGGTGATCCATGACGTTGCCATCCAGAAGCTGCCGGTGCTGTTTGCTATCGATCGCGCGGGCATCGTGGGGGCCGACGGCCAGACGCACCAGGGGGCGTTTGACCTCTCCTTCCTGCGCTGCATCCCGGACATGGTCATCATGACGCCAAGCGACGAAAACGAGTGTCGTCAGATGCTGTATACCGGCTACCACTATCAGGACGGCCCCTGCGCGGTACGTTATCCACGCGGCAATGCCCTTGGCGTTGAACTACAGCCGCTGGAAAAACTGGAGATCGGTAAAGGTCTGGTGAAACGTCGCGGCGAAAAAGTGGCGATCCTGAACTTTGGTACGCTGATGCCGGAAGCGGCAAAAGTCGCTGAAACCCTGAACGCGACGCTGGTGGATATGCGCTTTGTGAAGCCGCTCGATGAGTCTCTGATTCTGAGCATGGCGGAAAGCCACGACGTGCTGGTCACGCTGGAAGAGAACGCCATCATGGGTGGCGCGGGTAGCGGCGTTAACGAGGTACTGATGGCGAACCGTAAATTGGTTCCGGTGCTGAACCTCGGCCTGCCGGACCACTTCATCCCGCAAGGCACTCAGGACGAGGCGCGTGCCGATATCGGCCTGGACGCCGCCGGTATCGAAGCCAGAATCCGCAGCTGGCTGGCCTGATCCCTCCCCTTTTCTGCTCCTGCTATGCTTAAACGTATTGTTTAAACAGCAGGAGCGGAACCATGCAATACACGACATTAGGAAAAACGGACCTCAGGGTGTCCCGGCTTTGCCTGGGCTGCATGACCTTTGGCGAGCCTGACCGGGGAAATCACGCCTGGACGCTGCCGGAAGAGAGCAGCCGCCCTATCATCAAGCGCGCCATAGACGGCGGCATCAACTTCTTCGATACCGCCAACAGCTACTCTGACGGCAGCAGCGAAGAGATTGTGGGCCGCGCTCTGCGTGATTTTGCCCGTCGGGATGAGATAGTGGTCGCCACCAAGGTGTATTACCCGTCAGGCGATCTGGCTGAAGGCCTCTCTCGCGCGCAGATCCTGCGCTCCATTGATGACAGCCTCAGACGCCTGAACATGGATTACGTCGACCTGCTGCAAATTCACCGCTGGGATTACAACACGCAAATTGAAGAAACCCTTGAAGCGCTGAACGATGTCGTGAAAGCGGGTAAAGCGCGCTATATCGGCGCGTCGTCAATGCACGCATCTCAATTTGCTCAGGCGCTCGATCTCCAGGCGCAGCACGGCTGGGCACGCTTTGTCACCATGCAGGATCACTACAACCTGATTTACCGGGAAGAAGAACGCGAGATGCTGCCGCTCTGCTACCAGGAAGGCGTGGCGGTGATCCCGTGGAGCCCGCTGGCGCGCGGACGCTTAACTCGTCCGTGGGGAGAAACCACGGCGCGGCTGGTATCGGATGAAGTGGGTAAAAATCTTTATTCCGGTACCGAAGCCAGCGATGCGCTGATTGCCGAACGTTTAGCCGGGATCGCCGACGATATCGGCGCAACGCGCGCGCAGGTGGCGCTGGCGTGGCTGCTGGGCAAGCGGGGTGTCGCCGCACCGATTATTGGTACATCGCGGGAAGAACAGCTGGACGAGTTGTTAAGCGCTGTGGATTTATCGCTGACGCCGGAGCAGGTTGCCGAGCTGGAGACGCCGTATCAGCAGCATCCGGTGGTGGGGTTTAAGTAAACACTTGCCGGGTGGCGTACGCTTACCCGGCAATACTGAGCGCACAAACTTACCCGAAGTGATCGTACCCTTTCCAGTCCAGCGTAACGGGCGCACCGTCTTTCACAAACTTCAGCCCTTCACTCTCCGGCATGATCTGACCGATGCAGGTAAACTTTGCGCCAAGATGGGCCAATGCCACGTCCAGCGTTCCACGGTTCAGCTCTGGCACCGTGAAGCACAGCTCGTAGTCTTCCCCACCGGAGAGCGCCCAGCGCAGCGCCTGCTCAGGCTCCACATGGCGAAGCAGTTGCTCCGACAGCGGGAACAGATCCAGGTCAACGCGCGCGCCCACCCCGCTGGCCTTCAGGATATGGCCGAGGTCCGAGATGAGACCGTCAGAGAGATCGATAGCCGAACTGGCCCGCTCGCGCAGCGCCTGACCGTGCAGAATACGCGGTGTCGGGCGCAGGTGGCGCTTCACCAGATACGCCGCATCGTCAGCGTCCTTCACGTTTAAGCGATCCTGAAGGATCGCCAGCCCTGCCGCGCTGTCTCCCGGCGTACCGGTCACGTAGATCCAGTCGCCCGGTTTAGCGCCCGAGCGCTTCAGCGCGCGACCGAGCGGCACATAGCCGTGGATCGCCAGCGTCATCGACAAAGGCCCGGCAGTCGTATCGCCGCCAATCAGCTGCATATCGTAGTAGTTCAGCTGTTCAAACAGCGCATCGCTGAACGCTTCAAGCCAGGCTTCATCCACCTCCGGCAGCGTCAGGGCCAGCGTCAGCCAGGCCGGGTCGGCGCCCATTGCCGCCAGATCGCTGACGTTGACCGCCAGCGCTTTATACGCCAGATCGGCAGGATCGATATCAGGTAAGAAATGACGTCCGCACACTAAGGTGTCGGTGCTGATTGCCAGCGTCTGCTTTTCAGGAATATTGAGAAGTGCACAGTCATCGCCAATGCCGGTTTCAACATCAAGACGAGAGGTTCTGACACGGTCGAAATAACGGGCAATCAGGGAGAATTCGCCGCATGCCATACGTTATGCCTCAGCAAATAAAAGAAAAAACCGGAGCCGCACTGCCCGTCAGGCAATGCAGAACTCCGGTTTGCGGATCACTTTTTGTGGGGACGGATCGCAGGTGCGGCTTTATCAAGTACGCCGTTAACGAACTTGTGGCTGTCTTCAGCGCCGAAGGTTTTCGCCAGTTCGATCGCTTCGTTGATGGCCACTTTGTACGGCACATCATCACGTTTAGACAGCTCAAACAGCGCGATACGCAACACTGCTTTTTCCACCTGACCCAGCTCTTCGAGCAAACGGGACAGGTATGGCTTCATCAGGCCATCGAGATACGCGCTATTAGTCGCCACTCCCGACAGCAGTTCACGGAAGTACAGAACGTCAACGTCTTTCACGTCCTGTTCTGACAGGAACTGGTATTCAACATCAGCGATGTCGTTCTGGGACAACTGCCAGGAGTAAAGTGCCTGGACGGCACATTCACGGGCGCGGCGACGAGCAGCAGGTTTCACGGAATTCCCCTTACAAAAAAATCAGGCCTTAATGGCTTTCAATACATTGATCATTTCAAGCGCGGTCAGTGCAGCTTCTGCACCTTTGTTACCGGCTTTGGTGCCAGCACGTTCGATGGCTTGTTCAATACTTTCGGTGGTCAGCACGCCGAACGCGACAGGAATTTCAGCATCCTGCGCAACGTGTGCCAGACCGTTGCTTGCACCGCCCGCAACGTATTCGAAGTGCGCAGTGCCACCACGAATAACGGTACCCAGCGCAATCACCGCGTCGTATTTACCGGTTTTCGCCAGCGCGCCCGCCGCCAGTGGCAGTTCATAAGCGCCTGGAACCCAAACAACGGTAATGTTGTCATCTTTAACCTGGCCGATACGTTTCAGGGCGTCAATCGCACCTTCCAGCAGGCTATCGTTGATGAAGTTGTTGAAACGCGCAATGGTGATGGCGACGCGAGCGTCCGGGGTAGCTACAGCAGCTTCAATAATGTTCATACTCTTCCTTTACGGGTTCATTTGGCCCCGCAGGGGGGCGGATTTTATCATAATACTTTGCGCACTGCTTCCCTATTTCGGGAGCAATTACGCTGTCGTTAAATGGAGGCAGACATCCGGACCCACCGGACGAATCTCGCTGAATGTGAGTTGCGGTGCGTCGGCCAGTTTTTCAAGGCCAGGCAGCACAAACAGGCCGCGCGCATCATGACCTAACAGTTTAGGCGCAACGTAGACGAGCAGTTCATCCACCAGCCCCGCCTGGAGCAGCGCGCCGGCGAGCGTCGGACCGGCTTCGACCCAGATGCTGTTCACCTGCTGCTTGCCGAGCAACATCATCAGCACCACGAGATCCAGATGTCCGTTATGCTCCGGCACCATAATGCTGCGCACGCCTTCCGGCCATTCGCGCGTATCTTCTTTGGTGCGCGCAATCCAGGTTTCACCCGGCTGATGCACGATGCGGTGCGCCGGGGTCACGCGGTTCTGGCTATCAATAATAATACGCAGCGGCTGGCGCAGGTTCTCCTGCGGATAAAGCGCCTGGGTATCGGCATTCAGCTCATCCCAGCGCACGGTCATGGCCGGATCGTCAGCCAGAACGGTTTCACTGCTGGTGAGGATAGCATGGCTTTGCGCGCGCAGACGTTGCACATCGCGCCTTGCCTGCGGCGAGGTGATCCACTGGCTTTCACCGTTCGCCATTGCCGTACGGCCGTCCAGCGAGGCGCCCAGCTTAAGCTGGATATACGGAAAACCGGTGCGCATGCGCTTCAGGAAGCCTTTGTTGATGGCTTCCGCATCTTTCATCATCAGGCCGTGGCTGACGTCGATCCCTTCCTGTTGCAGACGATACAAGCCGCGGCCCGCCACCTGCGGGTTAGGATCCTGCATAGCGGCGACCACGCGCGAAATCCCTGCCGCAATCAGCGCTTCACAGCACGGCGGCGTGCGCCCGTGGTGGCTGCAGGGCTCCAGCGTCACGTAGGCCGTCGCGCCTCGCGCTTTCTCCCCCGCCATACGCAGGGCATGCACTTCAGCATGCGGCTCGCCTGCGCGATAGTGAAACCCTTCCCCCACGATCTCGCCATCTTTCACGATAACGCACCCGACGTTGGGGTTAGGATGGGTGGTAAAACGACCGCGCTGCGCCAGCTTCATGGCTCGCGCCATGTACTTCTCATCCTGCATGGGCTTAATCCTGTAAGCGGGCGATCTCTTCGCCAAACTCTTTGATATCTTCGAAACTGCGGTAGACAGAGGCGAAGCGGATATAGGCGACCTTATCGAGCTTTTTCAGCTGCTCCATCACCAGGTTGCCGATCATTTTGCTCGGCACTTCACGCTCGCCCAGGCCACGCAGGTAAGATTTAATGTGGTTTAACGCCATTTCGACATCATCCGCGCTGACGGGCCGTTTTTCGAGGGCCTTCAGCATTCCGCTGCGCAGTTTCTCTTCGTTAAACGGCTCGCGCACGTCGTTACTTTTTACCACGCGCGGCATTACCAGCTCTGCAACCTCAAAGGTCGTGAAACGCTCGTTGCACACCAGACACTGCCGACGACGGCGCACAGAAGACCCTTCGCCCACAAGGCGAGAGTCGATGACTTTGGTATCCACAGCGGAGCAGAATGGGCAATGCATACGGTATCCCTGTTATCTGGTTAACTGATTTTCATTTTACCCTGATCTGGCCTGACAACAAAGGAGGAGCTTTTTTGAGACAAAGGATCTATGTCCGGCGGTACGTTGCTGGCTACCATTATGGGGATCCGTCATTTCAAGGAATAAACGCTATGACAAGACGTTACCTGAAAATTTTACTGGTGGGGAGCCTCTTCACCCTTAGTGCCTGTGCACAGCAAACCGAAGTCCGCCAGATGAAACAAAGCGTGAATACGCTCAACACGGCGATGGACAAACTGAACAAAGAAACGGTGAAGATCACCCAGCAAAACGCGCTGAACGCTAAATCCACCAGCGGAGTATATCTGCTGCCAGGAGCGAATACGCCTGCCCTGCTTAATAGCCAGATTGGCACGCTGAAGATGTCTCTGGTGAATGTGGCGGCGAATGCGGATGGTACGCGCGCAACATTACGTATTCACGGTGAGTCCAACGATCCGCTGCCCGCCTTCAGCGGCACCGTAGAGTGGGGCCAGATCCAGGGCACCACGGAGAGCTACCAGGAGGTGAACGTGAAGAACCAGCTGTTCACCGCTCCGGCCAGCGTGTTAGCGCCCAGCGATGTGGATATTCCACTTCAGCTAAGCGGACTTACGCCTGAGCAGTTAGGCTTTATCCGCATTCACGACATCCAACCTGCCGCGCAGTAATCCCTTCCTTTTGAGCGGAGTGAAATGTCACTCCGCTAACATTTACATTTCGTATGGATTGGCAACAGAAATGATTGCCGCTACAATCCCGGCCGTTTAAAGTACGCAAACGTGAACGCAATCGATTACGCGTGTGAGAGATATGTGAAACAACACATATTTTTGTGAGCAGGGATTCCTATAATAGGCACCGCAGAAACACGAAATATTTAGAAACGCAATTCGCGCATTTTTCACTCCCGGAAGGGAATTTCAATCAGTGGCATGATTATGAAAAAAACATTACTCGCAGCCGGTGCAGTTCTGGCACTGTCCTCCTCTTTCACTGTTAACGCAGCGGAAAACGAGAAACCACAATACCTCTCCGACTGGTGGCACCAGAGCGTTAACGTGGTAGGCAGCTACCACACCCGTTTCGGACCGCAGATCCGCAACGATACCTACCTGGAATATGAAGCGTTCGCCAAGAAAGACTGGTTTGATTTCTACGGCTATATGGATGCGCCTGTGTTCTTCGGTGGTAACACCGATGCGAAAGGTATCTGGAACCACGGTTCCCCACTGTTCATGGAGATTGAACCGCGCTTCTCCATCGACAAACTGACCGGTACCAGCCTGGCGTTTGGTCCGTTCAAAGAGTGGTACTTCGCGAACAACTACATCTACGACATGGGCCGCAATAAGTCCGGTCGTCAGAGCACCTGGTATATGGGTCTGGGTACTGACATTGACACCGGCCTGCCAATGAGCCTATCCCTGAACGTGTATGCAAAATACCAGTGGCAGAACTACGGCGCAGCGAATGAAAACGAGTGGGACGGCTACCGTTTCAAAGTGAAATACTTCGTGCCAATTACCCAGCTGTGGGGCGGTAATCTGAGCTACATCGGTTTCACTAACTTTGACTGGGGCTCAGACCTGGGCGACGACGATTTCCGTGACCTGAACGGCAAGAAAGCGCGTACCAACGATTCCATCGCCTCCAGCCACATCCTGGCGCTGAACTACGATCACTGGCACTACTCTGTTGTTGCGCGTTACTGGCACAACGGTGGCCAGTGGAACGACGATGCGAGCCTGAACTTCGGTAACGGCGACTTTAGCGTCCGCTCTACCGGCTGGGGTGGTTACCTGGTCGTGGGTTACAACTTCTAATCCGTGCGGGATTGTGCGGGCTGGTGCCCTCACCCCTTCCCTCTCCCATGGGAGAGGGTGCAAACACAAAAAACGGCAACATCGTTGCCGTTTTGCTTTTACCTCGCCACCCGGCTTTTTACTGCTTCACCTTGCGCAAAAAATCCGCCAAAGACCTGTCCGCACTCTCACTGAACCGCCTCTCCGTCATTACAACATTGAGACACCGGTCGAGCCGGAAACAGCGGTAGTCATCGCGCCGTTCACACCATGCCGCCAGCAGCCAGCGCTCCCCCCAGAAGAATAACCCCAGCGGCTGTACCTCACGTTTTGAGAGTAGCCCGGCTTCATCACGATAATGCAGCGCCAATACGCGCTGAGCGGAAATCGCCTGGTGAATCATGTCAAAATCGCTGCGGGAGTGGCTTTGCATGCAAAAATCCGGGGCGTAGATCCGCGTCTGCTCCGCCTTTCTGCGGCTCTCCTCGGGCAGAATAGCCAGCACCTTCTCCTGGGCCGACTCCAGCTCGCGCGACAGCGATTCACCTCCCCAGGTTTTGAGCAGGCGAATCGCGACCATCAGCGCTTCGGATTCCTTATTTGTCAGCATCAGCGGCGGCAGGTCAAAACCCGACATCAGCCGATATCCGCTTCCCGCCTCGCCTTCCACCGGCACGCCGGAAAGCGACAGGTCGCGGATATCGCGGTAGACCGTGCGCTCGGACACGCCAAGCCGGTCCGCCAGATGCGCTGCCGTTGTCAGACGCCTGCCCCGCAGGATCTGCACAATCTGAAACAAACGGTCAGCGCGTCGGGTCATAACGTCATTCGCTCTCAGGCAGGTTGATGAAGGCCGACGCGGTTACCCTCGCTGTCGGTAAACAGTGCGATAGTGCCGATACCATGCGGCAGCTCCAGCGGGCCAAACACGCACTCGCCGCCCGCAGAGGCGATGCGATCGAGCGTGGCCGCCAGATTGTCAGTATGCAGGTAAATAATAGCGCCCTGCAAAGAGGGCGTAACGCCGTCAAATTTTGCCAGCGCTCCTCCGGTGGCGGGATCCTCATGCGGGAAAACCGCCAGCTCGGCAATGTCCATTTTCTCGCGACGCAGCGCGAGCTGCATCACCGGCTCATAAAATTTGATGGCACGATCCATATCCGAAACCGGAATTTCAAACCAGTTAATTACGCTTTTCATACATCCTCCTGCCTGTTGTTTGGGTTCAGAAGGAGTCTACGGCAGGGCTCCTGACAGCATACTGTCAGGAGTGTTTGTCAGGAGCAGATAAAAAAAATCCCGGTCAACAGACCGGGATTCAGATAACGCGCTAAACGTCGCCTTACGGCAGAATGGACGGCTGATCCGCCCCTTCTTTCTCAACCTTCTGCTGGAGCAGGTGCTCACGCTTCATGCCAAGTTTCAGTGCCAGAGCGGACGCCACGTAAATAGACGACGCCGTACCGATGGAGACACCGATCAGCATGGTCAGCGAGAAGCCTTCCAGCACCGGGCCACCGAAGAGGAACAGCATCAGGATCACCATCAGGGTAGTACCGGAGGTGATCAAGGTACGATGCAGCGTCTGGGTCAACGACACGTTAAAGATTTCGTACGGCGTGCCGCGACGGATCTTACGGAAGTTTTCACGGATACGGTCAGATACCACGATACTGTCGTTCAGTGAGTAACCGATTACGGACATCAGGGATGCCACGATGGTCAGGTCAATCTCAATGTGGAACAGAGACAGTATGCCCATGGTGATCACCACGTCGTGCGCCAGGGCGATAACCACACCGGCCGCCAGTCGCCACTCGAAGCGGAAACCGACGTACACCAGGATGGAGATCAGCGCCACCAGCAGCGCCATGGCGCCGGTTTGCGCCAGGTCCGCACCCACGCTCGGGCCGACGAACTCAATACGCTTGACCGCCGCGCTCTGGCTGGTGGTCTCGTTAATGACCTGTACGACCTTGCTACCCAGTTCCTGGCTGCCGTTGGCATCGTGCACCGGCGGCATACGCACCATGATGTCGCGGCTGCTGCCGAAGTTCTGCAGCAGCGGCTCTTCAAAGCCCGCTTTCTGCAGCGATTCGCGCATCTGGTCCATATCGACCGGTTTTTCCAGGGAGATCTCGATGACCGTACCACCGGTGAAATCGAGACCCCAGTTAAAGCCTTTCACGCCCATAATGACGATGGACAAAATCAGCAGTAAACCTGAAATGCCGAAGGCCCAGTAGTCCCAGCGCATAAAGTCCCAGACTTTACGGCCATGGTTCAATTGTTCAACAGTATATTCCTGTGCCACAACGCACTCCTCAGATAGACAGCTTTTTGACGCGCTTGCCGCCGTACAGCAGGTTCACGATGGCACGGGTGCCGACAATAGCGGTAAACATTGACGTTGCGACACCGATACCGGTGGTAATCGCAAAGCCTTTGATCGCGCCAGTACCCACTGCATACAGGATAAGAACCTTAATCAGTGTTGTTACGTTCGCATCGAAGATAGAGCTGAACGCGCCTTTATAACCTTCGTCAATCGCCTGCTGGACAGAGCGACCGTTGCTCAACTCTTCTTTGATACGTTCGTTAATCAGTACGTTGGCGTCGACCGCCACCGCAAGGGTCAGAACGATACCCGCAATCCCCGGCATGGTCAGCGTCGCCCCCGGCAGCAGGGACATAATGCCGATGATCAGCACCAGGTTTGCAATCAGCGCGGAGGTCGCAATCAGACCGAACTTCTTATAGAAGAAGATCATGAAGAGGATAGAGACCGCCAGACCGGCCAGACACGCTTCCAGACCCTGCTGGATGTTTTGCATACCCAGAGTTGGACCAATGGTACGTTCTTCAACAATCTGAATTGGCGCAATCAGCGCACCGGCACGCAGCAGCAGCGAGAGCTGACGCGCTTCGTTCGGGTTACTAATACCGGTAATACGGAAGCTGTTACCCAGACGAGACTGGATGTTGGCGATGTTAATCACCTCTTCCTCTTTCACCAGCACCGCACGGCCGTTTGCATCTTTCTTACCGCTGTCTTTGTACTCCACGAACAGGGTCGCCATCGGTTTGCCGATGTTGTCCTTGGTGAAGTTAGACATGATGTTACCACCCGCGCTATCCAGCGAAATGTTAACCTGCGGCTGGTTGTACTCATCCTGGCTTGAAGTGGAGTCGGTGATGTGGTCACCGGTCAGGATCACGCGCTTGTACAGCACAACCGGCTGACCTTCGCGGGTCTGTTTCACTTCGGAGTCACCCGGAATACGGCCAGACGCCGCGGCAGACTGATCGACATTGGAGTTCACCAGACGGAATTCCAGCGTCGCGGTCGCACCGAGGATCTCTTTCGCACGCGCGGTATCCTGGATACCCGGCAGTTCAACCACGATACGGTCAGCACCCTGACGCTGTACCAGCGGCTCAGCCACACCCAGCTGGTTTACACGGTTACGCAGAATGTTGATGTTCTGCTGAACGGCATATTCACGCGCTTCTTTCAGACGCGCATCGGTCATCACCGCACGCAGCTGGTTGCTGCCCTGAGAGGTGATCACCAGGTCACGGTGACGTTGGGTCAGGTAATCTACAGCCTGATCGCGCGCCGCGCTGTCGCGGAACGTGATGCTCATGCCGTAGTTATCTTCTTTACGCACGGTAGTGTATGGGATGCCTTTGTCGCGCAGATCGCTGCGCAGGCTGTCGATATTCTGTTCCTGCAGCTTGCCGAGCGCGGTATCCATATCCACTTCCATCAGGAAGTGAACGCCGCCACGCAGGTCAAGACCCAGCTTCATTGGCTCTGCGTTCAGCGCAGCCAGCCAGCGAGGGGTTGCAGGAGCAAGGTTAAGCGCCACGACATATTTATCACCCAGCACGCCCATCAGCGCTTCGCGAGCGCGGAGCTGCGTGTCGGTGGTGTCGAAGCGAGCAAGAATTGCACCCTCTTCCAGAGCCACAGACTTAGCGGTAATTTTTTCTTCTTGTAACGTTTTCTGGACCTGGATCAGCGTTTGCTCACTGGCGGCGACACCGCGCGCGCCAGTGATTTGAACGGCCGGATCCTCACCATACAGGTTGGGAAGCGCGTACAGCAGGCCGACGATAATCACGACGACCAGCATGATGTACTTCCACAAAGGATAACGGTTTAACACGGCAGTTCCCTTTGGGAAAAGTTGGGATTACAGCGCCTTCATGGTGCCTTTCGGCAGAACGGCAGCTACGAAGTCACGTTTGATAACCACTTCAGTGGTGTCGTTCAGGGCGATAGCAATGTAGCCGCTTTCAGCCACTTTGGTTACGCGGCCGACCAGACCACCGTTGGTCAGCACTTCATCGCCTTTCGCGATGGAGTCCATCAGCTTTTTGTGCTCTTTGGTACGCTTCTGCTGTGGGCGCAGGATCATGAAGTAGAAGATCAGACCGAACACAACCAGCATCAGGATCAGAGACATCGGGCTGCCCTGCGCCGGAGCACCTGTTGCCGCTACCGCATCAGAAATAAAAAAGCTCATTCAAATTCCCTCATTATTAATATTAATCAACGTTCAACGGTGGAACATCCCGCCCCTGACGTTGGTAAAAATCGGTCACGAAGCTCTCTAATTTACCCTCTTCGATAGCCTTGCGTAAACCAGACATTAAGCGCTGATAGTAGCGAAGATTATGAATCGTATTGAGACGCGCGCCCAAAATCTCATTACAACGATCGAGATGATGCAGATACGCGCGAGAATAATTGCGACAGGTATAGCAATCGCACTCGGAATCGAGCGGGCTGGTGTCACTCTTATGCTTCGCGTTACGGATTTTCACCACGCCATCGGTAACGAACAGATGACCGTTACGCGCGTTGCGGGTTGGCATCACGCAGTCGAACATATCAATGCCGCGACGTACGCCTTCCACCAGATCTTCGGGTTTACCCACACCCATCAGGTATCGTGGTTTATCCGCCGGGATTTGCGGGCAGACGTGCTCCAGAATGCGGTGCATGTCTTCCTTCGGCTCACCCACAGCCAAACCGCCGACAGCGTAGCCATCAAAACCTATCTCTACCAGACCTTTAACAGAGATATCGCGTAAATCTTCGTAAACGCTGCCCTGAATGATGCCGAACAGCGCATTTTTGTTCTGCAGGGAGTCAAAACGGTCGCGGCTGCGCTTCGCCCAGCGCAGAGACATCTCCATAGAGCGTTTCGCGTAGTCCCAGTCTGCCGGGTACGGCGTACATTCGTCGAAGATCATCACGATGTCGGAGCCGAGATCGTACTGAATCTCCATCGACTTTTCGGGATCGAGGAAAATCGGGTCGCCGTTGATCGGGTTACGGAAGTGTACGCCCTGCTCGGTGATCTTGCGGATATCGCCCAGGCTGAAGACCTGGAAGCCGCCGGAGTCGGTCAGGATCGGGCCTTTCCACTGCATAAAATCGTGCAGATCGCCGTGGAGCTTCATGATCTCCTGACCTGGACGCAGCCACAGGTGGAAGGTATTGCCGAGGATAATCTGTGCGCCCGTGGCTTCAACTTCTTCCGGCGTCATCCCTTTTACGGTGCCGTACGTGCCCACAGGCATAAACGCGGGGGTTTCCACCACGCCGCGATCAAACACCAGGCGACCGCGACGCGCGCGGCCATCGGTGGTATCGAGTTCAAATTTCATTTTTTCTCCGACGTCAGAAAAACAGTCCAACGTTGTCATACGGTGCCGCGGACTTATTCCCCGACACGCTCATTCAAAGCCAGCGGATTGTACGTGATAAACATCGCGTCCCCGTAGCTAAAAAAGCGATATTTTTGTTCTACCGCAGACTTGTACGCATTCATCGTATGCTGATAACCCGCAAACGCAGAGACCAGCATAATCAGCGTCGATTCAGGCAGATGGAAGTTGGTCACCAGCGCGTCAATCACCTTGTACTGATAGCCCGGGTAGATAAAGATCTGCGTATCGCCAAAGAACGGCTCGATAAGATCGCGCTTTGCAGCCTGCGCAGCGCTTTCCAGTGAACGCACGGACGTCGTACCGACGGCCACGACGCGGCTACCGCGCGCTTTCGCCGCCAGCACCGCGTCCACCACATCCTGCGGCACTTCGGCATACTCGGAGTGCATGATGTGGTCTTCAATGCTGTCCACGCGCACCGGCTGGAAGGTGCCCGCGCCGACGTGCAGCGTCACAAACGCCATCTCAACGCCCTTCGCGCGCAGCTTTTCCAGCAGCGGTTCATCAAAGTGCAGACCTGCGGTTGGCGCCGCGACCGCGCCAGGCTTCTGGCTGTAGACGGTCTGGTATAGCTCGCGGTCGGCCTCTTCGTCCGGGCGCTCAATGTACGGCGGCAGCGGCATATGGCCGATGGCGTTCAGGATGTCGAGCACCGTGCGCTCGTCGTCGAACGCCACCTCGAACAGCGCGTCGTGGCGCGCGGTCATGGTCGCCTTGATGCTTTCGTCATCACCCAGCAGCAGCTCCGCGCCCGGCTTCGGCGCTTTGGAAGCGCGAATATGTGCCAGAATACGTTTATCATCGAGCATACGTTCGACCAGCACTTCAATCTTGCCGCCGCTGGCCTTACGGCCAAACAGGCGCGCCGGGATCACGCGGGTATTGTTAAAGACCAGCAGATCGCCAGGGTTGAGCTTGTCGAGCAAATCGGTGAAAGTACCGTGCGTCAGCTCGCCCGTTGGCCCATCCAGTGACAGTAAGCGACAGCTGCTGCGCTCAGGCATGGGATAGTGAGCAATCAGGGATTCAGGTAGTTCAAAGGAGAAATCGGCGACGCGCATGACGTATACTCGTGACTTAAAAACAGGCGGCATAGTCTAGTGCTCACACCCTTTTGCTGCAACAACTAGCCGCCACTGGACAAATAAAACGCATGAATTTTCTCGCTCACCTGCATCTCGCACACCTCGCTGACAGCTCCCTTTCCGGCAATTTGCTGGCCGATTTCGTGCGCGGCAACCCCGCTGAAGCGTATTCTCCCGAGGTTGTCGACGGGATTTTTATGCACCGCCGCATTGATGTCATCACTGATAATCTGCCCGAGGTGGCGGAAGCGAAAGCGTGGTTTCGCCCTGAAACGCGCCGCGTTGCGCCGATCACGCTCGACGTGATGTGGGACCACTTCCTGTCTCGCCACTGGGAACAGCTCTCGCCGGAGATGCCGTTGCCGGCGTTTGTGCGCTACGCCCACCAGCAGGTGTCGATAATTCTGCCCGACTCGCCGCCGCGCTTTGTGAATCTGAATAACTACCTGTGGTCGGAACGCTGGCTGGAGCGCTATCGCGAGATGGACTTTATCCAGAATGTCTTGAATGGCATGGCGAGCCGTCGCCCGCGGCTGGATGCGCTGCGGGACTCCTGGTACGACCTGGATGAGCATTACGATGCGCTGGAGAGCCAATTCTGGCAGTTTTATCCGCGCATGATGGCGCAGGCGAAAAACAAGCAGCTCTGACAGCACGATCATTGATAGGTAAAAGCTGGCGGAACGATTGTCACCACCTCTTTGTCTTATCCACGAACACTCTCTATACTGGCTCGCGTTGCGTTCCAAATAACCTTAGTATCTACAGGAGAATCATATGGTTCTGGTAACTCGTCCGGCTCCGGATTTTACAGCTGCAGCAGTTCTGGGCAACGGTGAAATCGTTGAAAACTTCAACTTCAAACAGCACACCAACGGTAAAGCGACCGTTCTGTTCTTCTGGCCAATGGACTTCACTTTCGTTTGCCCGTCTGAGCTGATCGCGTTCGACAAACGTTATGAAGAATTCCAGAAGCGTGGCGTGGAAGTGGTTGGCGTCTCCTTCGACTCTGAATTTGTACACAACGCATGGCGTAACACCCCTGTCGACAAAGGCGGCATCGGTGCGGTGAAATACGCGATGGTTGCGGACATCAAACGCGAAATCCAGCAGGCTTACGGTATCGAACATCCGGACGCTGGCGTTGCGCTGCGCGGTTCCTTCCTGATCGACGCAAACGGCATCGTTCGTCACCAGGTTGTGAACGATCTGCCGCTGGGTCGTAACATCGACGAAATGCTGCGCATGGTTGACGCGCTGCAGTTCCACGAAGAGCACGGCGAAGTGTGCCCGGCTCAGTGGGAAAAAGGTAAAGAAGGTATGGCTGCTTCCCCAGACGGCGTTGCTAAATACCTGTCAGAGAACGTATCCAGCCTGTAATCGGCACGGTTTACGAAGAAGGCCCGCTTATGCGGGCCTTTTTTTATGCCTTACGCAGCGTCTCTCGCCAGATGCGCCAGGCCATTCCCGCCAGCAGAATTACGCCCGCAATTAGCACGCCCCACACCAGCAGCGCGTTCATCCGGCTCTCCCGCTCGGACGCAGAGGTAGCGGTCAGACGCCCCTCGCCGCCTAACGCGACATCATCCAGAATGTCGGCCTGCGGCAGGCGCTCCATATCATAGGTTTTGCGCAGGTCGGCGGGGATCAGCATGTCAGGTTCCACGCTGGCAGGCTTTGCAGCGCCATTACCCCAGGCAAGCACGTATGGCGCTTTTCCCTGCGCGTTGAACACCAGATCATAGCGGTCACGATGCCCGGTGACGCCCGGCAGATATTCCGGCAGGCGCGCATTCAGCGTCGTGATTTTCACCGCCTGCACCAGGCCTCCGCTAAGCGAAACCGGTGGAGACGTTTTGCCCTCCAGACGGTAAAGCACCTCTTTTTTCAGGGGGTGCCATGTGTCTTTTTCCGTACTCCGCCACGCTATCTCCACGGGAAGGACGCCGTCGCCATTCAGTAAAATGCTGATAGCACTCAGCGGCTGCGGCTGCGCCCAGTGCCACTGCGCTTCGCTTGTCGATAGCTGCTCCCCTACCCCCTCAAGAACGATCGCGTCCGGCGTCGCCCGCGCAGGAGCGCTAATCGCGTTAACGCCGGTTAAGGTCACTCCCTGGCTCTGAGCATTCAGCACAACCAGGAGATAGCGATTCGTATCGGGAGACAAAACGATATCGGTATCGATCCGATCGAGCTTAAGACGATCCTGCCCGCTCATCACGTCCAGCAGCGGCATATCCTCGCGCAGGGTATACCAGCGCTTAAGATCCTCGCTGTAGTAGACCGACGCCGTTCCCTGCCACGGCGCCTGAGGGGTATTCCAGAGCAGCTGCAGCTGGGACAGGGCAATCTCACCCGTAGCCTGCTCCGGCAGGGTCAGCAGATAATGCTGCCCGGCTGCGGCGGCTTTTTGCCCCTCCAGCACAATCTCTACGCCGTTTCCGGAACGGAGCAGGATCTTATCGCTGCCCTCATCCCCACGCGCAGGCGCAAGCGGTGAGGCATCCAGAGGAAAGAGGCGCAGCGCCGTGGATTGCGCTGCCACCTGCGGACGCGTCGCGGTGACCAGGCTGAAAGGAACCGGCTCGCCCGACTGGTTAAAGACGCGAACGTCATGCAGATCCGGCGACGTGCTCTGTGTATAGACGGCGAGCGGCAGCGTCACCCGATACCACTGGGAAGGAGCAGACGTATCCAGCGAGCGGCCAAAGGCATAGTCCCGGGGCGATTCCGTTTGTACCTCGTCGCAGAACGCCGGGCCTGCAAGCGCCAGCAGAGCGGTACAAGCTACCGCTTTCATCCATTTCATTTTTCATCTCCTGTTTTGGGCGGTAGCGGCGAGAAATACCCCACGATCAGCACCAGTATTGCCACGCCGATAAACGCCACCGCACGCGACAGACCGCCTCCACCCGCGCTGTCCACCAGCATCAGTTTAACCATCACCACGCCCAGCAGCGCGGCACCGCCAAGCCACTCCTGACGGGAAGCCCTACGGGTGGCGTGGACCATGATCACCAGCGCGCTCAGCATCCAGAACAGGGCAAACGTGGTCTGGATCAGCCGCGAATCCCACAGCGACGCCATATTCCAGGCCACGTCGCCGTACCAGGCCAGGGCGCGCATCAGCGCACCGTTAAGCCACCAGAAGCCAAACGCCATAATCGCGACGGCAGGCCACGGACGGGCCTGCAAGAGCTGCGTCGGGTAGTAGCGATCCACCGCCCGGTAAAAGACCACCAGCCCCAGCAGCGCGAACGCCGCGCCTTCTTCAAGCGGGTTCACCAGCGGCAGCCAGGTCTGACGATAAACCACGCCGTCCTGGAAATTGGTCACCACCAGCAATACCAGCAGCGCCGCGAGCACGGGGATCGGTGCTATGCACGCGTAGAGCGCGGGCCACTCCCGGAACGGCCACCCGCGACGGCGCACCGCCGCAGAGAGCGCCATAATCACCCCGCCGCCTGCGGCCATCGCCAGCCCGCTGCCCCAGGCCGCCATGCCCCACGGCAGCGACCGGGCAAACCAGTAAAGCTCCGCCGCCAGCGCCAGTAATATCATCCAGAACAGCGCCAGATGCAGCCCCATAGAGATGCGCGGCGCTAAACGGGCGCCGTCGCGCCGCAGCAGCATCAGCGCGGCGGGAAGCGCAATACCCCAGGCCAGATTTGACCAGCCGGCGGCAAACATCTGCTGGTGCGAGAGCTGATAGCCCACCATCACCAGCATCAGCGGCCACAGCAGCCATTTGCTGGCATCCAGCTCCCGCCACGCCAGACGAGCGGCAGCCTGACGCCAGCCCCAGACCGACGCCGCCGTCAGCGCCAGCACGCCTGCCAGAACAGGCAGTTCCTGCTTCAACACCAGCCGCGACGCGCCAAATAGCGCCACGAGCCAGAACAGCAGCCCGCCTGCCAGCAGCGCCCAGCTAACCGGCAGAAAGAGGTTCCGCCACAGCCAGGCCGCAGCCAGCCAGCAAAGGCTGAGGATGGCGAAGATAAGCAGCAGGCTCAGCGGCGTAACGCCGTTCATCTGCGCCCACAGCGCGCTGCCGAGCGCCAGCACCAGCAGCGCCGTCCCGCTATAGCTCATGCGCCGCTGGTGCTGCTGCACGCCCAGCCAGAGGATGCCCAGCCCCTCCAGCGCCCAGGCCATCGCCGTCCACCGCGCGGAGAGCGCGAGCGGAATCGCAAGCGTGGCAAACCCGCCGCCGATCGCCAGCGCCGCCATCACCAGCGGTCGCCCGATGGACGGATAGCGGCGCAGGGCAAGGAAAGCGAGGGCCAGATAAAATGCGCCGTATCCCAAAGCGCTCAGGGCCGGACCATATTCCCAGTGCCGGGTCATACCGTACTGCATCCCAAAGCCTATCAGCGGCGGGGCAAACAGCAGCACGCCGTCAATAATCTGCTTGCCTTTTTCCTGCGCCCGCAGCGACAGCGCCACGCTCAGCACGCCGAATATCAGCGTATTGGCAATCAGGAACAGCTGGCAGATCCAATAGTCTTCAGGCTGGTACTCACTTAGCCCCCACAGGCCGCCCACGCCAAAGGTAAAGAGCAGCCCGAGCAGGTTGAGCTCGCGCCAGTGCTGCCAGATGCTGATGGCGAGAATGCCGATGGAAAGCAGGAGATAGAAGGAAAACAGCGCCACAAAGCTGCCACCCCCGGTAGATAGTAGTAGCGGCGCAAGATACCCGCCGAGGCTCGCCAGCATGGCAAGGCTCAGCGCTTTCTGCAGCACGGCCAGCCCAACGCTCGCGGCGCAAATCACCACCAGTAGCGCAAAGGCCAGCGTCATCGGCAGCATCTGCCAGAGCCGGAAGGCGCCAAAGACCGTCAGGTAGAGAATGCCCGTCGCCCCGCCCTGTAAGATAAGCGCGTAGATCGGCTGCTTGTGCCGCAGCCGCCACCCAACCGCCAGCAGCACGATGGCAAACAGCGCCGTCGCCACCAGGCGTAGCTCAAGCGGGAACAGGGAGTGTTCAACGGTATAGCGCAGCAGGAAAGAGAGGCCGAGGAAGAGCAGCAGAATGCCAAGCTTCGCCAGGGGATTACCCTGCATAAACCAGCGCGTCAGCGACGTCACAATGCCGCCAAAGGCAGATGGCTGTTTAGCCGCAGGCGCAGGGGCCTGAGCGGGTTTTGCCTCGGCTGTAGGAATGTCGGGACGCCAGGGATCGACACGCGCGGGCGCGTCCTCAGCCACCGGCGCGGTCACGACAGCCGGAGTGACCGCTTGCACCTGTTCTGTCTCCGGCGCTACCTGAGCTGCGCCGCGCTGCTCAAGCACCTCAATGCGCTGGCGTAGCCGGGCGATCTCCTGCTGCGCCGCCGTGCTTCGATTAAACCCGATAACCGCAAGCACGGGGGCAACCAGCAGCGCAAAAACCAGGAATAAACAGCCAAGGATGTAAAGCTCGTCCATGTTTCCACCTTCACCGTAAACGATCCGTTAAGATTGACACAAATCGTTGCATTTGCGCCATCTTAAAAGGGGAAACTTTAGCGCATTAGCTGCCGAGCCAGACCGTCGCGGATACCGCAGGCAGCGCCAGCACGCCATCCTGTATCGTCGCCTTGCCCTCTTTGTTCGTCCACGTCGCCACCTTAAGCAGCGGCGAATCATCCAGCACCACTTCGCAGGCCTCGCCCCGGTTAATCGCCACCAGCACGCGCTGCTGATTATAGACGCGGACAAAGACCACCACGTTATCGTGGGCGTACGCCACCTGACAGCCGCCGTAGCGCAGGGCGAGACTCTGTTTGCGCAGCTTCGCCAGCCGCTGATACAGGCTGAACAGCACCTTATCCTGTTTCTCTGCCTCCCACGGGAAGGTTTTGCGGCAGAACGGATCGTTGTTGCCGTCCAGCCCCACTTCGTCTCCGTAGTAAATGCACGGTACGCCCGGCCAGGTGAAGAGCCAGGTGACCGCCAGCGGCAGACGCGCCACATCCTTGCCGAGCAGGGATTTAAAGCGCGCGGTGTCGTGGCTATCGAGCTGGTTAAACATCCGCAGTTGCTGCTGATGCGACAGGCCAGCGCGATAGTTATCCATCCACGCGGCGCAGGTTTCGGCGTCAATATGGTTCGGATCGTAGGAGATATCGGTGTTAGCCAGGAATCCCCACAGCGGGAAGGTAAAGCCGCGATAGTTCATCGCTGCATCTTCGGCATCGTTTTGCAGCCACTGGCGCGCGTCGCCAAAGTGTTCGCCAAAGACAAACGCCTCCGGCTGAGCCGCTTTCGCCGAACGCGCGATCCCGGCCACGTGCTGAAGGTTATTTCGCGCCCCGCCCGCTTCACCGAGCATATGCACTACATCCAGACGCCAGCCGTCCATATTCCACGGCGCCTTCAGCCAGTGACGCACGATGCTGTCTTCCCCGCCGTAAATCTCGTTCACCAGTGACGGCGACTGGAAGTCCAGCTTCGGCAGGCTCGGGTAGCCCAGCCAGTCCAGCGCGCGGCCCTCCTCGCTAAAGCTGTACCAGTCGCGCTGCGGCGAATCCGGGTTATGGCATGCTCCCCCCATCGACTGGTTATGCCGGTCAAACCACGCGTGCGAATCGCCGCTGTGGTTGAAGACACCGTCCAGAATGAGGCGCATGCCTTCTTTTTGGGTGTTCTTACGCAGGCGCAGCAGCGCCTCGTCACCGCCAAACTGCTCGTCAACGTGGCGATAATCTTCGGTATCGTATTTGTGTACGCTCGGGGCTTTAAACACCGGGTTGAGGTACAGCGCCGTCACGCCGAGTTTTTTCAGGTACGGCAGCTTTTCGCTGATGCCGTCGAGATCGCCGCCGTAGAACGTCGAGCCGCCCGCCTGCGCCGTCACCGGTTCATCCCATTTTTTCAGGATGATGTCGTGACCCGCGGCATCATGGTAATAGACCTTGTCCTGGCCGGCGGTGCGTTTTTCGCTGCGCGCAAAGCGGTCCGGGAAAATCTGATAAAAGACCTGATCGTTAACCCACTGCGGGCCGTTATCCGGGTAATCGACGGCGAACTGCTCCAGCCGGGCCGGAGGGAAACGGCTAAACCCCTGCGGGGTAAACCACAGCTGGCGGTTGTTCCATAAAAGCTTAAAGCTATAGCGACGGCGCGGCTGCCCGCTGCGCAAATCGATATTCGCCCGCCACGCCGTAATCCCCGGCTGCGGCTGGCTGCGCAGCTTGTGCATTTTCAGCCCGGTCTCTTCGTTATCAATTTCGGCGCGGAGCGTCACGCGTTCCGGCTGATTTTCCCCCGCCAGCCAGAGCGTAATCACAAGGTTGTCTTTGTTTTGCTTAACAAATGGGGCAACCGGAAGGTGCCAGGCGTTTAACATCACGAATCCCCTCTGATGAAATTGACGTCACCTTGCCACAGGGTGGTTAAGGATAGCTCACCATGACGAGATTTATTGGGGGAGGAGGACGGGGGAGGAGGCAAAAATCCCCTCTCCCGCGAGGGAGGGGGGATAAAAATATTACTGTGCTTCTGCCAATTGACGGTCACGGCGGCACTTAAACACCCAGCCGATCAGCAGCAGAACGATCCACGCACAGCCCACGTACAGGGAAATGCGGGTATCCGGATGGTAGCCAATCAGGCCAATGATAAACACCAGGAAGATCAGCCCGACCACGGTCGTCGCCACCCCGCCCGGCACCTTAAACTTCAGCGCTTTCGCCTCATCCGGCGACAGACGGCGGCGGAAGGCAATCTGCGACAGCAGGATCATGATCCACACCCACACGGTCGCGAAAGTCGCCAGGGACGCAATCACCAGGAAGACGTTCTCCGGCATGATGTAGTTCAGGTAAACCGAGAACAGCAGCGCTACGGTCATCACCACCACCGTCACCCACGGCGTGCCGCGGCGTGAAGTTTTGGCGAACACCTTCGGCGCGCTGCCCTGCTCCGCCATGCCGTGCAGCATGCGGCCCACGCCAAAGACGTCACTGTTGATGGCCGAAAGCGACGCGGTCAGCACCACAAAGTTCAGAATGCTGGCAGCAAAGGCAATGCCCATATGCTGGAAGGTCAGGACAAACGGGCTACCATTAGTGCCCACCTGGTTCCACGGGTAGATGGACATAATCACGAACAGCGTACCCACGTAAAACACCAGAATACGCATCGGCACCGAGTTGATGGCGCGGGGAATGGATTTCTCCGGATCTTTCGCTTCCCCGGCGGTGATGCCGATAATCTCGATGCCGCCGTAGGCGAACATTACCATCTGTAGCGACATCACCATCCCGAGCCAGCCGTTGCTGAAGAAGCCGCCGTTGCTCCAGAGGTTATGGATGCCGGTCGGCTGGCCGCCGTTGCCAATCCCCCAGATGATGATCCCGAAACCCGCCACAATCATGATGATGATGGTGGCGACCTTGAAGAAGGAGAACCAGAACTCCAGCTCGCCGAACACCTTCACGCTCATCAGATTGACGGCGCAAATGAGCAACACCACGCTCAGCACCCAGATCCAGTGCGGCACCGCCGGGAACCAGACGCCCATGTAGATGCCGAATGCGGTTACGTCGGCAATCGCCACAATCAAAATTTCGAAGCAGTAGGTCCAGCCGGTGATAAACCCGGCCAGCGGGCCGAGGTTTTCCTGCGCGTAGCGGGAGAAGGAGCTGGCAGACGGGTTGTGAACCGACATCTCACCCAGCGCGCGCATGATGATATACGCCGCCACGCCGCCGATGATATACGCCAGCAGCACGCTTGGACCGGCCATTTTGATGGCATCTGCCGAGCCATAAAAAAGACCGGTGCCGATAGCAGAGCCCAGCGCCATAAAGCGGATGTGGCGCGTGCTCAATCCACGTTTAAGTTTGTTAGTGCTTTCCATTTAAATCTTGCCATTCAACACGAAAAAAACAAAAAACCACGGGGCCTTAAGCCCCGTGGTTAAACAGTTTGTTGCCGTTGATTAATGAGCGTTCGATGTGACCTGACGCCCTGCAGCACGGTCCCAGATAACCGCCAGAACCAGTGCAACAACGGTAGGCATCAGCCAGGCCAGGCCCTGCTCGGACAGCGGCAGACGCTGTGTCCAGGCTGGCAGAATTTCAGCGAACGCTGATGCTTTAATCCCGTCAAGGATACCAAAAATCAGGCTGATAAACATGGCTGGCGCAATAATTCGTGAGGAGTTATGCCACCACGGACGGGTGAAGCTCAGCACCACCAGCACGATGCACGGCGGATAGATCGCCGTCAGCACCGGAATAGAGACCTGAATCAGGTGGCTCAGACCGAGGTTAGACACCGCCATGGAGAAGATACCGAGAATAAACACCAGGGTACGGTAAGAGAGCGGCAGATACTGCGCAAAGAACTCTGCGCAGGCGCAGGTCAGGCCAACCGCGGTTACCAGACACGCCAGGAAGATCAGCGCCGCCAGCAGCATGCTGCCCGCCCCACCGAAGGTGTGCTGAACGTAAGCGTGCAGGATAGCCGCACCGTTCGCGTTCTGATCAACCAGCATCGCGCTGTCAGAGCCCAGGCGGAACAGCGCCAGATACAGCAGCGTCAGGCCCACACCGGCCATCAGGCCAGCCCAGATGGTATAACGGGTCAGCAAACGCGCTTCGGTCACGCCGCGGGAACGCGCGGCGTTAACGATAACGATACCAAACACCATCGCGCCCAGCGTATCCATCGTCAGGTAGCCGTTCACAAAGCCGTTAGAGAACGCGGCGTTTTTATAGGCATCCATCGCGTCGCTAATCGGGCCGGCTGGCCAGATGATGGCCGCCACGGCCAGCACGATCAGCGCTACAATTTTCAGCGGCGCCAGGAAGTTACCTACCGTGTCCAGCAGCTTGCCCGGATAGAGGGAAACCAGAATCACGATGGCGAAATAAATCAGGCTGTAGATGAACAGCGGCATCGCGCCGTCGCCGGTCAGCGGGGCGATGCCCACTTCGAAGGAAACGGTCGCGGTACGCGGGGTGGCAAACAGCGGACCAACGGCCAGATAGCAGACGGTAGCCAGCAGAACGCCAGCCACTTTGCCAATCGGGGTGCTAAGGCTATCCACGCCGCCACCGACTTTCGCCAGTGCGATAACGGTCAGTACCGGCAGACCCACGGCCGTAATCAGGAAACCGAACGCGGCGGTCCAGACGTGTTCACCCGCCTGTAAGCCAACCATTGGAGGGAAAATGATGTTGCCTGCGCCAACGAACAGCGCAAATGTCATAAAGCCCAGCGCGATAATGTCACGCGATTTTAAGTGATGGGTCATAAAACCTTACTGCCTGTGGATGTGGTGTTGAAAACGTTGAGATTTTTCGATTTCCCTGATGGGACGATACAGCCGAAAATTTGCTCAATTTCAGCGGGAAATGCTCCCGTCCTGGCGTGGAGAAGAATAGTTTTTCGATTTACCACGCAAATACAGTCGGTCTGACAGTATCTGGGGGGCAATTTAAACGCTTATAACGTTTAAAGGCAAGGAGGGATCGCAAAACCAGAACAATATGCCAGTATGAAAACGCGCACCAGAACAATGCGCTAATTATAGGAAAAACCCATGGCTAATCATGCGAACAAAAAACAGCCGACCGTATAAAATTCACACGCGTTTCGCTTGACTGCAAAGCAAACGGGCCAGCGATGGCTGACCCGTGGAAAGGTAAAATGACACGCCTGCCGTCAGGCGCTCTTTTTGGCAATTAATCGTTCCGGGATAACGAAACTAAAGCGGGTTCCCTTACCCAGGGTACTCTGGATATCAAGACGGCTTTCATGGTGATTCACCGCGTGTTTCACAATCGCCAGCCCCAGGCCGCTCCCCCCCGTCTGCCGCGATCGCGCTTTATCCACCCGGTAGAAGCGCTCGGTCAGGCGCGGAATATGCTCCGGGGCGATCCCCGGCCCGTTATCCTCAACGCTAAACTCGGCGCCTGCCGGCGTATGCTGCCAGCGCACCACGATATCCGTTCCTTCCGGCGTATGGTTTACCGCGTTGTACACCAGGTTGGAGATGGCGCTACGCAGTTCATCCTCGCTGCCCAGCACCTTCAGCGTGTTGTCGACGTCAAAGGTCAGCTGATGTTTTTTATGGCTTAACGTCTGCGCTTCACGCTCGACGACGCGCAGCATCATTGGCACATCAATGGTGTCATTCAGCGCAAGAGAAGGCGCCGCTTCAATCTTTGACAGCGTCAGCAGCTGCTTCACCAGCCCTTCCATACGGTGCGTTTGCTCGCGCATCGTATGCAGCGCTTTTTCACGCGGCGCGCCTTCCAGGGTTTGCTCCTGCATCATCTCCAGGTAGCCCTGCAGCACGGTCAACGGGGTGCGTAGTTCGTGGCTGACGTTGGCGAAGAAGTTACGACGCGCCCCTTCCAGCTGGTGCATCTGGGTGACGTCGCGCGCCACCATCAGCCACTGGCGATCGCTGTAGGGCATCACGCGGATTTCCAGATGGCGACCGTTATTCAGCTTCAGATTGTGGGGACGGGTGAAATCACGCTTTTTCAGATACAGCGTGAACTCGGGATAACGCAGAAGGTTGAGGATGTTCTGACCATTGTCGTCCGGCCAGCGCAGGCCCAGCAGCTGTTGCGCAAGCCCGTTACACCAGAAAATAGTTCCTTCTTCTGTCGTCAGGATCACCGCATCCGGCAGCGACTCTGCGCCGCTGCGAAAGCGTTTGATCAGGCTTCCCAGCTCGCGGCGACGCTTTTTATTACGCATCTGCATCTGGTGCAGGCCGTACAGCAGCGGCTCCCAGCTGCCGCTTCCCGGCGGCGGGGTCATACTGCGGTCCACCCACAGCCACCAGGAGAGACGCAGCAGGTTCCAGAAATGCCAGGCTAACAGCCCGGTGACCGCCGCCAGCAGAAACCACGGCAGATGCCCAAGTAAGGCCCCCAGAAGAAGGGCCGGAATACAGCATAAGATCAGTTCAAAGACGAGCCTTTTCCATGACAGACGTTCCAGCACGCGTCACACTCCTGTCATTATTCAGAAACGGGTCGAGAAACGATAACCCGTGCCGCGGACCGTCTGTACCATGCGATCGTGGCCGCTCAGTTCCAGCGCTTTTCGCAGGCGGCGAATATGTACGTCAACCGTCCGGTCTTCGACATACACGTTAGTTCCCCAGACGTTATTCAGCAACTGCTCGCGGCTGTAAACGCGTTCCGGATGGGTCATAAAGAAGTGCAGGAGTTTAAATTCGGTAGGCCCCATGTCGAGGGGATTTTCGCCGGTCATCACGCGGTGTGACGTTGGGTCAAGGCTGAGGCCCTGCATCTCGATCACCTCTTCGACCGCCATCGGGGAAATACGGCGCATGACGGCCTTAATGCGGGCAACCAGCTCTTTCGGGGAGAAAGGCTTGGTAATGTAATCGTCCGCGCCGGTCTCCAGACCGCGCACGCGATCCTCTTCCTCTCCGCGCGCCGTGAGCATCACCACCGGGATGTCGCGGGTCAGCGCTTCACGCTTCAGATGTTTGATAAACTGCAGTCCGGAGCCGCCGGGCAACATCCAGTCAAGCAGAATCAGATCGGGCCAGGGTTCATTCAGCTGGTTCACCGCGCTGTCATAATCTTCCGCTTCAACCGGCTGGAAGCCATTTTGTTCGAGCACGAAGCACACCATTTCACGAATTGGAGCTTCATCTTCTACGACCAGAATACGTCTCGCCATACTTTGCCCTGTCTTATCTTATTTAAGTTACAAGTTTGTAATGCGGCGCCATTATGCGTCAGATTTATGACAGATTTATGAAAAACAGTACCACTATAAATTGCAAACTGTTGTTTTATTACAGCGGTTATTTTCCTCACCCTGACAGTTTATAATCGCCCGCATCGTTTTTCGCCACGGATCTCCTATGCGCATACTTCACACCTCGGACTGGCATCTGGGTCAAAATTTTTACAGCAAAAGCCGTGCGGCTGAACATGAAGCGTTCCTGAACTGGCTTCTGGAAACGGCCCTGGCGCACGAGGTGGATGCCATTATTGTGGCGGGTGACATCTTTGATACCGGTTCGCCGCCGAGCTATGCGCGTGAACTGTATAACCGCTTCGTGGTGAACCTGCAGCAGACCGGCTGTCATCTGGTGATTGTCGCCGGTAACCATGACTCCGTCGCCACGCTCAATGAATCCCGCGACATCCTGGCGTTTCTCAATACCACCGTGGTCGCCAGCGCCGGGCACGCGCCGCAGATCCTGAAAAAACGCGACGGGTCGCCGGGCGCGGTACTGTGCCCGATTCCCTTTTTACGTCCGCGCGACATCGTGCAAAGCCAGGCGGGACTGTCGGGCGCGGAAAAGCAGCAGCATTTATTGCAGGCCATCACCGACTACTATCACCATCAGCACGCGGAAGCCTGTGCCCTGCGCGGTGAACAGGCCATTCCGGTCATTGCCACCGGGCACCTCACTACCGTCGGGGCCAGCAAAAGTGACGCGGTCCGCGAGATCTATATCGGTACGCTGGACGCCTTTCCAGCGCAAAACTTCCCGCCCGCGGACTACATCGCGCTCGGGCACATTCACCGCGCCCAGGTCATCGGCGGCTGCGAGCATATCCGCTACTGTGGCTCCCCTATTTCGCTCAGCTTCGATGAAACCGGAAAAGCCAAATCCGTGCATCTGGTGAGCTTTGATGAGGGCAAACTCAGCGCCGTCGAGACGCTGGAAGTGCCGGTCACCCAGCCGCTGGCGGTGCTAAAGGGCGATCTGGCTGCCATCACCGCCCAGCTTGAGCAGTGGCGCGGCGCTGAGCTTAACCCGCCCGTCTGGCTGGATATTGAAATCACCACCGATGACTACCTGCACGATATGCAGCGGAAAATTCAGGCGCTGACCGAAGAGTTGCCGGTTGAGGTGCTGCTGGTGCGCCGCAGCCGCGAGCAGCGCGAGAAAATTCTGCTCAGCGCCCAGCGCGAAACGCTGAGCGAACTGCGCGTAGAAGAGGTGTTCGAGCGCCGACTGTCGCAGGAAGAGCTCGATGATGCGAAGCGCGTCAGGCTCAACGAGCTGTTCAACCATACTCTGCATGCCCTCAATGACGAGGAAGAAAACGCATGAAAATTCTGAGCCTGCGCCTGAAAAATCTCAACTCCCTCAAGGGCGAGTGGAAAATTGACTTCGCCGCGGAGCCTTTTGCCAGCAACGGTCTGTTTGCCATCACTGGCGCAACCGGCGCGGGTAAAACCACCCTGCTCGATGCCATCTGCCTGGCGCTCTACCACGAAACCCCGCGCCTGAATAAGGTCTCTCAGGCGCAAAACGATCTGATGACGCGCGATACCGCCGAGTGCCTGGCGGAAGTGGAATTTGAGGTGAAAGGCGTTGCCTATCGCGCATTCTGGAGCCAGAACCGGGCGCGCAACCAGCCGGACGGGAACTTGCAGGCACCGCGCGTGGAGCTGGCCCGCTGCGAGGATGGCAAGATTCTGGCCGATAAGGTGTCGGATAAACTGGAGCAAACCGCGGCGCTCACCGGGCTGGACTACGGCCGTTTTACCCGCTCAATGCTGCTCTCGCAGGGGCAATTTGCCGCCTTCCTGAATGCCAAACCGGCCGACCGCGCAGAACTGCTGGAAGAACTCACCGGCACCGAAATCTACGGCCAGATTTCCGCGATGGTGTTTGAGAAACACAAAGCCGCCCGCAGCGTGCTGGAAAAATGCGAGGCGCAGGCGGCGGGTGTCGTGCTGCTCAGCGAAGAACAACAGCAGCAGTTGCAGCAAAGTTTGCAGGCACTTACTGACGAAGAGAAAACCCTGCTGGCCCAGCAGCAAAGCCAACAGAAAGATTTTCAGTGGCTTACGCGTCATGACGAGCTCGTGCGGGAGCAGCAGCGCGTTACCGCCCTGCAGCAGCAGGCGCAACAGGCGCAGGCGAACGCGGCGCCGGAACTGGCAAAACTCCAGCTTGCCCAGCCCGCCGCCCAGCTTCGTCCGCTCTGGGAGCATCAGCAGGAGCAAACCGCACGTCTGACGCAAACCCAGCAGC
Source organism: Enterobacter cloacae complex sp. P12RS (assembly GCF_014895875.1). Taxonomy (NCBI): domain Bacteria; kingdom Pseudomonadati; phylum Pseudomonadota; class Gammaproteobacteria; order Enterobacterales; family Enterobacteriaceae; genus Enterobacter; species Enterobacter cloacae complex sp. P12RS. The sequence continues at coordinate 258,150 of NZ_JADBQO010000009.1, forward strand.
GAATTAACGAAGTTAATACTCGCTTACAGACCAAAACCGCACTGCGCGCGCGGATCCGCAATACCGCCCTGCGTACCCATGAGCGGCTACAGGCCGAACTGACGGCGCTGGGACAGTGGCTGGCGGAGAATGAGCGTTATCGCCTGCTGGGCCAGGAAATTGCCGGCTGGCGCGCCCAGTTCTCACAGCTAAACCGTGACAAAAGTCAGCTCGTCGCGCTTGCTGCGCGGATAACTGAGCTACGTAAAAAGCTGGCTGAGATGCCGGAAAATACGCTGACGCTGACGGCGGATGAAGTCAGCGCGGCCATGGAGCAGCAGTCCCGGTCCCGTACGCTGCGCCAGCAGCTGACGTCGCTGCATGCCCGCTATCAGCCGCTGCAAAAGCGCCTGAGCCAGAACGGTGAAAGCGTGCAGAAAGCCCAGGCGGAGCAGAGCAAGCTCAATGAAACCCTGGCGCTGCGCCGCCAGCAGTACAAAGAGAAACACCAGCACTATCTGGACCTGAAAGCCCTGTGCGAACGCGAAGCGACGATTAAAAATCTGGAAAGCTATCGCTCACGGCTTGAGGCAGGCAAACCCTGCCCGCTGTGCGGCTCCCACGAGCATCCTGCCGTGGAGACCTACCGGTCGCTTGAGCTGACGGATAACCAGCGTCGCCGTGATGCGCTCGAAAAAGAGGTCGCCGCGCTTAAAGAGGAAGGCCTGCTGGTGCTGGGACAGGTTAATGCCCTGGCTCAACAGATCCAGCGTGAGACAGACGAAGCGCAGACGCTTTCTCAGGAAGAGCAAGCGCTCACTAAAGCATGGCTGGAGGCGTGCGCGTCTTTGAATATCGCATTGAATATTCAGGAGGATATCGCGCCATGGCTGAACGAGCAGGAACACTACGAGCGCCAGCTTTATCAGCTCAGCCAGCGTCTGACCCTGCAAAACCAACTGAACGAGCAGGAAGCGCAGGAACGCCAGTATCAGCAGCAGCGCACCGCAACGCGCCAGGCGCTGGAACATACTCTTCTCGCGCTCTCGCTTAGCGTTCCCGAAGAGGGCAATGAGGCCGACTGGCTGCACGCCCGCGAAGCGGAATTTGCCCACTGGCAGGAGAAGCATACGCAGCACGGCGTGCTTCAGGAACGCATGAGCGCGCTGAAGCCGCTGCTCGACACGCTTCCGGCAACACACGGCGAAGAGGCTGAGCCGGCCATTCCTGATGACTGGCGCGACATCCATAATGAATGCGTGTCGCTGCAAAGCCAGCTCGCCGCCCTGCAGCAGCAGGAGGCGCTGGAGCGCGAGCGCCTGCAGCAATCGCAGACGCAGTTCACCGCGGCGCTCTACGCAAGCTGTTTTGCCGATCGGGACGCATTCCTTGCCGCGCTGCTGGATGACAATGCTATTCGCCGCCTCGAACAGCTGAAACAGTCGCTGGAAAACCAGATACAGCAGGCCGCGGCCCTCTCCGGCCAGGCTAATCAGCAGCTGCAGGCGCACCTTGCGCTGCGCCCGGAAGAACTTGACGCGGATGCGTCTACCCTGCAAAGCCAGCTGCAGCAGCTGGCGCAACGGCTTCGTGAGAACACCACGCATCAGGGCGAGATCCGCCAGCAGCTTAAGCAGGACAGCGATAACCGCCAGCATCAGCAGGCGTTAATGCTGCAAATTGAAGAGGCTGCGCGCCAGGCCGACGACTGGGGCTATCTCAACGCGCTGATCGGCTCCAGCTCCGGCGACAAATTCCGCAAGTTCGCTCAGGGGCTGACGCTGGATAACCTGGTCTGGCTCGCAAACCAGCAGCTTAACCGCCTGCACGGCCGTTATCTCCTACAGCGTAAGGCCAGCGAGGCGCTGGAGCTGGAAGTGGTCGACACCTGGCAGGCCGATGCGGTGCGCGATACGCGCACGCTCTCCGGCGGCGAGAGCTTCCTGGTCAGCCTTGCGCTGGCGTTAGCGCTTTCTGACCTGGTCAGTCACAAAACGCGGATTGATTCCCTGTTCCTGGATGAGGGATTCGGCACGCTCGACAGTGAAACGCTGGATACCGCGCTGGATGCGCTCGACGCGCTGAACGCCACCGGGAAAACCATCGGGGTGATTAGCCACGTCGAGGCGATGAAAGAGCGCATTCCGGTGCAGATCAAGGTGAAGAAGATCAACGGACTGGGGTATAGCAGGCTGGACAGGGAGTTTGCGGTGGGGTGAGTGTTAGGTCGATTCGGTCTGGTGCCCTCACCCTGGCCCTCTAAAGATCAAAAACGGCAACGCAAGTTGCCGTTTTGCGTTTATTCCGGCCATAACCACGCCGCGCCGCGCACGCCGCTGGAGTCGCCGTGGACGGCTTTGCGGATCGGGGTTTCGCACTCGCCGCCGAAGACCCACTGTTTCACCAGATTTGGTACCGTGGCGTACAGCCGATCAACGTTGCTCATGCCACCGCCGAGCACAATCACGTCCGGATCGAGAATATTCACTACGTGCGCCAGCGATTTCGCCAGACGCATTTCGTAGCGGCTAAGCGCCAGTTCGGCCACCGGATCCTGTTCTTCCACCAAACGCATAATCTCGTTCCCCTTGAGCGGCTGGCCGCTCAGGCGGTGGTAGTCGGTTGCAAAACCGGTGCCGGAGATAAAGGTCTCAATACAGCCCTGCTTGCCGCAGTAGCACGGCACCTCGGCGCGGTATTTAAGCTCGTCTTCATCCATCCACGGCAGCGGGTTGTGCCCCCACTCACCCGCGGTGCCGTTGCCGCCGATGTGGGCGCGTCCGCCAAAGGCCACGCCCGCGCCGCAGCCGGTACCGATAATCACCGCAAACACGGTCTGCGCTCCTGCGGCTGCACCATCAACGGCCTCTGAGACCGCCAGGCAGTTAGCGTCATTCGCCAGGCGCACTTCCCGGTTCAGACGCTGGCTCAAATCCTTATCAAACGGCTGACCGTTGAGCCAGGTAGAGTTGGCGTTTTTCACCACACCCGTATAAGGCGAAATGGAGCCGGGGATCCCCATCCCGACCGTGCCCCTCTCGCCCGTCGCCTGCTCGGCCATATCAACCAGCCGGGCAATCGTCTCGATCGTCTGGTGATAATCATCGCGCGGCGTCGGCAGACGGTGGCGGAACAGCTGTTCCCCCTGCTCGCTTAATGCGATGACTTCTGTTTTGGTGCCGCCCAAATCAATCCCAATACGCACAAGACTCTCCTCATTATTTTGATTATCAACAGAGTAGAAGCACGCTTCCCGATTAGCAATGCAAGCGATGCGACAATTCGTTATCATGCCCGCTGATTTAACGACAAGGCCGTGGAAATTATCATGCTGTGGTTCAAAAATTTGATGGTTTACCGTCTCAGCCGCGACGTTTCGCTGCGCGCAGAAGAGATGGAAAAACAGTTAGCCGCTTATAGCTTTTCCCCTTGCGGTAGCCAGGATATGGCGAAAACCGGTTGGGTTCCGCCAATGGGTTCACAAAGCGATGCACTGACCCACGCCAGCAGCACGGGTCAAATCATCGTCTGCGCCCGCAAAGAAGAGAAAATTCTGCCCACGCCGGTGGTTAAGCAGGCGCTTGAAGCAAAAATTTTCAAGCTGGAAGCCGAGCAGGGCCGCAAGCTGAAAAAAACCGAAAAAGATTCGCTGAAAGATGAAGTGCTGCACTCTCTGCTGCCGCGCGCCTTCAGCCGCTTCAGCCAGACGATGATGTGGATCGATACCGTTAATGGGCTGATCATGGTGGACTGCGCCAGCGCCAAAAAAGCGGAAGATACGCTGGCCCTGCTGCGTAAAAGCATCGGCTCTTTACCGGTCGTACCGCTGGCGCTGGAAACGCCGATTGAGCTGACCCTGACCGAGTGGGTCCGCAGCGGTACCGCGGCGCAAGGTTTCCAGATCCTGGACGAAGCCGAGCTGAAAGCCCTGCTGGAAGATGGCGGCGTGATCCGCGCGAAAAAGCAGGATCTGGTGAGCGACGAGATTGCCGTACACATTGAAGCGGGCAAAGTGGTCACCAAACTGGCGCTCGACTGGCAGCAGCGCATTCAGTTCGTGATGTGCGACGACGGTTCCGTGAAGCGTCTGAAGTTCTGCGACGAGTTGCGCGATCAAAACGAAGATATCGACCGGGAAGATTACGCCCAGCGCTTTGACGCGGACTTTATCCTGATGACCGGCGAACTGGCCGCGTTAATTCAGAATCTGGTGGAAGGTCTGGGCGGCGAAGCGCAGAGATAACAGGCAAAACGTAGGCCGGGTAAGCGTTAGCGCCACCCGGCTTATTTTTATTTCAGGTAGCGGCACAGATAAGAGGTCGGTTCAGCGACCTGCAAATGAAATTCGCTGTGGCCAGGGACGTTGAAAACTTGTCCGGCAGCGTAAACTTTCCATTCCGTTTCACCCGGCAGTAAGACGTTCAGCGCGCCGCTGACCACCGTCATCTCTTCCGCTTCCGCCGTGCCAAAGGTGTATTCCCCTTCAGCCATAACGCCCACACTGGCGCGGCCAGTGCTGCTGCTGGTAAAACCGATGGATTTCACTTTACCGGAAAAGTATTCGTTACTTTGAAGCATGAACTGGCCCTTATATTCAGAGATAAAAATTCACTATAGGGGCCATGCTCATCACCTGTCACGCAAAATCATTACGTCAGAAGTTCTGAGGCCAGGCGAGCCATCAGAACGTTGGATAACAGCACCGGCACGTCCAGCGCCTTTTGCAGTAAATCCCGGTGATGCTGGTGAAAACCAAGACAGTCCAGAATCAATACATCCGCCCCTCTCTCCAGCAGCTCCTTCCCGGCAGCAATGAGTTTAGCCTCGCTGTCCCAGAAGGGGTTTGCCAGCGCATACAGGGGCGTTTTTTCGAGCACGTGCCACTTTGCTTCCTGGTTGTCCATAAGCTCCTCGATGGGCACAATGACCCCCACCTGATGCCCGTCAACAATGGAGGCTACCAGCGGAGGAATAATGCGCATCGGCTCAAGCAAAATCGCATTACGCGCGATGAGTCCCTTAATGGGGGCGGTGCTCATTAGCAAAATAACGTCATATTGCTGATTATCGAGTACTTCTATTACTGCCTGTAGCGAACGCTCAATTTTCTGCCGAGAAACATGCGCCAGTTTACCGTCGCTTAATAACGTCGCCAGGGGATCCTCCCCCGCCTCTACAGCGTAGTCTTCCATGACCTCTTCCCGGCTCATCTTACCCAGCAGGCTGAGATGCGTGATCTGTTGTTCAGATACATGCTCGGTTAAGAGCGGTAACACTTCGCTTACAGGGACCACACCAATGGTGAGGATCGCCAACGTTGCCTTCATCTTCTTCGCCTTCCATCACTACAAAAACGTAAACACAGGTACAGGCTCTCTACGCTGTACAGTTCGTTTTTTCAACAAAACAGCACCAAGCGTAGCAGGCGATCTCTGCCCCGAAATGTAAAGATCGCCTGCCGGTAACGGAGCTACCTGTAATAACTAAATATTAACTCCTGCTTAACATTTGCGATGAGTAAAAAGTGTGATTCAGGCACGGTATTGGAGCGTTTAGGAAAACATTCACGACTTTTCGGGATCTTCGTAGCGCCGCTTGGCATCCAGCGCTTCCTGTTCAGTCTCATGTTCACTGATCAGCGAGTCCGGTTTGGGGTGATCGGCACGCAGCTGGTACCAGGTGACGGTCTGGTCGCCATTGCCTTTTTCAACGGTAACAATACGTGCTTCGCGCGGATAGGGAGGTCTGGTTGGCATAGCTCATCCTTTTTTTATGTCTGAGCTATCAGTATAGACGGCGGTTAGCTGGCACACGCCAGACGCAGGGCGGTAATAATCTGAATTACCACATCTTCCGGGGCCGCAGAGGCATCCACAACATGGTGTGCCGCTTCACGGTAGAGGGCATCACGCTCGGCCAGCACTTCGCTCACCTCTTCGCTGAGCGGTCGTGACGTCAGCGCCGGGCGTTGTCCCTCTTCAGGAAATGCTTCAAGTCGCCCTACCAGAGCCGCCACCGGCGCGCAGAGATAGATCACAATGCCTTTTTCGCGCATTAAGTGACGATTACATTCGGCCAGAACAATACCGCCTCCCGTCGCAATGACGGCTGACGGCGTGGTGACCGCTTTCAGCGCGGCCGTTTCGCGGGCGCGAAAGCTTTCCCATCCCTCTTGCTCCACGATGTCTGCGATGGTTTTGCCGGCCTCGGTCTGCAGCCAGTGGTCGGTATCAACAAACTGACGATGACATGCGCGTGCCAGTTCCACACCAACGGTGGTTTTCCCACAGCCGCGGGGGCCAACTAAAAAGATGGGTTGGGTCATAGCCAGGTGTTCCCCTTGATGCCGAATGGCTAAAGAGTGTAAAGAAATAATTGCAGAAGATGTGTCGAATACTTTACTGCAAAGCGGTACGGGATGACAACCCTGTGGAGGCCACACTGTACCACATATTGACAATAATTATCATTACGCCGTACGGCGCTTCACTTCCAGCAGCCATTTATCCAGTTCGGCAGCAAACTGCTGGCGATCGCGCTGGGACAGGCTGTCCGGTCCACCGGTCTGCACGCCGCTGGCCCGCATCGTATCCATAAAATCGCGCATAGTGAGTTTTTCCCGGATGGTTGAAGGCGAATAACGCTCGCCGCGCGGATTGAGCGCCGCCGCCCCTTTCTCCAGCACTTCCGCCGCCAGCGGAATATCGGCGGTGATGACCAGATCTTCCGCGCTGCACAGACGAACAATTTCATTATCTGCCACGTCGAACCCGGCCGGCACGCGGAGGGAGCGAATGAACCGCGAAGGCGGGACGCGAATATTCTGGTTCGCCACCAGCGTCAGCGGCATCTGAACGCGCTCGGCGGCGCGGAATAAAATCTCTTTAATCACATTCGGACACGCGTCCGCATCAACCCAAATCGCCATGTTGTCTCCCCATAATGACTCTGCCGACTATTGTCGCCTGCATTTCGTTGTTAAGCTATCAATCAGAGAAAACAACGCATAATGACGGAGAATCATGATGGACAAGAAAATCGGGTTTATCGGCTGCGGTAACATGGGCAAAGCCATCCTGGGCGGCCTGATCGCCAGCGGGCAGGTTCTGCCGGGTCAGATTTGGGTTTATACCCCGTCACCGGACAACGTCGCCGCGTTGCGCGATCAATACGGGATCAACGCCGCCGAAAGCGCGCAGGAGGTGGCCCAGGTTGCCGATATCGTCTTTGGTGCCGTTAAGCCGAACATCATGATCAAAGTGTTAAGCGACATCACCTCCAGCCTGAATAAAGAGACGCTGGTCGTGTCGATTGCCGCAGGCGTGACGCTCGATCAGCTGGCGCGCGCGCTGGGCCACGATCGTAAAATCGTCCGCGCGATGCCGAATACCCCCTCACTGGTCAACGCCGGTATGACCTCCGTCACCCCTAACGCGCTGGTGACTTCAGAAGAGGTGGCGGACGTGCTAAACATTTTCCGCTGCTTCGGCGAGGCGGAAGTGATTGCAGAATCCATGGTCCATCCGGTGGTCGGCGTGAGCGGTTCAGCCCCCGCGTACGTTTTCATGTTTTTAGAAGCGATGGCGGACGCCGCCGTGCTTGGCGGTATGCCGCGCGCGCAGGCGTATAAATTCGCCGCGCAGGCAGTGATGGGCTCCGCCAAAATGGTGCTGGAGACCGGTAAACACCCGGGTGAACTGAAGGATATGGTCTGCTCCCCGGCCGGTACCACCATCGAAGCGGTGCGGGTGCTGGAAGAACGCGGGTTCCGTTCTGCGGTTATCGAAGCGATGGCAAAATGCATGGAAAAATCAGAGAAGCTGAGTAAATCCTGATGTCTGGCCGGGCGTCAGGCGGCCACTTCGGTGCGGCCGCGCCCGGCATTTTTCGCCTTATACAGCGCCACATCTGCCGCCTTCAACCATTCCCGATAGTGTACAAACTGCGGCCCCCAGGGGGCCACGCCCACGCTGATGCGCAGAGGCTCCTTCGGCGCGCAGGGTAACGACAGCGTTTCCAGCCGCGCGTGAACCCGCGACATGACGGCGATGGCGCTTTCAGCGGCCGTCTGGGACATAATCACCGCGAACTCATCCCCGCCAAACCGGCCTATCGCATCGCCTGACCGTACCGACATCTGAAGCTGGCGGGTAATGGCCACGATGGCCTTGTCGCCTGCGTCGTGCCCCCAGGTATCGTTGATGTTTTTAAAGTGGTCGATATCAATCAGCAATATCGTGGCGGTGCAGTGGCTCCGGCGACAGTGCTCAAATTCATTGCGCAGCAGCATTTCCCAATGTCGGCGGTTAAAGACCCCGGTCATCCCGTCACGGGTGCTCATCATTTCCAGCCGCCGCTTATGTTCCGCCAGCCTGACGGCCGTTCGATGGCTAAGCCAGGCAAACAGCATGGGATAAAGCATAAGGACAGGAAGCGTTAAGCCCCACTCCAGCGCCCCCGGATTAAAGGGCTGCGCTCTGCCAGCAAGCGGTAACGTAAGCAGCGCTGTAAGCAGGGTGAGCACGATCCCCGCGATAAAAAGGCGGCAGCCGCCAGAGCCCATCATATTCATCCCCACCATCATCACCAGCGCCGCAGTGGGTAATACATACATCCCCATCACGCCGATCCAGACCCCGGCGATAACGGCATCCATCTTGAGGTTAAAAATTTCCTGCTGATGAGGTGAAGCGGCGCGGCAGGATAACTGCCAGGCAAAGTGCGGCCAGATGAATGCCCACCCCACCAGCAACAACCACCAGCCGCCGGGTAAAAAATGGCTGACCAGAATTTCCGCCACCGGGACAAACATCGCCGCCAGCCCGACAACGCGCGCCAGCCGGGCTCGCCTGGCAAACTGGATGCCGGTACGGTGAGGGTCATCCTGAGAAAGGGTTAAACTCCACTCTTCCCGAATGCGCTTTTTGTAGTAATAAATGTCATCATTCATCATTTTTGGGAATATTCTGAAACATTTTCCCAAATTATAGAGAGGGGGTCTGCGGGGAAAGTATGAAATTTCGGGTGAGCCGCCGGAGCCGCTCACCCGTTAGAACTACACTTTTTTCTTCAGGCAGGCACTCATGAACTTGCTGCGATCGTCGCCCTTGAGGGACTGTTCGGTTGCTTTCGCATTACACTCGCGCATTTTTTGCTGCTGCGGCGTCAGGCTTTTTTCGCCGGGTTTCGCGGCGCCGTTTTTCAGGCAGTCGCTCATGTAGGTTTTACGTGCATCCCCCTTAAGACTCTGGGACGTCGCCTGTTGATTACAGGTGGTCATGCGTTGCTGTTGCGGCGTTAATGTTTTTTCTTCCGCGTTCGCCGAGGAGATCAGGAACAGGCCGGAGAGCAGAGTAACCAGTAATGTTGTTTTCATTGCACCATCCTTTTGTGAACATTCCCTGTAAGTCTGGTTCGTGACAGGAAAAAAACCACCCGGCAGATGTGATTTCGGCCGGGAATTTATCATTTCAGTTCCAGCACGCAGGAATTGACGGTATCAGCATCAATGGCAGGGGTAATTAACAGGGAATGTAACGCGCTAAAAAGCGCGCTCTGTTTCAATTTATTTTCTTCATGTACAAATACAAAAATAAAACAGAGCGACTCCAGGCATCCTGCATGACAATCCTATGACATGTCAGTAACGGCTTAACTGCGCGGATGCCTCAACAGCTTCTTTACGTATTGCTGCAGCAACTCGGCATCCTCTGGCGGAACCTGCGTATCGGGCCGCGCCTTATCCAGCGCTCCTTCAATACTTTCAATTAACGCCTGCTGATCCGATGTTGCCATCTGCCGCAGCAGCGCGGTGACAACTATTTCCAGCGCTTCGACCTGGGCGACCAGCTCTTTCGACTCCTCTTCCTTTTGTGCAAGCTTAACCAGCAACTCAGCAATGAGATTTTTCATCGTGCTATTTCCTTATGGGATTTCCTCTGAAATTAACACCAGGAATGAAATATGCAAAGCGGAGAAAAGTATTATCTTATGCAAAAGTGACATTGCCGCCAAATTAGCGCAGCGATCTTTTCAGCGAAACGTTTTTCTATAAAAAAACGCCGCATTTTGTTATATAAAAATGCGGCTACCATAAGAATATATAATACATCTGCGAAAAGGTTATTTCGCAGATTTCGCCTCCGCTAATTGCCTGCGGCGACGCAGGGCAATAGCCAGCTGGATAATATTGATTAAAACGACAATCGCCGTCGCGGCAAATACCCAGCGAAAACCCGCCATTGCAGAAACGGACGCACCAATAAGCGGACCGGCGACGTTGCCTAAATACATAAACGACTGGTTATAGCCAAAAATACGCCCCGTGACCTGATCGCTGGAATATTTGACCAGCAATGTCTGTACGGCGGGCAACATAGCGCCATCCGCAAAGCCGAGTAAAAACCGCAGCACGCCCAGCTGAAGCGGAGAGGTAACAAACGACATGGCGAAAAAGAGCACCACCGCAAAAATCAGCGTCGCCATCAGGATGCGCGCCGTGCCGATCCTGTCGCCCAGTTTTCCCAGACGCGGGGCAGAGATCAGCGCGGAGACGCCCGGCACGGCGGCAATCATGCCGCTGAGAAAGGCGATATTGTTGCTGTCCGGCTCCATCGACTTGATAAACAGCGCCAGAATCGGGCCGACCGAACCGTTGCAGAGCTGGATCACCATGGTGGTGACAAACAGGCTAATCACGAGTCCCGGGTATGGCAGCGAGGCGAAGACGGCCTTGCCGCTCAGGCGCTCAGATTTACTGATAACGGGGCGGCCCCCCTCTTTGATAAGAAAGAGCGTAACCAGAAAGCTGATCACCAGCAGGATTGCGGTGATGATGAATACCGCGCGCAGACCGACATGGTCAGCCAGAAAGCCTCCCAGCAGCGGGCCGCCGATAACGCCGCTGATCTGGGCGGTGGAGAGCGTACTCAGCGCCCAGCCGCTGCGCTCGCGCGGCACCTGAGAGGCAACCAGCGCCATGGCGTTGGGAATATATCCGGACGTCAGCCCCATCACCGCCCGCAGGAAAAACAGCTGCCAGACGTTGGTGGCGAAGGCCTGGAGCAGAATAGCAATTGCCATCCCGAGGGAGGCGCGCAGCAGCATCAGCTTGCGCCCTTTCCGATCCGCCAGGCTGCCCCACATCGGTGACACAATGGCGGAGACCAGAAACGTGACGCTGAACGTCAGCCCGGACCACATGGACAGCGCTTCGTGGGAGCTGACCCCCAGCTGTGACACGTACAGCGGCAGGAACGGCAGGATCTGGCTGATGGCAAGCCCGGTGAAGAAGCAGCCGAACCAGACCGAGATGAGATTAACTTTCCAGGATTCCATACAGAAATAGTCTTCATTTTTAGGCGAATTCGCCGTCAGATTAGCAAGTTACGCGCCTTAACGTCGCACCAGAGATGCGGCCTCGCTGACTTTGGTGTTTTATCTTCCCAGTCATCATATTTGTGAAATAAGTCACAATTCATCCATTTTCTGGCGGAAGATTATGCTTCAGCGGCAGAGACCAAAGCCGCGCATCCCCAGATGAAAATGGCTGGCGTGCGCCGCGTTATATTCCGGCCCAAGACCGTTTCCGTAGTAACCGCAGCTTGCCGCCAGCAGAGCCTTCAGCCAGGGCTGCGTTTTTGCCGATTTCCAGCCGTTAAGTACCGTAACGCGCTCTCCGTTCGCCAGCCGAAAAGCGGCGATATCCAGCGCCTCTGCCGTGGCATGCTCGCTGCGCCGCGCATCGGGCCGGTGGTAGATATTGCGACAGGCAAAGCTGCCGAGGTGCTCAATGCGCGTCAGTTCACTGCCGGTAAAGCGTTTAGTCAGGGGCCGGGCCTGCTGGTTGACAAACAGGGCTGAGCTGAGCGCCAGCGGACAGCTGGCAAGAAAACTGCCGTTCAGGCTCACCGGGCCAAAGTCACGCACGCGCACGACGTTGTTCAGCGGGCATTCCCCGCCGCTGTCAGCGACCGCCTGCGTGCGGATCAGTTTTTTTTGATTAGCCTGCGCTAACAGGCTCGCGCAGGCTTCGGGCGTTAAGCGTCGCAGCTTATATTGGGTAATGCGGCCAGGCGGGTCGTCCAGGTTCAGCGGCGTGAAAGGGTTGTAGTAAGACGGCAGCCAGCGATAGCCCGCCGTTGCGATTGCCCCAAGGATGAAAATGGTCAGCAGCGTTTTTCCTTTCACTCTCCCCCCTCACTGTTCCCCAAAACATTATGGCAGAAGGCCGCGAAACCCGCAGGGCATCGTGGTATGTTATTGGCTTTTCGTCAGACTGGAAGAGAGTGAGATGGCAAAGCAGCGCGTAGGTATTGTCTTTGGGGGAAAATCAGCGGAGCACGAGGTGTCATTGCAATCGGCTAAAAATATCGTCGATGCGATCGATAAAAGCCGTTACGACGTGGTGCTGTTGGGCATTGATAAACAGGGCCAGTGGCATGTTAACGATGCCAGCCAGTATCTGCTGAATGCCCACGATCCGGCACACATCGCCCTTAATCCTTCGGAAATTAGCGTCGCCACCGTACCCGGCGTCGTGAAGGGTCAGCTCATCGACGCCGGCAACGCGCAGGCTCTCGCCCAGATCGACGTGGTCTTCCCCATCGTGCACGGCACCCTCGGCGAAGACGGTTCCCTGCAGGGAATGTTACGTATGGCCAACCTGCCGTTCGTGGGCTCGGACGTGCTGGGCTCCGCCGCCTGCATGGACAAAGACGTCACCAAACGCCTGCTGCGCGATGCCGGGCTGAATATCGCGCCGTTCGTGACGCTCACCCGCGCCAACCGCGACAAGCACAGCTTCGCGCAAATTAGCACTGAACTGGGTCTGCCGCTGTTTGTGAAGCCAGCTAACCAGGGCTCCTCCGTGGGCGTCAGCAAAGTCACCACCGAAGCAGAGTTCACGCAAGCCGTCCGTCTGGCATTCGAGTTCGACCATAAAGTGGTGGTTGAGCAGGGGATCAAAGGCCGCGAAATTGAGTGCGCGGTGCTGGGCAACGATTTCCCACAGGCCAGCACCTGCGGTGAAGTGGTCTTAAACAGCGACTTCTACTCGTACGACACCAAATACATTGATGATAAAGGCGCCCAGGTTGTTGTTCCTGCGGATATCGATCCGGCCATTAACGATAAGATCCGGGCGATCGCCATTCAGGCCTATCAGACGCTCGGCTGCAGCGGCATGGCGCGCGTGGACGTGTTCCTGACGCCGGAGAACGAGGTGGTGATCAATGAAATCAACACGCTGCCGGGTTTCACCAATATCAGCATGTATCCTAAACTGTGGCAGGCCAGCGGGCTTGGCTACTCTGAGCTGATCACCCGCCTGATCGAGCTGGCGCTGGAGCGTCATGCCGCCGACAGCGCCCTGAAAAGTTCCGTTAACGGCTAATCGGCACCCTTAGCCGTCTCCTCCGCTGTCGTCTCTTCCGGACGGCGGCGGATTATCAGCCCTGCCAGCCAGAAACTGATTACCCAGGTCACCAGGCCCACGGCATAGGTTTGCCAGCCTTTCGCTTCAAATCCCAACAGCCCCACGACGCCGTTAAGAATAAAGATCAGCCCGATAGCAAAGGCGTAGTAGTGCCAGTCACGGCGAAGTTTGGACGTGAGTTTCATAACAACTCCGGCAGGAAAAAAAGACATCCTCTCACAGTTTCACCGCCAGGTCTGTGGCAGATGCGGAAATTCTGAAATGCGGTGCAGTTTCATTTAAGTTAACAAATTGTGACATGCTGCAGAAATCAACAATCCAGGAGAAATCCTGAGCGAAAATTACCACGATTCTGATATTGACAAATGCGATGACCTGTCAAACTCACCCCGTAAGACGCGTATTAAAACAGAGTGATATTTCGGGAGGTCAACATGGCTGACTTTACATTGTCGAAACCGATTTTTGGCGGCAAACCAAAAACCTCCACGGCGGGTAATATCGCGTATGCCCTGTTTGTCCTGTTCTGCTTCTGGGCTGGCTCCCAGCTGCTTAATATGCTGGTGCACGCGCCGGGCGTTTATGAACACCTGATGCAGGTGCAGGATAACGGACGCCCGCGGGTTGAAATCGGGTTTGGCGTGAGCACGCTGTTTGGCCTCGTTCCCTTCCTCGCGGGGTGTATGATTTTAGGCGTTGTCGCGCTCGTCCTGCGCTTTCGTCGTCGCCATTAAAGCCCCATACAGCGAGCCCGGCGATCGTCCACGCGTTTTGCGAACCATGCGGTGGTCAGGTTACGCGTGATCTTCGGGCTTTCCAGCTGAATCCCCGGCAGAATTGCCCTCGGCAACGTTTTCCCACTCTTCTTATCGGCAAGCGCAAACACTTTCTTGTAGAGATCCGTTTTCTCAAATGCCAGGCTGTCGCCTTTCTCAAGCTGACGGCGAATGTCGCTGTTGCTCATATCAAGCGTTGTCGATAATTTCCGGATCGCCCGCTCGGTGCTTCCCGCCTCGCTGCTGCCGTAGGCGATAAGATCGCCGTCCAGCGCCAGCTTGACGCCGCTTGCGCGGCTAACCGCGCTCTGAAACGCCGCGTTACGGCTGGCATACCAGCCCGCGTTAAAGTCTGCGAAGCGGTACAAGGGCTCGCTGTAGTTCGCCGGATAGTTCAGCAGATGATACGTGCCGAACCACAGCCCGCCGCGCAGAGAGAAGACCTCCTGACGCACCGTACCGTCAATTTCCCACGGGTAGCCGTCGGTATGCTTCTCGGCAAACGCAATGCTCACCTGCATCGGGCCGCCGGTGTGAACCGGGTTCAGTGAGCCAAACAGTTTCTGCCCCATCGGCACCATGTTAATGAAATCATCAAAGATGGCGCTGAGCTGTTTTTCGGTTTTCACCGTGTCCAGCCGCTCGCTGTAACTTTTGCCGTTTGGCGAGGTGATTTTCAGCGCGGTATGCACGAGGAACACCGGGATATGCATCGATTCCGCGCGGCGGTCGATCTCTTTCCAGGCAATTTTGTTAAGACCCGGCACCACCGGGTCTGACTGGTACATCGACTCCTGCTGCGCCACCGCCAGCACCGAGCAGATATTCTCCTCGGTTGGGGCAATCTTCTGGCTTTCAAAGGTTTTTGCCAGCGCATCCGCCCACGCATTGCGATCCTTCACGCTGGCGGGCATTTTTTGCCGCACAACGCTTGCGACATCCACGGGCTTCTCGCCCTTTTTAAGCGGAGCAGCCCCTTTTTCGGCACAGCCCGCCAGAACGAGGGCAGCCAGCAAGGAAAGCGGTAACGCACGCGGTACGGCAAAAGACATAGCAACTCCCTGTATTAGCTAAATGTGTTGGTGACTTCCTGCAGGTCCCGATCGTCCAGCTCATGTTCAAAGCTGCGCAGACGTTTGTAGATGGACATCAGTTCAACCAGCGTGGTCCAGGAGTTGATCAGATACTGGAACGAGTTTCTGACCTGATCGAACACGTTGGTAATCTGGGTCAGTAAGCCCAGCGTGATTGTTCCCGCAACAATAGACGGGAACAACAGGAATAGTCCAAAAACAGTATCGACCTGCAGATAGAAAATACGGGCAATATTGAAATACATGTAGTGGAAATAGAGCCGGAAATAGTTGAAACGGACGTTGCGGAACAGCTCTTTTATCGTCGGGGGCGCAGCGCGCGTTGGGTCGTCCTCTCCGTAGACCAGTTCCTTACGATAGGCCGCTTCCACACGCTGATTCTTAAACTCTAAGCCCGGCAGCTTAATCCCGACGACGGCAAGCAGGCCTGTGCCCATAAGCGACCAAATCAGCGCCGGGATGAGCAGGCCGTACGGTAAATGTCCGACAATCGGCAATGCTGAAATATGCGGAGAAAGCGCGACCAGAATCGGTAAGAACGCAAACAGTTTCAGGATGGCATTAAGCAGGCTGACGCCCATATCCTCAAGCGTTGACGCAAAACGCATGGTGTCTTCCTGAACACGCTGAGCAGCACCTTCAATATGGCGCAGACGCTCCCAGTGGGTCATGTAGAATTCGTTCATCGCCGTACGCCAGCGGAAGACGTAATGGCTGACGAAGAAATTATTCAGCACCGCCACGGTGACAGCGATCATCGCAATGCCCATAAATATTTTTAACTGATTATAAAGCTCGCCAATTGGCACCCTGTTAGGGGCGCTCAGCGCTTTCTGGATGAGATCGTAGAACGGGGCATACCACGCGTTAATGGCTACGCTCACTTCGACCAGAAACCAGGTGACAAAAATAATCAGCGACGTTCCGAGAATGGACCACGTCTGCCAGCGATGAGGGGAATAATTAAACCAGAACAGCGCAAACAGCCCGACGCACAGCGCGTAATAGGCATAAAACAGCAGATAGCTAAACGACCAGAAGCGCGCCGCGCTAATCGGCACCTCGCCTGTCGCCCCCACGATGCGTGTCAGCCATGCACCGCCGCCCGCCAGCCAGAACACGACTGCGATCAGTGCCCAAATAAATGCCGACAGGAAAAAAGGCCCCGGCTTTGGGAAAAAAGACTTAAACATGATACTTCCTTCTTGTTGTTATGGTTGTTGCTGTGCTCAACACATTACCACACGAATACCTTGCCCGAGCCGGACCCCGGCTCGGGCAAAAAGGTCAGACCCGTGGGTTGATTATTAGTTCGCTTTCCAGTTTTCGAGAATTGTTTCGGTGCGTTTCACCGCGACAGGGTTCGCTGGCGCAATGAAGTTTCGCCAGACGTCGTTGTGGTGGTGAATCAGGATCTGTGCTTCGGCAGCCGGGCGGTTGGCGGTGGTGT
This sequence comes from Enterobacter cloacae complex sp. P12RS, assembly GCF_014895875.1. Taxonomy (NCBI): domain Bacteria; kingdom Pseudomonadati; phylum Pseudomonadota; class Gammaproteobacteria; order Enterobacterales; family Enterobacteriaceae; genus Enterobacter; species Enterobacter cloacae complex sp. P12RS. The sequence goes on from NZ_JADBQO010000009.1 coordinate 274,884, forward strand.
GGGCATCTTCCGCCACGGTAATGTGGTAACCCCGGCTGACGCCATTCTTGACCGTGGCGTCAACGCAGTAATCGGTGGCGCAGCCGCAGATGACAAACTCGCGAATGCCCTGCTCGCGTAACAGCGCCTCAAGCCCGGTGTTATAGAAGGCATCGCAGGCGGTTTTGGTCACGTACAGCGCGCCGGCAGGTTGATGGAGTTCAGGCAGCAACGCAAACCCGTCACTTCCCTCTTCCAGCCCCCCGGCCTCGGCATGCTGAATAAAAATCACCGTGTCAGCAGCCTGCGTAAGCTGGTTGATCAGAGAGACACACGTCTCGCGCTGATGACGCGGGGTTTCAAACACCCCGTTCTGCATATCAACCACCATTACCACACGCTTTTCAGACATACCGTTCTCCGCAAGATTGAGTAACACTGGTGCCTATCATAAGCCCGATGTCACAAAATGGGAGAGCGCTCGCAGGGAAATTCTTCATATTTACCCATGGTTACGTTTTTCTCGCTATGGTTATGCTATTCGGGGCATTGCACGGTGCCGATTAGTAGTATAAATACCCATTACTTTCCTCATTCACTTCATGGATGCTTTTCGTTGAAACGTTGTCTGCTCTCTTTTGCCGCGCTGTGTGCGGTGAGCTTCTCCACCGCCCAGGCAGCCCAGCCGCTGACGGCGCCCGTTTTGGCTTCCGATATTGCCGATCGCTACGCGAACCTTATCTATTACGGCAGCGGCGCGACCGGGATGGCAATGGTGGTCATCGACGGCAACCAGCGCGTTTTCCGCAGCTTTGGTGAAACGCGTCCAGGTAATAACGTTCGTCCGCAGCTGGATTCCGTTGTGCGCGTCGCGTCCTTAACCAAGCTGATGACCAGCGAAATGCTGGTGAAGCTGCTCGACCAGGGCGTGGTAAAGCTCGACGATCCGCTCAGCAAATACGCCCCGCCGGGTGCCCGCGTGCCGACGTATCAGGGCACGCCAATTCGCCTGGTGAACCTCGCGACGCACACCAGCGCTCTGCCGCGCGAGCAGCCGGGCGGCGCGGCGCACCGCGACGTTTTTGTCTGGCCAACGCGCCAACAGCGCTGGAACTACCTGAGCACCGCCACGCTGAAATCCGCCCCGGGCTCGCAGGCCTCTTACTCGAACCTGGCGTTCGATCTGCTGGCGGATGCGCTTTCAACGGCGGCGGGCAAACCTTACCCGCAGCTGTTTGAAGAGCAGATCACACGTCCGCTGGGCATGAAAGACACCACCTTTACCCCTTCCCCGGACCAGTGCAAACGCCTGATGGTGGCAGAGAAAGGCGCAAGCCCCTGTAACAACACGCTGGCGGCCGTGGGCAGCGGCGGGGTCTATTCCACCCCTGGCGACATGATGCGCTGGATGCAGCAGTTCCTTTCTTCGGATTTTTACTCCCGCAGCAGCCAGGCCGATCGTATGCAGACTCTTATCTATCAGCGTACTCAGCTGCATCGCGTCATCGGGATGGACGTGCCGGGTAAAGCCGATGCGCTCGGCCTGGGCTGGGTCTATATGGCACCGAAAAATGGCCGTCCGGGCATCATTCAGAAAACCGGCGGCGGCGGCGGATTCATTACCTACATGGCAATGATTCCGCAGTCCAACGTGGGCGCGTTTGTGGTAGTCACCCGTTCTCCGAACACGCGCTTCGTTAATATGAGTGACGGCATCAATAACCTGGTGACCGAACTGAGCGCCAATAAAGCCCAGGTGCTTACTGCGTCTAACTGATCTTAATATTCCGTGGGCAAGCGGTTGATGCTGACCAGCTTGCCCCGGCTCATATTGATGTAGTTCCCCTGACGCAGCGCAGCCAGGACTTCTGCAACGACCGAACGTGAAATACGTGTGCTACGCTGAATATGATTCATAACGCCAATTTTTGAGCGCAGCGAGTCATCCCACTCGGCCATATTGATCAACATCGCCCGGATCTGACTATAAGAGTTATTTCCCACCAGCTGCAGGTCACGCTTGCCCAGAATATGGTTAATCCATGACACCCAGCAGAAAGCATCCTGCCAGAGATGATTTTGCTGAATAAGTTGACGCGTGGCAGAGACCGGTAAATAAAATCCAGAACAGGTTGTGTGTGTCATCATGGAATATTCCAGATAACTATCATTTATCCATGCATTCAAACCATAGATAAAAGGTGCCTGCGCAATGCCCATCAGAAGTTCATCAGATTTACGATGGATAGCGGTAAGACCAGACTGTATTACAAAAGTAAATGGCTCATCATCATTATTGCCGGTTGTTATTAATTGCTGTGGTTCGATCTTAAAGGGGGTACCGGCGACTTCCAGACATTTTGCGAGCCGGCTTAATTCAGAAAGTGGTTTCGCATTAACGTTCATGCATACCTCAAAGCATCTGTATCTGTCGGTTCTTTATTATTTTTAAACCATATAAAAAAGCGGGGGAAAATATCCCCCGCGCTTTCTATTTACCAGGTATATTTCACACCCAGGTTTGCTCCCCAGTTCTGGTCAACGTCGCCGCCGCCCAGATAAGTCGCATCGGTGTAAGCACTGAAGTTTTTGGTGAAGCTGAACTGGGTGCCCAGCCCAACGCGAACCGCAGAGCCTTCGACGCCGTTATCAATGCTGTCAGAGTTGATATCAGCATTATTGTCAGCATCGTCATAGACGTAAGCCAGCTTGAAGTACGGGGTCAGCGCCTGTTCGCCGCCGTAGTTGAAGGTATAACCCGCATCCAGGCCAAGTTCATAACGCATGCTGTCGTAAGACTGACCATCGATACGCATGTCGTTGCTCAGCTGGTAGTCGTCGCCTGACTGGAACAGGCCGGAAATCGCCGCATAAGGGGTGATATAGCCTGAGAGGTTTGGTTTCCAGTCATAGCCCAGCTTCATCCCGAAGCCGACAGCGTCAGAGGTGGTATCACCGTCAACATACTGACCGTTGCTCATGGTTGCAGAGAGGTCATTGTTAAAGCGGGTGTAGTTCAGTGAGCTGTCGAGGAAGACGTTGTTCGCAAACGTCGCAGACGCGTAGATCATCGCAGTCTGGCTGTCCTGATCGACCTGACCCGTACGATCGCTGATATCGCCTTTCGCAAAACCAGCTGCACCACCGACGATCCACTTCGCATTATTACCGTCAATCTGCGTGTCCAGACCGACCATAATGCCGCTTACGTCCTGATCGTAGCTGACGGTGCCGTTATCCGCGTCAAAATTGCCGCCGAAATAGCTCACCCACGCTCCGCCGTTGTCTGCCAGGCCATGACGGCTGTTGGTCAGACGCGTACCCACGGTATCCTGCTGGAGATTCCAGATATTGGTGTTGGCAGAAGGAATGCTCAGCGCCATGTTGGCGTAGTCAGTCAGCTCTTTCTGCTGGAGAACAACGGTGTCACCCTCCTGCTGCGCCTGATAGGTATAAGCACCTAAATCAGCTTTGTTTGCAGCAGTAAAGCTGGCTGCGGTATCTGCGTTATTGTCGTAGACGCGAATGATCTCTTTGTTTTTGTAGTCGGCAACTGAACCAGCGCCGGTTGCATCGTCGATGCGCACCTTGTAGTTACCGGCAACGTCACCGTTCACCGCCAGATGGCCGTCGGAGTTCAGCGCGACAACACCGTAGTCATACTCCGCGTTGTAGCGATCGTTGGTGATATAGCGTGCGTTGTTCAGATCACTGTTCAGCACATAATCGCGGCTGGCAACGTTGAGCACGCCGCCATCGGTCAGTACCATATTGTGCGTATCAACCTGACCCAGACCCAGCGCCAGCTCGGCACCGTTGTCTACGGTAATGGTGTTGGCATACAGCTCTGCTGTCTCTTCAGTCAGTGCCGCACGGCTATAGCTGTCCAGATACAGGCTGTCGGTTGCCACGGCTCCGCTGTCGCCAATATTCATGGTTGAAGCATTGGTCAGGGTGATTGAATCCGCCAGCAGGCCGGAGTTTTCAACATTGACCTGAGACTGGTTGTTCACCGTCAGCGCATCAATGTTGGAGACCTTGCGGGTATCCCACTCGGAACCGTTATCCAGCGCCACATTGAACAGGCCGCTTTGGTACACCTCTTCACCGGCAACGTGACCGTTGCTGTCGAAGGTAGAATCAGGCCAGATGCTGTTCGGGGACAGAGCGTGCCAGTCAACGTTGCTGTAGCCCTGGCCATACATCTGCGCAGTGCCGATAGCTTCAACGCTGGACTGCGCTGCACCGACCCACTTGCTGCCGTTAGTCAGCGTAACATCCAGTGTATCGGTACCGTCCCAGCCGTTGGTGGTTGGGTTATAGACACCATCTTCAGTGGTATCCGTTGCCGGATCGCCATTCTCGTAGAAGTTGTTATCAAAGGTGCTGGAGAAAAGAATATCACCCGTTACGGTAGAGTGATCGAAGGTAGCGGTGGTCTGCATGGCGTTATCAGACGCGCCGGCCGCAACGATCAGCGCCGCATCATCCGCAGCCGAGGCGTTGGTTTCACCGTAGTCGCTCGGCTTCGCCGTTTGACCGTAGAACCCGTTGGTGCCCAGATCGCTGTACGCACCAGAGGTCAGCACGGAGTCTTTCACCACCAGCGTATCGGTAAAGACATTGCTGCTGTTAGCAACGCCTTCAACGCCGTCGTATGGTGTGTTATCCAGTTCCTGATAACCCTGCGTCAGCGTAATACCCGCGACGTGGGAGTTGTTCTGAATAACGATATCAGATTCAACGTCCAGGGTAATTGCGTTACCCAGACCATAGGTGTCCAGATAATGCGTTTCAGTATTCTCGCCATTGACGACATCATACGCGTAATGCTCGTAGGCATCGTTGATGGTGGAGTTATCAACGGTCAGGCTAAAACGATCGTACTGGGTATGACTGGTGCCGTCAGTATCCACGCCATCTGCACACGTCGTGGTCATACACTCTGACGTGATCATGCCGTTAATGGTGCTGTTAGAAATACTCAACGCATTCGCACGGCCATTGACCCCATCATCCAGATAGTAAGTCGAAATAACACCGTTTACGGTTGATTTATTGATGACCGGATAAATGTCACCATCATGGGTGGCATCCGAGTAATCCCAATCTGCGTAGCCATAATACCACGGCGTAGATGCGGTATTATCATATCCAAAAGTATTATATGTCGTACCGGAAATATCTTTCGCATTAGCCTGAGAAGCGATAGCCAGCGTACAAGCTAATGCAAGTTGAGATACAACCAGTTTCTTTTTCCATGTTTGCATTGGGTCATCCCTCCTCAGGGACGTAAGCATGTTTGTCCGTAAATCAATTAGCAATGTTTAATTGCGGAGTGAATTATGCAGTTTCATTCAGAAAAGGTTCAATGAATGATTCATTTAAGTCCGTATCCAGACAATCAGCAGATGTAAAACGAGAGAAAAAGAGCGCTAAATATAAATACTATAAAGAAAAAGTCAAAATAAACTAAACAAGCAAAGGTGATATAAGTTTTATAAACAGATCATTTTTATTTATACATTCCCTTCGTAATAGAATTAACATCAATAATTCGAACCGACATTCCGCAGGATTAGTTAATTATATATAATTCAGTGGCAATCATAGACAGGCCGCATTAATCGGTATCAAAATGCCCACTTTAGTAAAACACCTCACTTCACTTTGAGGTACACTAACCTTCTTTGTTCCACAAACATCAGGCATACCATGACCGATTTAATTGCACGTCCCCGCCGCCTGCGTAAGTCACCCGCACTGCGCGCCATGTTTGAAGAGACAACACTGAGCTTAAACGATCTGGTGTTGCCGATTTTTGTTGAAGAAGAGATTGATGACTACAAAGCCATCGAAGCCATGCCGGGCGTGATGCGCATTCCTGAAAAATACCTGGCGCGTGAGATCGAACGCATTGCCAACGCGGGGATCCGCTCGGTGATGACCTTCGGCATCTCCCACCATACCGACGCCACCGGCAGCGATGCATGGAAAGAAGATGGCCTTGTGGCCCGCATGTCCCGCATCTGCAAAGATACCGTGCCAGAAATGGTGGTCATGTCCGACACCTGCTTCTGCGAATACACCTCCCACGGGCACTGCGGCGTGCTGTGCGATCACGGCGTGGACAACGATGCCACCCTGCTGAACCTCGGCAAGCAGGCGGTCGTGGCTGCCGCTGCGGGTGCGGACTTCATCGCGCCGTCTGCGGCGATGGACGGACAGGTTCAGGCTATCCGTCAGGCGCTGGATGCGGCAGGCTTTACCGACACCGCCATCATGTCCTACTCCACCAAGTTTGCCTCCTCCTTCTACGGCCCGTTCCGTGAAGCGGCGGGTACGGCGCTGAAGGGCGATCGTAAGACCTACCAGATGAACCCGCTGAACCGCCGGGAAGCGATTCGTGAATCCCTGCTTGATGAAGCCCAGGGCGCAGACTGCCTGATGGTGAAACCGGCTGGCGCCTATCTCGATATCCTGCGCGACATCCGCGAGCGCACCGAACTGCCGCTGGGGGCATACCAGGTGAGCGGTGAATACGCGATGATCAAATTCGCCGCGCTGGCCGGTGCCATCGACGAAGAGAAAGTGATCCTCGAAAGCCTGGGCGCGATCAAACGCGCGGGCGCGGATCTGATCTTCAGCTACTTCGCGCTGGATCTGGCCGAGAAAAAAATCCTCCGCTAATCTTCACCAAACTGCAATACAACCGACATCTGCTCCTTCTACTGTCTTCGCAAGACGGCAGGAGGAGTAATCATGTTTAGCCTCGATAGCGTTCTCGACGATCTTTGGCCTCAGGCGAGGCCTGCACCCTGGCAAAAAAGTCTGTTAAAAAGGCTGTTTTACGAAGAAGAATTCCAGCAGTTTGCCGCCGCTCACCGCCACCTGAAAGGACTGGATATGGTGGAGCAAGTTCTGGAGCACCTTGATATTCTCTGCACCGTTTCCGCCCGCGATCTCGAACAAATCCCCGAACATGGCCCGCTGGTTATTATTGCCAACCACCCGACAGGCACGCTGGACGGGCTGGCGCTGATGTACGCTGTCTCCCGCGTGCGGCGCGACGTTAAAGTCGTGACCAACCGGATGCTGACCCACCTTGAGCCTCTCAGTTCGCTGTTTATTCCGGTGGACAATATGGGCGGCAGGACGGCGAAATCGTCTCTGGTTCAGATGGAGCAGCATCTGCAAAACGCGGGCGTGCTGATCTTCTTCCCGGCGGGTGAAGTTTCACGCCCCACGCGCAAAGGCATTCGCGATAAAAAATGGCACTCCGGCTTTATCAAACTCGCCAGCAAGCTGCGCGCCCCGCTGCTGCCGGTGCATATTCAGGCGCATAACAGCCTGCTCTTTTATGCCAGCACGCTGGTGTCGCCGACATTGCCGATGCTGCTGCTAATGCAGCAGATGTTCCGCCGCCGCCACAGCCAGCTGCCGATTAAAATCGGCCAGCAAATCGCCTGGCATCACTGGCATAGCGCCACGCTTTCGTCACGTGAGATGGCCGAGCAGTGCCGTCAGCACGTGATGCGTCTTGGCAAGGGATTGCCTGGCGTCTTCAAAACCCAGTGCGCCATTGCCCGTCCGGAAGACCGGGCCACCCTGAAACGCGAGCTGGCGCAGGCGGAGTGCCTGGGTAAAACCAGCGACGGTAAAACCATCTACCTGTGGCAGCGCAACGGGCAGGAAGAGGCGCCTCTTCTGCGCGAACTGGGCCGCCTGCGCGAGATTGCGTTTCGCGCGGTGGAGGAAGGGAGCGGTAAACGCCGGGACACCGACAGCTACGATGACGATTATCTGCACCTGATCCTCTGGGATGAAGAGGATCTGGAGATCGTCGGGGCGTATCGCTTTATGCCGACGGCCATGCAGATCGAAAAACGCGGCGTTGAAGGTCTGTACAGCTACAGCCTGTTCCACTACGACGACAAAATGCAGGACGTGCTTGAGCACGGCATTGAGCTCGGGCGCAGCTTTATTCAGCCGCGCTACTGGGGGCGTCGCGGTCTGGACTATTTATGGTCCGGCATCGGGGCTTACCTGGCGCGTTACCCACATTATCGCTACCTGTTTGGCCCCGTCTCCATCTCCGGCGGCTTACCGCCTGCGGCACGGGATCTGCTGGTCGCCTTTTACCGCCTGTGGTTCCCCGCGACGCATCCGCTAGCCGCGTCACGTCAGCCGTATCCGGCGTCGTTACCGGACGTGCTGGCACAGTTTGGCGGCGTGGATTACGTGGACGATCTGACAAAGCTGAAATCCCTGCTCGGCAATCTGGGCTGCGGCATACCGCCGCTGTATAAACAGTATTCCGAGCTATGCGAGCCCGGCGGCGTGCAGTTTATTGATTTTGGCAGCGACCCGGCGTTCAACAACTGCATAGACGGTCTGGTGCTGGTGGATTTGTGCTACCTGAAGGCGAACCGCTATCAGCGGTATATTGAGGCGCACCTTTAATTGGCCGGCAATTGTGCACCGTTTTCGCCGGGTGGCGCTGCGCTTACCCGGCCTACGGGTACTCCAGGATCAGGGGCGGTAAAACGGCTTATCCCCCAAAATCGTCGCCCGCTGCATAATCCTTCGCTGCGGCAGATAGTCCGCGTTGGCGTAATGCTGCGTCACGCGGTTATCCCAGATCGCCAGGTCGTTCTCCTGCCAGCGCCAGCGCACCTGAAACTCCGGTTTAGTGATATGTGCGAACAGGAATCCCAGCAGCGCGTCGCTCTCTTTCTCCGTCACGTCCACAATGCGCGTCGTGAATCCTTCGTTCACGAACAGCGCCTGCTTGCCCGTGACCGGATGGGTACGCACCACCGGGTGCAGCAGCGGCGGATGCTTCGCCACCGCCTCCAGCCAGCGCTGATGCTCCTCTTCGCTTTTACGGTACTTGTATTCCGGGAACGATTTTTTGAAGTCGTGCTCCGCCCGCAGGCCGCTCAGCAGCGTCCGGAACGGCGCAGAGAGCGCCTCAAACGCCGCAATCCCGCTCGCCCACAGCGTATCGCCGCCGGTCTCTGGCAGTAATTTTGCTGCCAGAATTGCCCCGGCGGGCGGCGTCTCGATAAAGGTGACGTCCGTGTGCCAGTTGTCGTTGTCCGGCGGATTATCGTTGTGGGTATCCAGAACGATAATCTCCTCCACCCCTTCCGCATGCGGATAGACCGGGTGAATATGCAGGTCGCCAAAACGCAACGCCAGCGCGCGCTGCTGCTGCGGGGTGATCGCCTGCTCGCGCAGGAACACCACCTGATGGCGCAGCACCGCGTGGTACAGCTGCTCAAACTGGTTATCGCTCAGCGGGCGGGACACATCCAGGCCCGACACCTGCGCGCCAATGTACGGCCCCAGCGGGGTGATGGTCAGTCGTTCACTCATTGTATTTCTCCATGCCAGGGCGTCAGGCGGCGCTGTAGCGCGCGCAGCCCCAGTTCTAATCCGAAGGCGATCGCGGCAATTACCGCGATCCCTGCCAGCACCACGTCAGTCGCCAGGAACTCTCCCGCCGACTGAACCATAAACCCTAATCCTCGCGTGGCGGCGATCAGCTCTGCCGCCACCAGCGTGGACCAGCCCACGCCGAGGCCGATGCGCAGCCCGGTTAAAATCTCCGGCAGCGCGCCGGGTAGAATCACGAACAGCAGCACCTGCGTACGGCTGGCCCCCAGCGACTGCGCCGCGCGTATCCGCACCTGCTGGGCACTCTTCACGCCCGCCAGCGCCGACATGGCAACCGGCGCGAAAATCGCCAGATAAATCAGCAGAATTTTCGACGTTTCGCCGATACCGAACCAGATCACCATCAGCGGCAAATAGGCCAGCGGAGGCACCGGGCGGTAAAGCTCAATCAGCGGGTCAAGGATGCCGCGCACCGTCGGGCTTAGGCCCATCGCGATCCCGACCGGGATACCGATAACCACCGCCGCCAGCAGCGCCACCAGAATGCGCGTCAGGCTTGCGCCGAGATGCTGCCAGAGCGTAGCGTCCATAAAGCCCTGCGGCCCGGCGATGGAGATGAGTTTCGCCAGCACCTGTCCCGGCGGCGGCAGAAACAGCGGGCTGACCCACTGCTGGGCCGCAACCGCCCACCACGCTGCCAGCAGCACCAGCAGCGTGCCGACGCTCAACGTGAGCGGGCGCGAGAACGGCCAGCGCAGCGCCGGACGGGTGCGGCGCGTTTTTTCACTAAAGACGATGCTCATGAGAAGGCCTCCCGCTGTTCGAACACGCGGCTTAAGACGTATTCACGCTGCTCAATAAACTGCGGATCGGATTTGATGCTGCGCACCGGCTCCCCAGCGACGTAGCGACGGGCAAATTCAAGCGGCAGCCGCTCCAGCACGCGCCCCGGCCCCGGCGAGAGCAGCACCAGCTCGGTCGCCATAAACACCGCCTCTTCGATATCGTGGGTAATCAACAGCACCTGCTTGCCCGTCTCATGCCACAGGCGCAGCAGCAGGGTTTGCATCTGCTCGCGGGTAAAGGCGTCCAGCGCCCCGAACGGCTCGTCCAGCAGCAACAGCTGCGGATTCGCCGCCAGCGCGCGGGCGATCCCGACGCGCTGACGCTGGCCGCCGGAAAGCTGCCAGATAAAGCGTTTTTCCGCCCCTTCCAGCCCCACTTTTTTCAGCATCGCCCGCGCGGTTGCCAGCCGCTGTTCACGGTTCACGCCCGCAAGCTGGAGCCCAAACGCCACGTTCTCCTGCACGTTGCGCCACGGAAGCAATCCTTCGTTCTGAAAGACCACGCCGCGCTCGGCGCCAGGGCCATCCACCTTTTTGCCTTCCAGCTGAATGGTGCCGTGCTGATACGGTACAAACCCGGCGATCAGATTCAGCAGCGTGGTTTTTCCGCAGCCGGACGGGCCGAGCACCACCAGCAGTTCACCGCTGCCCAGCGTCAGGTTGATGTCCTCCAGCGCGGGTTTACCACCGTAATCGGCATACAGGTTCGTAATGTTCAGCATGGCGGACTCCTTATTTCACAAAGCGGTCGGTGACGTACTGGCTGTAATCCGCCGCGACCGCAGGCACTTTGCCCTGCTCTTTCAGGAAGGTGGCGGTATCTACAATCGCTTTGCTCACCGGCCCGTTTAGCTGCTGCACCTGCTGCGCGGGGGTCAGATAGGTATTGCCCCTCACCAGCCCCGGCACGTCCGCTTCCGGCACGCCGCTCAGGCGGGAGAGTTTTTCCAGATTGGCGGGCTGCTTCAGCCACTCATCCGGGTTGCTGATGTACGGCTGCTGGGCGGCAATTGCGCTTTTGGCGAAGGCTTTCACCACCTCAGGATGTTTCTCGGCAAAGTCTTTGCGCACCACCCACACGTCGAGGGTCGGCGCGCCCCACTGGCCCACTTTCTCGGAGTCGGTCAGCACGGTGCCGTCTTTTTCCAGCTCGTTTACTGCCGGTGCCCACACGTAGGCCCCGTCAATATCCCCGCGCTGCCAGGCGGCGATAATCGCCGGCGGCTGAAGATTGATGATTTGCACCTGCCCCGGCTTGATGCCCCAGTGTTTGAGCGCCGCCAGCAGGCTGTAGTGGGTGGTGGAGATAAACGGCACGGCGATGCGTTTGCCGATCAGGTCTTCCGGTTTGGTGATGTTTTTCTTCACCACCAGCGCTTCGGAATTACCGAGCTGAGAGGCGAGGAGGAAAACCTCAATCGGCACCTGCTGGCTGGCCGCGACCGCCAGCGGGCTGGAGCCGATATTGCCAATCTGCACGTCGCCGGACGCTAACGCACGCACGACGGACGCGCCGCTATCGAACTTGCGCCAGTCGACTTTCGCGCCGCTCTCCTTCGCAAAGGTATTGTCCGCCTGCGCAACCTTCGCCGGCTCAGCCGAGGTTTGATACGCGACGGTAACGTCCACCGCCTGCGCCTGAAATGCCCACAGCGCCAGCGCGCCGAGAAGTGTGATTCGCGATGAAATTGCCATAGTGCCTGCTCCCCTGTTGTTATGAGGGCAGTATTTCCGGCGCGGGAATTTTGATAAAGGAATAAAAAAGAATCGCTAATGACGATTCGTTTTTAGAAAAAAAGCGGGAAAGGATAGTTGATTTTGTGCGGTTGGTTTGTGCCGGGTGGCGCCTGCGCCTTACCCGGCACAAACTCAGCGCTGCGCGTTCAGCTCTGCAATATCCTTCGGCGTGGTGCGACAACATCCGCCGATTAACTTCGCTCCAGCCGCCAGCCACTGCGGCAGATACCCCGCCAGCGTCTCGCACGCTTCGCCGTGGTGGTGCCAGGTTTTGGTTACCGCATCATAATGCTCGCCCGAGTTCGGGTAGACCACCAGCGGCAGCGGCGTCAGGCTATGCAACTGCTTCAGCGCCGCCGTGGTGTTTTCCAGCGCGATACAGTTGATGCCCAGCGCGACGATCTGCGGATAGTCCTCCAGAGAAGAAACCACCTCCCGCAGCGGCGTGCCGTCGCTCAGGTGCTCGCTGTTGCGCAGGGTGAAGGAGAACCACGCCCGTGCGCGGGGATACGCCGTCAGCAACGCGGCCAGCGCCTTTATTTCCGTGAACGACGGCAGCGTTTCGCAGGCCAGCAGGTCTGCCCCCGCGTCCAGCAGCGCTTCCACGCGCGGGCGATGGAATTCTGTGAATTCTTCGGCACTGCGCACGTAGTCGCCGCGATACTCTGAGCCATCTGCCAGATACGCGCCGTACGGCCCAACGGAGCCCGCTACCAGCAGCGTGCCCGCGTGCGGGTTTTCGGCCAGGTACGCTTCGCGCGCCTTACGCGCCAGCTCCACGCTTTTGCCAATCAGCGCGCGGGACTGCGCCTCATCCAGACCGCGTGCCGCAAAGCCCGCAGGCGTGGCCTGGTAGCTGGCGGTGATCGCCACCTGCGCGCCCGCGCGGTAGTAATCAAGATGCACTTTACGGATAAGATCCGGGTTTTCCACCAGCACTTTGGCCGACCAGAGGCTGTCAGCAAGGTTACAGCCGCGCGCTTCCAGCTCCGTTGCCATTGCGCCATCCAGCACTACAAACGGCTGTTTTTCAAGGATGGCGGTAAGCGGATTATTCTGCGACATGTTCAGGCTCCTGCGATGTCATATTTCGGGTCAGGTAGTAGGCACCATAACACAGGGCGACGAACGGAAGCCCGCAATAAAGGGCAATGCGCTGGCTGGGGTCAAACCACAGGCCGACGCAGGCCACCACGCAGAGGATAAAACCGAGCACCGGCACCAGCGGATACCACGGCGCGCGGTACTGCAGCGCAGAGAGCGGCTGGCCAGACTGCAGATGACGGCGACGGAAAACGAAGTGCGACGCGCAGATGCTGATCCACACCGCCACCACCGCAAAGCCAGAAATGGCCGAGAGTGCGACAAACACCGTGTCCGGGGCCACCACGCTTGAGAACAGCGCCAGCACGCCGCCGAGCATGGAAACCGAGAGCGCCGTCAGCGGCACGCCGTTTTTGTTCACGCGGGCAAAGCAGCGCGGGAGCGTTTTCTCATTCGAGAGCGACCACAGCATGCGCCCGGAGGCGTACAGCCCGGAGTTCGCCGCCGAGAGGATCGCCGTCAGGATCACGAAGTTAAAAATATCAGCGGCATAAGGAATACCGACCTTTTCAAACACCAGCACGAACGGGCTTTTTTCCACGCCCGCCTGCTGCATCGGGATCAGCGCCGCCAGCACAAACACGGTGCCGATAAAGAAGATGATCAGCCGCGCGATGGTGGTGCGGATCGCAACCGGAATGACCTTATGCGGATTTTCCGTTTCACCCGCTGCGATGCCGATAAGCTCGGTCCCGGAGAAGGCAAAGTTCACCGCCACCATGGTCATCAGGATCGGCAGGCCGCCGTGCGGGAACCAGCCCTCGGCGGTGAGGTTGCTTAAGCCCGGCGCGGGTGAACCGTCCTGCATCGGGATGAAACCAAAGACCGCCGCCCCGCCGAGGATGATAAAGGCGATGATGGTGATGACCTTCACCAGCGAGAACCAGAATTCCCCTTCGGCAAAGAAGCGCGTGGAGATGACGTTAAGGCCGAAAATCACTACGCAAAAGACCACGCACCACGCCCAGACGGGCACCTGCGGGAACCAGTACTGCATGCAGAACCCGGCGGCGGTAAAGCTCGAGCCGAGCGCCACCGTCCAGGTGAGCCAGTAGAGCCACGCCACGGTATAGCCCGTCGCCGGGCCGAGATAGCGGGCGGCATAGACGTGGAACGCGCCGGTTTCCGGCATCGCCACGGAGAGTTCGCCCAGACACTGCATCACCAGCCAGACCACAAGCGCGCCGATCAGGTACGCCAGCAGCGTGCCCGCCGCACCGGTGGTGGAAATGATGTATCCGGTATTGAAGAATAACCCTGTCCCAATCACGCCGCCCAGTGAGAGCATAATCAGGTGGCGTGTTTTCATGGTGCGCTTAAGCTGTCCATTTTCTTGTTGTGTTTGCATATTACCTTCTATACGTATGGACATCTAAACATCCAAAGAAGGTGTTATACCGCGATTGTTAATAAAAAGCTAGATGACCAGACGTAAACGGGCACGTCGCGCGCTGAGTCTGGGGTGGGTTGTGAGGATCACATAAAGAATGGGACGCCAGGCCATAAGCACCTCCGCAAGCAGATACTAACAGCATGGTGCGGGAACGTGCGATCTTCGGTCAGTCGAAAGTGCTATCCGTGAAGCGCAAATTCATACTGCGATATTGCTGAACTGGCCGCCGGGTTGGTAATTCTCGCAATCGGTTCTATAGTCGTCACAGTTTCTTAGTAACCAGGACTGACTGATGCGCTTTAACGGACTGACCAAAGGTTTCTTTATTTTCATTCTCGCCCTTGTGACCTGGGCCTTCTTCGACGTGCTGTCGCCCTACTTCTCCGCGATACTGTGGGCCGCTATTCTGACCGTCATTTTCAACCCGGTAAAAAACAAATTGCGCGCCGCGCTGGGGGATCGCAACGGGCTGGCCTCGCTGCTGACGATTGGCATTATCTGCCTGATCGTCTTCATCCCGCTGATGGTGATCCTCTCCTCGCTCGCCATTGAGCTGAACGTGGTTTACACGAAGCTTCAGGAGAACAACACCCAATTCCCGGAGGTAGTGGCGAGCATCTTCAACCACTTGCCGGACTGGGCCAGCGGCTTCCTGGCGGATCACAACCTGACCAACGCGGCGCAGATCCAGAAAAAACTCTCCGACGTTGCGCTGCAGGGCGGGCAGTATCTGGCAGGCAGCGCGTTCCTGATCGGCAAAGGCACGTTTGGCTTTGCGATTAGCTTCGGCATCATGCTTTATCTGCTGTTCTTCCTGCTGAAGGATGGACCGTATCTGGTACGCCAGATCCTCGACTCCCTGCCGCTGTCTGATTTTGTTAAACAGCACCTGTTCGCCAAGTTCGTCGGCGTCTCCCGGGCGACGGTGAAAGGGACGGCAGTGGTGGCCGTCGTTCAGGGCACGCTCGGCGGGATCGCGTTTGCCATCGTGGGCATCGACGGCAGCGTGCTCTGGGGCGCGCTGATGGCGTTCCTCTCGCTGGTTCCCGCCGTCGGCTCGGCGATTGTCTGGGTGCCAGCCGCCATTTACCTGTTCGCCACGCACCAGCTCTGGCAGGGGCTGTTTATTGTTGGCTTCTTCGTGATTATTGTCGGGCTGGTGGACAATATCCTGCGCCCGCTGCTGGTGGGGAAAGACACCAAAATGCCGGACTACCTGATTTTAATCACTACCCTCGGCGGTATGGAGCTGTACGGCATTAACGGCTTTGTGATTGGGCCGCTCATCGCCGCGCTGTTTATCGCCTGCTGGAACCTCTTCTCCGGCCGCGATCACGCGGGCAATGCCGAAGAGCTGGACGCCGAGTTCATCGAAGAGGGAAAAAACTCTCCAGATTTGTAGGGACGTGACGATAACGACCACATCAGGCGGCGCTGTGCCGCCTTTTTTTTCGCCTTAAATCATACGTTTTCTATAATTTGAAGAACGCCATCCTCTTTATGCGGTAAAAGGATCTCCAGGTGCGAATCGCGACAATAACCAACTGGGCCTACGGTGCCACGGTCTGCCTGACTATCGCCTCCGGCATTATCATGCTGATGGCCTCCGGTGCTGACACCGCCGAACGTCAGGCCATTGAACTACGTCAAAATTTTGATGAGCTTACAGAAAATATTGAAACCGACGCCTGGAAACAGTCCGATTTAGCGCGCCTGTATGTCATCAAAAAAAATCCGCAAATCCTGGATGAGTACAATGCGTCAGAGAAAAAACTGAAGAGCATCGAGCTGAAGCTGGAGAAACTGCAGGACACCGGCGCTTCAGATGACGAGCTGGCCCTGCTACATGATGGTTTAAAAATCATTGATGCACTGCAGGATGAGCAGCAGGCGGCACTGACGAGCGCGGCCCGGGGTGAAGATGCGCAGGCCGTTGCCCTGCTCTATGGCATGCCCTACGAGCAGGAGCTTGAGCGCGCACAAACCCAAATCGATCGCTTTCGCCAGATACTCGACAAACGTGTCATTGCCTCCGTGCGGGAGGCGACGAAAAAATCGAAAGCGCTGCGCACGGCTTCTGAAGTGATGGTTGGCCTGACCGCCCTGCTGTTCTTGTTTGTGCTCGGCTTTATATTAAAACGCCGCGTGCTGCGCCCGGTGGTACGCCTGAGCGACGTGGTTCACCGTCTGGCCTCTCAGGACTTCGCCGTTGAAACGCCCAACTTTAACCAGATTGATGAGATTGGCGATATGGCCCAGGCCATCCGCATCTTTCGTGAAAACGGCCTTGCGCGACAGCGTCTGGAAAAAGAGCGTGACGCCGACTGGGCCATCCGCGAGCTGCTGGCGCGCATGACGCAGCGGCTGCAGGGGTGTGAAAACTTTGACGATGTGATCAACGTGGCGGAGCTGTTTGCGCCCAATATCGCGCCGGGGATAGCGGGCCGGCTCTACGTTTTTGACCGCGATCCGTGGCAAATGCGCTGCGTCGCCCAGTGGCTTTCACCGGCAGATGATGAGGCCACGTTCCACCCCGATGCGTGCTGGGCCGTGCGTCGCGGTCAGAGCCACCCGCCGGTTAACGGTGAACCGGATGTCGCCTGCTATCATCTCCCGGAATCACAGGCGGAAAGCGCGCTGTGCGTACCGCTTATCGCCCAGGGCGAGGCCATTGGGTTGCTCTCGTTCCAGAACATCACCCCGGAAAATGCTCCTGCACGCGCGTATCTGGAACTGATGGCCGAGGCGCTCGGACTGGCGCTGGCGAATCAGCGCCTGCGCGACGCGCTGCTGGAAAAAGCCTTGTTTGACCCGCTTACCGCCCTGCGTAATCGTCATCATCTGGAAGACACCCTGCACACGCAAATGACGCAGGCCATGCGCAACGGCGAGCCGTTAAGCTGCATGATGATCGACATCGATCACTTTAAAAACATTAACGACCGCTTTGGTCACGAGGCCGGCGATCAGGTAATCAAAAACGTGGCGACGATTGTTCAGCGGGCCGCGCACGACGGCGGGCTGGCATTCCGCTACGGGGGCGAGGAGTTTCTGGTTCTGCTTCCCGGGGCCGGTGAAGCAGAAGCGCACGCCTGCGCGCAGAAGATTTACAACGGCGTGCATGCGCTATCGCTTCGCTATGGGCTGACCGAGATTGGGCCGGTGGATGTGTCGATTGGTATCGCCAGCTATCCAGAGCATGCTCAAAGTGACAACCTGCTGCGCGCCGCGGACGTGGCACTGTACCGGGCGAAAGAGCTGGGACGCTCGCGAATTGTGAGTTTTGGGATGCTGGAGGCGGGTTAAGAATAAGACACTTTTTTCATGACGGAGACACCCGCGTCATTGTTCCGTGGTCAGAAGATCGATCATGGCCCGGGTGGCAGCCGACTGACGCCGGTGAGGCGCATAAATCAGCGAGAAAGGCCGCGAACGTCCGCGCAGTTGCGGGAGCACCTCCACAAGCTGGCCGCGCTGTATCCGCTCACGAACGATAAATTCATAGCTCTGACAGATCCCCATCCCGCATTCAGCCAGCGATACCACGCCAAGAACATCATCTGACGTTTCGATGGTGGAAGCCGGCAGCCAGTCCACATCGCGTTCGCCCATGCGAAATACCCAGGGGGCAATACGGCCAGTACGCGGCATGATAAAAGGCAGACACATATGCTGCTGCAGTTCATCCAGCGTTTGCGGCATTCCCATCCGCTGAAGGTAAGCGGGTGAGGCGACCAAAAGCAGTGCCGCATCCTGCAGTTTACGCGCGACGAATCCACTATCAGGCATCTGACCCAGACGAATAGCCAGATCGAATCCTTCGGCGATCAGGTCTACGTTGCGATTGGTGATGTTCAACTCCACCTTAACGCGCGGATATTTTTGGGAAAAGCGAGCGAGCAAGGGCGGCAGACAATAGTGTCCGAACGTGGTCGGGACGCTGATCCGTACCCGTCCGGTCAGATCGCCCTCCTGCCCCCGGCCATCACGTTCAGCCTCATCAAGCAGGGAAAAAGCAGAACGCGCCTGCTCAAGATAAATCCGTCCGGCTTCCGTTAGCCCCACGCGACGTGTGGTGCGCTGTAATAGCTGTCGTCCAAGACGCACCTCAAGGCGGGACACCGCGCGGCTCAGGACTGAGGGGGTGGTTGAAAGAGCAACCGCAGCCGCGGTAAATGAGCCATGTTCAACGACAGTAATGAAGACTTCAACATCGCCGAGATAATCAAATTTTCTGCTCATTTTGCTCTTTCAGGAACAAATGTTTTTCAATTTCGCTAATTTATCTCCGATTGGGCGATGAGTAAAGTGACCGCACTTATCCCCAAAAGGCAAAAATTATGGATCTTCAACTCACTGGTAAGACCGCACTTGTCACTGGAGCTACCGCAGGAATTGGGCTGGCTATCGCCAGCACGCTGGCGCGCGAAGGCGTTGCCGTTACGATTACCGGACGCGATCGGGAAAAATTGCAAAATGCAGTATCGAAAATAACCCACGCGGCTCCCCAGGCGCAGGTATCCGCCGTTGTCGCCGATCTGGCGAGCGCTGAGGGTACAGAAGCGCTGTTCGAGGCCTGCCCGGATACCGATATCCTTATCAATAACCTGGGCTTTTATGAAGCCAGAGCCTTCGCCGACATAACCGACGAGGAGTGGCTGCGTATGTTCGACATTAACGTGATGTCCGGGGTTCGTCTTTCCCGCCATTACTTTCCACGCATGCTTGCCCGTAACTGGGGCCGGGTGATTTTTATGTCCAGCGAAGTGGGGGCTTTCACGCCGCCTGACATGGTGCATTACGGCGTCAGCAAATCGGCTCAACTGGCCGTATCGCGAGGAATGGCCGAGCTGACGAAGGGCACGGGCGTGACGGTCAACAGCGTACTTCCTTCCGCAACCCGCTCTGACGGCATCATTGATTACCTGCGCCAGACAGCCCCCAAACCGGGCATGACAGACCAGGAGATCGAAGCGCATTTCTTCCAGACCTACCGCCCCAGCTCGCTGATCGCACGAATGATCGAGGCTGACGAGATAGCCGCTATGGTCGCGCTGCTGGCAAGCCCACTCGGCGCAGCGTCTAACGGAGCTGCGGTACGCGTCGAGGGCGGCACGTTCCGCTCCATTCTTTGATACCGGATTAAGACGCCGTATCTTACTCTCTTCACCGGAGCATGTATGTCCCACTGTACCCGTACTTTCTCCGCCATTGCGATGGCGGCATTGTTCTCTTTCGCAAGCTGCGCCAGCGCGGCGAATCAGGTGCCTCTTGAACGCTGGCGCAGCTACTCAGGCGTAAGCTGGGATACACCTGAGAGCGGGCAGCCAGCGCCTTTTTCCGGGTCGGTTAACGCTCCTGTCGCCGGTATTCACTTTGATGCAAAGGGCCGCGCCTTTGTCAGCACGCCGCGACTGGTTTCGGCCAGCGCGCCCGCCACGTTAAGCATTCTGGATACCCGCACACAGTCGGGCCCGGCGCGCCTGACGGCATTTCCGTCCCGCCAGGGTAATGCGATAGATTCTGCTCCCGACCGACATCTGCGCAACGTGCTCGGCTTTTATGTTGATCGTAAGAACGGCTGGTTATGGGCGCTGGATATGGGGTTCGTCGCGGGAGAAGCGGAATCCCCCGTAGGTTCGCAGAAGCTGGTCGTGCTGGATCTCGACTCGGGCCGCACGGTTAAACGGATCCCCCTGGACAGCGTGGCTGACCGTAAGGCGAGCTTCCTCAATGATGTCGTTGTCGATGAGGATCGTCGTATCGCATACATTTCCGACAGCGGATCGCGAAGTGCGCCTGAAAACCGTGTTGGTCTGATCGTTGTGGATTTCAACACCGGTACAGCCCGACGCGTACTGGATCGCCACCCTGCCCTGCAGGTTGAACCCGGCGTAAAAGTCGTCTCCCACGGTGCGGAAGTGTGGCCGGGTAAACCGCTGCTGATTGGCATCAACGGCATTGCGCTTTCTCCCGATGCAGAGACCTTGTACTGGACGGTAACGACGGGAACACATGCGTACGCGCTCCCGACCGCCGTTCTGAAGCAACACGGCTCAACCGATGCGCAGATTGCCGGGCAAATCCAGAATCTGGGTACGGTAGGAGGCAACACGGACGGCCTGGTGACCGATGCAAGGGGCAACCTCTATATTACGGACGTCACCCGCAACGGCATTGTCCGGTATGATCCGAAGACCCGTACAATGTCGCTTATTGCTGCAAATGAAGCCGTACGCTGGCCAGACACGCCGGCTATACGTCCGGACGGTGACCTGATCTTCACCTCAAGCAGCCTCAATGACCACTTTGCTGGCGCGGTCAAACCCGGTCATGAACGCTACGAGCTATGGCGTTTGCCGCTCAGCGCTTCACCGGGCGCAAAAAAGTAACGGAGCACCGTGCTGAACAATCGCTAAATATGACGACGCCGTCCATTGGGTGGCGTTTTTTTTACCTGTCCATCACAGGTACATTCTTTGAGGTGAGGAAATAACGCTCAATTAAAGCGATCGTTTTTTAAACGTAAGAGAGTTTATTCAAGTAAGCGTAGCGTGCCTCAAAAAAAAGAGGTGTTGTATGTGATTGAAATCACTCTTCCGCAATCTCATAACCATTTGATTACCTTGCAATTACCCCTCATTCGCGTACAGAAGTAATAGCGACGCAATAAAATACATAAACTACTGTGATAACTAAATTATAATTCATATACTTCTGTGCAAAAGTGGAGGCCATAATGCGATTAATCCTAATGCTGGTATGCTGTCTGGTTCAGAGTTTAGCCTGGGCGGGTGAACTGCCGAAACCCGCCGGAAAACCCATTTTGACGATTTACGGGAATATAGAAAATACTAACGAAGATGGAAAAGCAGTGTTTGATCTCGCAAGCCTTGAAAAACTCGGGATGGTGAGTTTCGAGACGACATCTCCCTGGTATACGGGCAGGACGAAGTTTGAGGGTGTTCCAATGAACAAACTCATGGATTATGTTGGAGCAAAGGGTTCTGTCGTTAATGTTATTGCCCTTAATGATTACGCAACCGCTATTCCTCTCAGCGATTTTAAGAAATATAACGCTATTCTTGCCTTAAAGATTAATGGCGAATATATGCGTATCCGCGATAAAGGCCCATCATTCATTGTATACCCTTATGACAGTCTTCCTGAGTTGAATAATCAAATTTATTACTCGCGTTCAGCATGGCAGGTTAGCAAAATGAAGATTGAATAGCAGTTCAGGAGAACATAATGAACAGGATACTGGTTGGTATCATTTTTTCTCTTTTTATCACGACGGGATATATTGCATTTCTTGTTTACGATCGTCAGCAAGAGCTGCAAAAACTGACTCACTACACTGAGTCCTGGTCCGTGGCTCAACTGGTATCAGAGTATTACCGATTTGAATCATGGCTTGGTCTATACGCAACCGATACCGATGACGTTACGATAGACCAGGCCCGCATGCGGCTCGAAATTATGCTCAGCCAGGGCGAGTTACTGAACGGGGGAGACTTAGGCCGCTATATTGAGAGCGATAAAACGCATCAAGAGATCGCTGCACGCCTGAAAGAAATACTGGCGTATCTGGACAGTAACCTGGAAAAAATGAGCCATGAAGAATTAAAAAAGTACCTGGCAAATATGCACCTGCTCGACGCGCCGCTCAGTCAACTGTCTTCAAGCGCATTAACCAAAGATATTAACACAATTAATGAATCCAACCATAAAATACAGATCCTATATTATATTTACTCCGTACTTTCGTTACTTCTGGTGATATTAAGCTTTATTCTGGGGTTCTTAATGATCTATCAGAATAAAAATATTCTTAAAGCCCACATGCAGGTTAAAACCCTCGCTGACGAACTTCAGCGGTCAAAAGAAACGCTGCAAATACAGAATTCGAAACTGGAATATGATGTGTATCATGACTCCCTTACCGGCATGAAAAACCGTCTATTCTTCTGGGACGATCTCAATAAAATTACCCTTCAGGCAGATAAAAACCATACCCCTGTCACGGTGATGTTATTTGATTTAGACCGTTTCAAAGAGGTCAACGATACCTATGGCCATGACGCCGGCGATTTACTGTTGAATCAGGTATCCCGACGGCTTACCTCAATGAGTAACGCGACGGATACGTTTTACCGCCTGGGCGGTGACGAATTTGCACTTCTCTCCAGCGGCCTGACCGAGAACGCGGCGGTTTCGCGCGCCAAAGAGATCAGCGCTCACATCAGTCTGCCCTATACGATCAATAACCAGCTGATAAAAATTGCCACCTGTGTAGGTATCGTTTTATCTGATAATGAGCGGCGCTCGGATTATCTCTATAAATTTGCCGATCTGGCCCTCTACGAAGCCAAAAAAGAGGGCTCACAGCAGATAAAAGTCTTCCGTCAGTGGATGCTGCAGAAGCTGCAGGAAAGCAGAACCCTTGAGCATGATATGGCTCTCGCGATCAGCAACCATGAATTCGTTGTTTATTACCAGCCTATTGTCGATTCATTCAGCAATGAAATTTACGGCTATGAAGCGCTTATTCGCTGGATACACCCGGTAAAGGGGATTTTGTCGCCTGATTACTTTATTTCTGTTGCTGAAAAAACAGGGATGATTAATGAGATTGGCAAAAATGTGCTTGAACTTGCCTGCCGGGAGGCAGCTTCCTGGGCGGTTCCGGCCAGAATCTCGGTAAACGTCTCACCTGTTCAGCTGGGGACTAAATCATTTACTGCAATGGTTCAGTCCATCCTGAAAGAGACAGGCTTGCCGGCCAGCCGCCTTGAGCTGGAAGTTACGGAGTCTTCGCTCTTCAGTGACAGCAACACGCCGCTCACTATTCTCAAAAAGCTCAGATCGCTGGGGGTAAAAATTTCCATTGATGATTTCGGAACGGGTTATTCCTCGCTCTCGAGGCTGAGTGAACTCAATTTTGATAAAATTAAAATTGATAAATCCTTTGTGAATCCGATATCCACCCAAGACGATGCGCTTAATATCGTTAAACTGATAACCGGCATGGCGAAGAGCCTCAATATGCGGGTCATTGCAGAAGGTGTGGAAACCGAAGCGCAGCTTGAACGGCTTCAGGCGCTGGGCTGCGATCTCGTGCAGGGCTATCTGTTCGGAAAGCCACAGGCTGAAATCGATAAAAATATAAAAAACGGTACAGTGTGATCTTACCGGGATCACACTTTTCAACCCTGGGTATACACATACAATGACCGGGTGTTATCATTCACCCCGTAAATACCTTTCAACTCAATCCGAGGCTTTGATGCTGGAGAATGTAATCATCCGATAATCAGCTCCCCGACCTTTTCAGGCCGGACTGATTATCAATGCGCCGAAATCGAATGCGGACACCGCTGTGTGTTTGCACGTTTTGCACATGATGATTAAACAGGTTTTCCAGTATGAATTTATCCCGTCAGGAACAGCGTACCTTACACGTTCTCGCCAAAGGTGGCCGTATTGTGCACGTCCGCGATACGTCCGGCCGCGTCACCGCCGTTGAATGTTACAGCCGCGAAGGGCTATTGCTCAGCGACTGCACGCTCGCCGTCTTCAAAAAGCTCAAAACCAAAAAGCTGATCAAATCCGTTAACGGTCAGCCCTACCGTATCAATACTACCGGGCTGAACAACGTCCGTGCCCAGCCTGATAATCGTTAAGGAGAGGATGATGGATATCCCACGCATATTTACTGTTAGCGAAAGCGAACACCGCATTCATAACCCCTTCACGCCAGAAAAATATGCCACGCTGGGGCGCGTGTTACGCATGAAGCCAGGCGCGCGCCTTCTCGATCTCGGCAGCGGTTCGGGAGAGATGCTTTGCACCTGGGCACGCGATCACGGGATTACTGGTATTGGCATCGACATGAGCCCGCTCTTTACCGCGCAGGCAACGCGGCGCGCAGAGGCGCTCGGCGTCAGCGAACGCGTCCATTTTGTGCATAACGACGCGGCAGGCTACGTGGCTGATGAACAATGCGACGTGGCGGCCTGTGTTGGCGCCACGTGGATTGCGGGCGGCGTTGCCGGGACGATGGACCTGCTGGCACAAAGCCTTAAGCCCGGGGGAATCATGCTCATCGGTGAACCTTACTGGCGACAGGTTCCCGCAACGGAGGAGACGGCTCGGGCTTGCGGCGTCTCGTCCACCGCAGACTTTCTCACCCTGCCCGACCTTGTCGCGTCTTTCGATCGCCAGGGCTATGACCTGGTCGAAATGGTGCTGGCAGATCAGGAAGGCTGGGACAGATACGAAGCCGCGAAATGGATGACCCTGCGCCGCTGGCTGGAGCAAAACCCCGACGATGATTTTGCTCAGGAGGTGCGCGCGGAGCTGACGGCAGCGCCTAAGCGCCATGTGGCTTACACAAGGGAATATATTGGCTGGGGCGTGTTTGCGTTAATTGCACGATAGGAGGGAGTGGCGGTATAGCCTTTTGGGGCTATACCGGCCTTAAGCATGAAGCGCTCAGCATTGTGAACGCTGCGCTACGCCTGGCATGAAAAAACTTCTATCATTGCTTTTTCTGTTACCGCATTCACAGGCGCTTTATGGACACCCCTTCTTTTCTCTATTTATTGCTTTTCCCGGCCAAAAAGATGATGAAAGTGGGTAAAGCCAATAATATCTATAACCGCATTCAGTCGCTAAAACGGGTCTGGGGCGATGTGGATTATGCCCATTCTTACCGCATTGCGTTACCGCAGTCCGAGGTCTTTAAGCTGGAAAAAATGCTGCATTTTCTTTTGGCCAAATATCAAACGGGCATTGATGCCGGCGACGGCTATACCGAGCTGTTTTCCATTGAGGCGCTGGAGCCCGCCATTAAGCATATTCATTACGTCATTGAGCATGGGGTCATTGATGCTCAGCTCCTTCAGGGAATCGAAAAGCCACAGCTTCGGCCCGGCAAAAGCGCGGCGCATCGCCACGCGAAAATGAAAAAGCGGTCAAATACTATGATTAACAACGTTGTCAGGGTGACGGAACAGTTCAGCAGGATAAATCGTTTACTGCTTATCTTGCTATTTAAGCAGCACCGCCTTCGTTATCAATATGACATTGAAGGTAATACCATACTGTTTCGGATAGCAGACAACCGTACTGACCAACGCGATGCTCACAAAATAATGCGCATGTTCAGCTTTTTTATTGAAGACTTCAGATACTTGGGCGGGACCAACTACTGCTCGGGGGTCTTTGGTGAAGGCACGGTCACGCAATACAACGTGGAGTTGATTTCAGGCGACCCTGACGCACATCCTCTGGTGGCCTATCTCGCCTCGCAAACAGAGCGATTGTTTAATAAATTGCCATCGCGATCGGCGTTATTAATGGAAGATCTGCCGATACTGGAATCGAGCCGAATCCTGCGTAGGGTATTACAGAGTGATGACGAGGATTAAGTTGCTTATGCCGCGACACTTATTGCTATTCAAGGGCAAGACGACGTACTGTCATCAAGACAGATGCCCTCTGGTGAATCCTGTATCGCGCTGTGGGAAGTCATGGATTATCGGTACGCCAGTTATATCTGGTGCTAGAAATCGCCGCTGAGGGCTTCTGGTGAAGCGTAGGAGGGATTGATGGGACTGCATGCGCTGGTGTGGAAAAAGATACGCATCTATGACCGCCAGGACCGGAGAATTTCGCCAGGTGAGGGTAGACCTTCTACCCGTTGTGGTAACGTCGCCGTAGTGGCTTTGTATCTGCTGGTGAATAGAAAAATATGCTTTTATGGCGTTTAATGCTCTGGCAGGATCAAAGGCCTGAAACCTGAAGTTGTGGGGTGACCAGACAAACTCATCCAAAATCCTTGAACAAGTAAACTCACCTCAAATCCTCCCGAATGCTATCCTTCTGTTGATCAAATCGCTGTTGTATACCCCGCTTCACGCCAACGCGCCGAAAAGCAATACCTGACCAAAAAAGCCAATTTGGCGAAGAAAAGCGCTTTTCACCGAGGGCCTGGGCTGACGGCCTAGCAGCGGTCCAACAGAGGCGGGGATATTTTCAGCAGGAGAATGTAAACTGGAAGGATAAAACAACGGGACACCCACGGTGGCGGGTTGTGAAAGTATTTCCTGTTATCTTCAACTTTATTGCACGTAAAATGACCAGACACATTTTGGGAAGGAGTCTTTAATGGATATTGCGCTGCTCAACAGGGGCTGGAACAGAACATGGTCAGATACCATGGTAAATCTGGAAGCCCGGAAACTCGTCGAAACTGCAAATCGGCTATCAGCATTCTATTTGCAAGATGGGATAACACGTATCAAGTTTGTCGAAGAGATAAGGCAGGTCGTAGAGAAAGAATTTGAAACTGCACGACGGGCCAAAACCGATGAAGAATGCATTGCATGCATCAAAAATCTGCGTGCCGAAACAGATAATCTGAAAGAACAAGAACGCCTGTTAAGAACCAGAGCCGCCCAACTTTATGCAAAGGTCGAGTTTGTCAGGGAAAACAATAAAATCGTCGGATACGTTATTTCGGCAATCCATATAGTGGTATCTGGAGCAGCATTATTTGGTGGGATGGTTATGATGTCCACTATGACCCCTGTTGGAGTTCTTGCAGGAGCCGTTTTATTTGTTGATGGTATTAACGGTATAACAAAAGAAGCAAGCCATCTTCGCTATGGTGAACAATCCAAATCGGAAGGAATTTTTGCTGATGGCGCAATGGAGACCGCACAATTTATGGGGTTTAGCCCAAAAAGTGGATTAGCTCTTTATAATACGGTGACTCTAGGGGCGAGTGTCTATAGTATCTTCGGCTTAGCAAGGAAACCCGGAGCTTGGCGATTATTCCGTTGGCTGCCGCGTGATTACTACCGAAAAGTTGACACAATGAGCAAGCCTAAGCTAACGATGAAAATCGCTGGATATGGTGTCAAAGCGAAAGTCATTTTTGATCTTCTGGCTACTGATAACAGTACTAATTAAGATTTGTTCGCTCTACAGAATCGCCAAGATTTATAAGCAAGTACAGGCGGTTGTATAAAAATTGCAACCGCTGCGCCACAAGAAAGGCCAATAGCACCAGAGAAAACACTCTGCTCAGATGCGAACATCACAAGAAAAATGAATACAGCAAGGCAACCGGATACAACCCACACGGCTAGAATAAATCGCCTGGCCAGGTCCCTGATTGCATTCCCCAACGTTCCACCATAGCTTTCAACGTTGTTCTTTATCTTCTTCAAATCCGATGGTGTAAAGCCAGAACTCAACAAAGCCTCATCAGTAACATCCATATTGTCCTCTCCGCATTTCTTAACTGGCAATGGCACACATAATCATAATGATGAACTTTACAGTAATCCATATGATGTTTGTGCAATGTAGCAGATTTCAGACAATAGAAGCCATAAAGCCCCGTTAGTGGTAAGAAGACAAGCGGAGCGTAGCGACTTCATCTGGCCAACCTGGTTGGTTTCGCTTTGCGAAAGTCACCAGTGACCAAATCAGATTGTCAGAGGGATCACACCTTATCAGGGTGCTCATGTACCTTTCGGAGCGTGAGCGAAGCGCTGGCAGAGCCGGATCTGTAGCTACCGGAGCATTACCACTATTCACCTGTTTACGCAGCCACAAGGCCGCACATCGGGCTTAAATACGTGTGTTCAATCTGTTTCGGGAGGATTTAGAGACGTTGGCAGCGTCATCAGCTTCGAGTTGATAGCGGTTCGTGGGGACTGTTCACGCTTTGTACCTGTTCGAGCTTTACAACTACAGGCCGCTACGTGCTAACATCCCTGAGTAGCCACTGTTAACCATAGCGGCAACTGTTGGTCATAGAATCCCTTAAAAAAAGATTGTATCTTGAGAGCGATAATAGCCTTAAGTTATTGTTTTTAAAGGATTTTGTTGTGTGAGTGCCGATAATAGGAGTCGAACCTACGACCTTCGCATTACGAATGCGCTGCTCTACCAACTGAGCTATATCGGCCCTGAGAGGCCGGTTACGAGTGTAACCACGGGGCAAAAGGTTAGATCTAACCGGGTGATGCGTCAATGCCCTTTTGAATCAAACGGCTATTTTTGCATCACCCGTGACTATTTACGCACGAATCGTATCGTCACCGAAGCCGATCCACTTATAGGTGGTCAGCGCTTCAAGGCCCATCGGACCGCGCGCGTGCAGTTTCTGCGTGCTGACCGCCACTTCTGCGCCAAGTCCGAACTGGCCGCCGTCCGTGAAACGGGTGGAAGCGTTCACATATACCGCAGAGGAATCCACTTCATTCACAAAGCGATCGGCATTGCGCAGCGTACGCGTCAGGATCGCGTCAGAATGCTGCGTGCCGTGTTCACGAATGTGCGCAATAGCGTCGTCGAGATCCGCAACCACCTTTACGTTCAGATCCAGCGACAGGAACTCGTCGTCGTACTGCTCCGCTTTTACGGGAACCACGCTAGCCGGGCCACCCTGGAGCAGCGCGAGGGCATTGGGATCAGCGTGCAGCGTCACCCCGCTCTCCGCCATCTGTTTGCTCAGAGCAGGCAAGAAGGCGCTCGCAATCCCCTGGTGCACCAACAGCGTTTCCACGGTGTTACAGGTGCTTGGGCGCTGGGTTTTGGCGTTGACGATAATCTTCAGCGCTGGCTCAATTTCGGCGCTGTCGTCCACCACGATATGGCATACGCCGATGCCGCCCGTGATGACCGGAATGGTCGACTGCTCGCGGCACAGCTTGTGCAGGCCCGCGCCACCGCGTGGGATCAGCATGTCGATGTATTTGTCCATGCGCAGCATCTCGTTGACCAGCGCGCGGTCAGGGCTCTCAATCGCCTGCACGGCACCCGCCGGCAAGCCACACTCTTCCAGCGCCTGCTGGATGACTTTCACCGTCGCGGCGTTGGTGCGCCAGGTCTCTTTCCCGCCGCGCAGAATGGCGGCGTTACCGGTTTTCAGGCACAGGGAAGCGACGTCAACCGTCACGTTTGGACGGGCTTCATAAATCACGCCGATGACGCCGAGCGGCACGCGGCGACGCTCCAGACGCAAACCGCTGTCGAGCAGCCCACCGTCAATCACCTGCCCTACCGGGTCGGCCAGATTACAAACCTGACGAACATCGTCGGCGATACTTTTAAGACGCGCCGGGTTCAGCGCCAGGCGGTCGAGCATCGCTTCGCTCAGGCCGTTTCGACGCGCTTCCAGCAGATCCTGCTCGTTGGCAAGCAAAATGTCCTGAGACTGAGCTTCCAGATAATCAGCGATTTTTTCCAGCACGCGGTTTTTCTCGCGGCTGGAAAGGAGCGCCAGTTTGTAAGAGGCGGCCTTCGCGGCTGCGCCCATTTGTTCCAGCATGTTCTGGCTCCTTAACGAATAATCATGTCATCGCGATGCACGGCAACCGGGCCATATTCATAGCCCAGAATAGCGTCGATCTGCTGCGAGTGGTGGCCCGCAATGCGGCGCAGGGCATCGCTGTTATAGCGGCTTACGCCATGCGCGATGTCGCGACCTTCCAGGTTACGGATGCGGATCACTTCACCACGGGAGAAGTTGCCTGTCACGCTTTTAATTCCTTTAGGAAGCAATGAACTCCCTCGTTCCAGAATCGCCGCGGTTGCCCCTTCATCAACGGTGAGTTCACCGGCAGGCGGCGCGCCAAAGATCCAGCGCTTGCGGTTCTCCAGCGGGGATTCCTGGGCGTGGAAGCGGGTGCCAACGGAAATGCCTTCCATCACGTCGCCAATCACGCCAGGGCGGCTGCCCGCGGCAATGATGGTGTCGATACCGGCGCGGCACGCCACGTCGGCGGCCTGCAGCTTGGTCCCCATCCCGCCCGTTCCGAGGCCGGACACGCTGTCACCGGCGATGGCGCGCAGGGCATCGTCGATACCATGAACATCGGTTATCAGCTCGGCTTCCGGGTTGGAGCGCGGGTCGGCGGTGAACAGCCCCTGCTGATCGGTCAGAAGCAGGAGTTTATCGGCACCGGCCAGGATGGCAGCCAGCGCAGAGAGGTTATCGTTATCGCCCACTTTTATTTCAGCGGTGGCAACGGCATCGTTTTCGTTGATAACGGGAACAATATTGTTGTCCAGCAGCGCGCGCAGGGTATCGCGGGCGTTCAGGAAACGCTCCCGGTCTTCCATATCCGCACGCGTCAGCAGCATCTGCCCGACGTGAATACCGTAGATAGAGAACAGCTGTTCCCAGAGTTGAATGAGTCGGCTTTGTCCCACGGCGGCCAGCAGCTGTTTAGAGGCGATCGTCGCGGGGAGTTCGGGATAACCCAGGTGTTCACGCCCGGCGGCAATCGCCCCGGAGGTCACAATCACAATACGGTGCCCTGCGGCATGCAGCTGAGCGCACTGGCGTACAAGCTCAACAATGTGGGCGCGATTTAGGCGGCGCGATCCGCCTGTTAACACACTGGTACCGAGTTTTACCACCAGCGTCTGGCTGTCACTCATGATTCTCTGCCGTTCAACGATAAGGGAAAGTAATGTCGAACGAACGTTTTAACAGGAGTCAGCCCGGTTGCCAACTGCCTTAGTGCATCACCAGGCACTTTGTTGCGCGGGATCAGGAAGCGTAGCGGCAGAATTTGACAAATTTATTACCGTAATAATAAATCACAGTTTTTTAAAATTATTCTTAGTTTGTCATAAAAGTTTCATTCCAGAACGATAAAACCCTTCCTGTTTTTTCACGGGACTTAAGCATCAGCTTATCGTCCAGCGAATTTTTAAAGCGCGTTTATAAGACAGGATCGAAAATGAAAAAGAGCACTCTGGCATTAGTGGTTATGGGCGTGGTGGCTTCCGCATCTGTTCACGCAGCAGAAGTTTATAATAAAAACGGTAATAAACTGGACGTGTACGGCAAAGTGAAAGCTATGCACTATATCAGTGATGATGACACCAAAGATGGTGACCAGACTTACGTTCGTTTCGGTTTTAAAGGCGAAACCCAGATTAACGATCAGCTGACGGGCTACGGCCGTTGGGAAGCTGAATTCGCAGGTAACAAAGCTGAAAGCGACTCCTCGCAGAAAACACGTCTGGCGTTCGCCGGTATTAAACTGAAAGACTTTGGTTCACTGGATTACGGCCGTAACCTGGGCGCGCTTTATGACGTCGCGGCATACACCGATATGTTCCCTGAGTTCGGCGGTGACGGCCTGGCACAGACCGACAACTTCATGACGAAACGTGCCTCCGGACTGGCCACCTACCGCAATACCGACTTCTTTGGCATGGTAGACGGTCTTGATATGACCCTGCAGTACCAGGGCAAAAACGAAAACCGCGACGTGAAAAAGCAGAACGGTGACGGCTTTGGTACGTCTCTGGCCTATGACTTCGGCGGCAGCGATTTCTCCGTCATTGGTGCTTATGCCAGCTCCGATCGCACCAACGCGCAGAACCTGCAGGCGCGCGGTGAAGGTAAAAAAGCCGAGGGCTGGGCAACCGGTCTGAAATACGACGCGAACGATATTTACCTGGCCACTATTTATTCTGAAACCCGCAATATGGCCCCTATCTCCGGTGGTTTTGCAAATAAAGCGCAAAACTTCGAAGTGGTTGCACAATATCAGTTTGACTTTGGTCTGCGCCCATCCGTGGGTTATGTACAGTCCAAAGGCAAGGATATCGAAGGCATTGGCGACGAAGATATCGTGAAATATATTGACGTGGGCGCCACGTATTACTTCAACAAAAACATGTCCGCGTTTGTTGATTATAAAATCAACCAGATTGACGACGATAATAAGCTGGGCGTGAGCAGCGATGATATCGTTGCGCTGGGTGTGACGTATCAGTTCTAAGATTATCCAAATAAGAAAATCCCGGCATACAAGCCGGGATTTTTTTGCCCAGGGTAAATGCGGTCTGCTGCCCTCACTCCGGCCCTCTTCCACAGGAAGAGGGAAAAACCATTACGCGGTCAGCTTCACCGCTTCGCTGGAAAAGTCATCCGCAGGCTCGAACTTAAGGTCCAGGGTGGCCAGCAGCGCGCTCGCTTTGTCGTGGAACTCTTTCAGGGTGTATTCCAGGCGATCGATCACTTCCTGATCTTTGATGGTCGTGGCCTGCCAGTTACCGTCTTTGTTAAACAGGCCAAACTGATAGCTATACGTAAAACGTTTCTCCTCTGCTTCCATTTCCATCCACCAGCCCCAGAATTCACGTTTTTCGGGTGCAGGCTTCACGTTGACGCATACAGCCAGGCAGTCGAAAAAAAAGCGATTCTCTTCACACTGCTCTTCTCGAATATACGGGCCGAGAGCCATAAATTTCTTAATCAGCCTACTTTTCGGGTGTCCACTCGGTAACGTCATTGCGATCTCCTTTTGTGAAGCCACTGTTTTACCAAACCAGCGAAATTTAGCAATCTATTAACACACTCTCTGGGCGATCCAGCGCGTGATCTCTTTCAAGGCTTTGTCAAAATTCTGATACACCGGGCTGAACGGCACCTCAAGCAATTTGCCATCCGCAGATGACGAAGTGATTAAGCGTGACTCTTCCTCCGGGCTGAACGGATCGTTTTTCCAGAAACCGGACAGCATCGGCGTCGGGCAGCGGCGTCCCAGCAACCCTTGCGTTTTTAACGAGTAGCGATTGAGTTCGACGCGCAGCGCTTCGTCTGAGGCATCATGCATGCCAAGTCGACTGGCAAGGACGTCCAGATACATCTCCGGCACGCTGCCCTGACGGGCAGGATCGCTGAGCAGGGCGTGAACCACCGGGCCCAGGCAGGCGACGGCCTTCAGACGTGAAGATTCAAGGTAAGCCAGACGCACCGCAACGTTGGCACCAAAACGGAAGCCGAACGCCGCGACGCGGGTGTGGTCAACCCACGGAACATTTTCCAGCGCTTTAAGCGCATGCTGGTGCAGCAGGCTCGAATCCTGCGTTAACTTCCACTTTGATGAGAATCCAATAGAAGGCATATCGAGCGTCAGCATCGCGATCCCTTTTGGTGCGAAGTAGCGCTCATACAGGCTGTAATAGTCGATTTGCAGGGAATCCAGCCCGCCGCACATTAGCACGGTCGGGAACGGGCCGTCGCCTTCAGGCATGTGGAGGAACCCGGTGACGGGCGCACCGCCCGGAACGGCGAACTCAAGCTCGCGCATCTGACCCGGCAGACGTTGAGCAGCTTCCTCATAGGCACGATTCGCCAGCGCCTGAGCCTGCTCGGCCAGCTCATCCCCTTTCAAATGCGGATAGGCGGCGATGGCGTAGAGGTTGGCCGCATGCAGCCAGTGCTTGCCGCTTCGCGTGGCATCCTCTTCCTGGCTGGCTTTTTGCTGCCAGAGCATCGCCTGTTTAGACCATTCGTAGATCCAGTTCCCGCCCCGGTAGCCGACCACCGTGTCGTAGAGCTCGCTGTCGGTACGCTCCGACTCGCTCATTACGATACGCGCCTGCACGTCGAGGATTTCACGGGGATCGATACCGCGCCAGATCCACATCAGGCGGTTAATCATGCGATACCAGTGGGGCACGTTTTTACCGTCTAACGCAGACTGGACGGCAGGCATGGTTCCCGGATTAAACCGACGGACCAGCGTCGACGTTTCAGGGTGTTTGAAACGGGGTTTGAAGAGAGTCTCGGTGAGATTCGCCTGCGTCATTGCGTTGCCTCCATGGATACGTCATATAGTACCCATTGTAACGCGTGGCAGGCCAAAAAGAACAACGCCCGGCATAGCCGGGCGTGTAAAGTTACGTACTGAAATTAACGGCCTGAGATAGGCGGCACGAAGACCACGCCCATATCCCACGGCTGTTCAATCCAGGTATCCTGGGGGATATCAATGACGTAATCGTCAACCAGTGGGCGGCCCGCTGGCTTAGCGAAGATCGTCACGAAGTGCGCTTTTGGATACATTTCGCGAATAGCGACCGCGGTACCGCCGGTGTCCACCAGATCGTCGATAACGATGAAGCCTTCACCGTCGCCTTCAGCGCGTTTCAGCACTTTCAGCTCACGCTGGTTATCATGGTCATAGCTGGAGATGCAGACGGTATCGACATGACGAATACCCAGCTCACGTGCCAGCAGCGCCCCCGGTACCAGACCGCCACGGCTGACGGCAATAATGCCTTTCCACTGTTCGGAAGGCATCAGACGCGCAGCCAGTTTGCGTGCGTGAATCTGCAACATGTCCCAGGTGACGACGTATTTTTCGCTCATGTGAAGTGTCCCAGCCTGTTTTTATACGGCTTAAAAAGTGTTCGAGGGGGAAATAGGTTGCGCGAGATTATAGAGATCTGGCGCACTAAAAACCAGTGTTTAGCGCTCCCTGCCTGAGTTTTTACATGCTTTATGCTACCAGCCAGCAGAGAAAGTGGTATTCTCAGTTGCATCTCGCAAGCCTGTCTTGTGGTAACTATTAACCTGCTAACCCTGTGGCCTGCAACCCTGTTTGCAGCGCCTCGACAAGGAGACTTATCGTGTCTGAACTGTCTCAATTATCTCCGCAGCCGCTGTGGGATATTTTTGCCAAAATTTGCTCCATTCCACACCCTTCCTACCATGAAGAACAGCTTGCCGAACATATTATGGGTTGGGCGAAGGAAAAAGGTCTGCACGCAGAGCGCGACCAGGTTGGCAACATTCTGATCCGCAAACCGGCTACCGCAGGCATGGAAAACCGTAAACCGGTTGTACTGCAGGCGCACCTGGACATGGTGCCACAGAAAAACAACGACACCGTTCACGACTTCACTAAAGACCCAATCCAGCCGTACATCGATGGCGACTGGGTAAAAGCGCGCGGCACCACCCTGGGCGCGGACAACGGCATCGGTATGGCCTCTGCGCTGGCGGTGCTGGCTGACGACAGCGTTGAACACGGTCCGCTGGAAGTGCTGCTGACCATGACCGAAGAAGCGGGCATGGACGGCGCGTTCGGTCTGCAGGCGAACTGGCTGCAGGCAGATATCCTGATCAACACCGACTCCGAAGAAGAAGGTGAGATCTACATGGGCTGCGCGGGCGGGATTGATTTCATCTCCACCCTGCCGCTGTCACGCGAAGCGATTCCTGCGGGCTTCCAGACCTTCAAGCTGACGCTGAAAGGGCTGAAAGGCGGTCACTCCGGCGGTGATATTCACCTGGGCCTGGGTAACGCCAACAAACTGCTGGCACGCTTCCTGGCGGGCCACGCGGCCGAGCTGGACCTGCGTCTGGTGGACTTCAACGGCGGCACCCTGCGCAACGCGATCCCACGCGAAGCCTTTGCCACCGTGGCGGTGCCAGCGGCGAAAGCGGACGAGCTGAAAAAACTCTCCAGCGTCTACCTGGATATCCTGAAAAACGAACTGTCGGCGAAAGAGAAGAACCTGACCGTGGTGCTGGAATCCGTGTCTACGGATAAAGCCGCCCTGACCGCGCAGTCTCGCGACAGCTTCGTTCAGCTGCTGAACGCGACGCCAAACGGCGTGATTCGCAACTCTGACGTGGCGAAAGGCGTGGTGGAAACCTCTCTGAACGTGGGCGTGGTGACCATGAACGACGACAGCGCGGAAATTATCTGCCTGATTCGCTCCCTGATCGACAGCGGTAAAGAGTATGTAGTAAGCATGCTGGAATCTCTGGGTGCGCTGGCGGGCGCGAAAACCTCCGCCAAAGGCAGCTACCCTGGCTGGCAGCCGGATGCAAGCTCTCCGGTGATGGCGCTGGTGCGTGAAACTTATCAGCGTCTGTTCAACAGCACCCCGAACATCCAGGTGATCCACGCGGGTCTGGAATGTGGTCTGTTTAAGAAGCCGTATCCGGACATGGACATGGTTTCCATCGGGCCAACCATTACCGGTCCACACTCGCCAGATGAGCAGGTTCATATTGAAAGCGTCGGTCATTACTGGACGCTGTTGACGGAACTGCTGAAGGCGATCCCTGCGAAGTAATTTGTCGTCTGTTGCCCGGCGGCGCTACGCTTGCCGGGCCTACGATGAGTGCAATCTACAATCCCAAAACCAGCTGACGCTCCAGCTGCGGATCCAGCAGCGTGACGTGCAGTCCCACCAGCCTCACCCCTCGTCCGCCTCGTCGTTCTTCCCACGCCTTTTTCGCCGTTGCGATAAGATCTTCTTTGTTCAGGCGCGGCCAGACGTGCTCCTGCGTCGTCTGCTGAAAGTCGTTAAATTTCAGCTTGATGCCCTGTCGGGCAATCAGTAAATCAGGCTTTACTTTGATCAGGCGTCGCTCCAGCTCTGGATAGAGCTGTTCCGTAATAATGGTTTCGCATTCCGACCAGTCATGGATGTCTTCGCTCAGCGTGCGCTCAACCCCGACCGATTTACGAAGCCGTTCGTTGTTTACATCGCGGTCGTCAATGCCCTGACTGCGCTCCCACAGCACGCGGCCAAACTTCCCAAAGCGCTTGAGCAGCATAGCCAGGTCGCTTCGCTGCACGTCTTCGCAGGTGCGTAACCCCATACTTTCCAGCTTCGCGGCGGAGACTTTGCCTACGCCGGGGATTTTGCCAAGCGGCAGCGTTTTTAAAAACGCCGGGACCTCTTCAGGGGTGATGACGTACTGGCCGTTGGGTTTATTTAAATCGGAAGCAATTTTGGCGAGAAATTTTACCGGCGCGACACCTGCCGACGCGGTGAGATTCAGCTCGTTGAAAATGGTCTGGCGGATCTCCTGCGCCATCAGGGTAGCGGAGCCGTGACAGTGCAGGCTGTCGGTGACGTCCAGATAGGCTTCGTCCAGCGAAAGCGGTTCAATCAGTGAGGTGTAGCGGGAGAAGATTTCGCGTATATGGTTTGAGGCTTCTTTATAGGCGTCAAAGCGCCCTGGCAAAAGAGTAAGGTGCGGACACAGTTTCAGCGCCATCGCCGTCGGCATGGCGCTGCGCACGCCAAATTTGCGTGCAGGATAGTTGGCGGTGCTGATCACACCGCGCTGAACGCGGCTGCCGCCAATGGCGATGGGAATATCCCGCAGCGCCGGGTTGTCACGCATCTCCACTGCGGCAAAAAAGCAGTCCATATCGACATGGATTATTTTGCGCATCGGTCATACCACACATGTATTTATATACAGTATAACAAAAGGCAAAAAATGCGTCAGCTATTTTCCTTACTCACGATTGTCATATAAACGTGTTACAAACATTCGTAATAAAACCTTTATATACATACATTTAGAAAATCAATGGAGCGTAATTATTCATGAAGAAAATTCTCCCGATTTCGTTACTGTTTCTGGCGAGTGCTGCATCTGCTAGCCCTGCGATCGTTGCCCACCGGGGCGGGACTGCGGATGCACCTGAAAATACCCTGCCAGCCATTGAGCTCGCCCTCGAAAACAAAGCAGATATCGTCTGGATAACCGTGCAGTTAAGTCGGGATGGCGTACCGGTTCTCTATCGACCTGCCGATCTGAAAGCGTTAACCAATTTGCAGGGAAAGGTGTCACAGTATACCGCTGAAGAACTGGCAAAGGCGGATGCCAGCGTGAAGTGGAAAGATAAGGGCCTGCCGGAAAACCTGCTTAATTCCCCGATACCGAGGCTGAAGTCGGTGCTGAGCGCCTGGCCAAATACGCGTTTGTTCATTGACATCAAATCGCCGGATGCCGATCCGGCGACCATGGGCAACGCGCTGCTTAACGTATTGAAAGAGACCAACAGCCTGAATCGTGTTCGCGTTTATTCAACCGAAGATCGCTATATGGAAGCATTGCCTGTCGAAATCCCCCGCTTTGTCACGCGCAGCGAAACCCGCACGCGTCTGGCCACGATTTCGTTGAGCCATGAATGTCTGCCTCCTTCACAAAAAATGGACGATTACTGGTATGGGCTTGAGTTAAACCGAAAAGTAGAAGTGGTCGAGAAATTCACCTTAGGCGAAGGTGTCTCTCCTGCAACATTAACGTGGGACAAAGAGGCCGTTGACTGCTTCCGCTCTCAGGGCAATGCCCATCTTATTTTTATCGGCGTGAACTCTGAAGAGGATTACCAGAAGGCGAAAACACTGGGTGCCGAAGGGGTTCTTGTAGACTCACCAGCCAAAGCCAAAAGCTGGGCAAAATAAATGATAAAGGCCGCACGAAGCGGCCTTTTCCTAGATGATCCTCTGCTGATCCCGGGCCATCCGTTTTTTACGGGCATCACAGGGCTCCGGGCAGTCGCACACCTTTTCCATTCCGATGGAAGAGATACCTCCACAGCTGCCCTGAATGCTTTTACGCTTGATGATCCAGCCTAAAGACATACCGAACACCACCAGCAAAAACACCGCAAAGGTTGCCAGAAAGGTCAACATTATTAGCCCCCGAAATCATCAAGGAGGATGTTTTCATCTTCCACGCCGAGATCTTTGAGCATCTTGATCACGGCGGCGTTCATCATTGGCGGACCACACATATAGAACTCGCAGTCTTCCGGTGCCGGGTGCTGTTTGAGGTAGTTTTCATACAGCACGTTGTGAATGAATCCCGTATAGCCCGTCCAGTTATCTTCCGGCTGCGGATCGGAGAGCGCCACGTGGAAGGTAAAGTTCGGATTCTCACGCGCCAGCTGTTCGAACTCATCGTCGTAGAACATTTCGCGCAGCGAGCGCGCACCGTACCAGAAGCTGATTTTACGCTTGCTGCCGAGACGCTTGAGCTGGTCAAAGATGTGCGAGCGCATAGGGGCCATACCCGCACCGCCGCCGATAAAGACCATTTCGGCGTCGGTATCTTTAGCAAAAAACTCGCCGAACGGACCGGAGATCGTCACCTTGTCGCCTGGCTTAAGGGACCAGATATACGACGACATCACGCCCGGCGGCGCGTCAGGCACGTTTGGCGGCGGCGTGGCGATACGCACGTTGAGCATGATAATGCCCTTCTCTTCCGGGTAGTTAGCCATGGAATAGGCGCGCAGCGCGGGCTCTTTTACCTCGGAAACAAAGCGGAAGAGATTAAATTTATCCCAGTCGGCCCGGTACTCATCGGGCACGTCGAAGTCCGCATACGCCACGGTGTGCGCCGGACAATCAATCTGGATATACCCGCCTGCACGGAACGGGACGCTCTCCCCTTCAGGGACACGTAGCTTAAGCTCTTTAATGAACGTGGCTTTGTTATCGTTCGAGATAACCTCGCACTCCCATTTTTTCACGCCGAAAATCTCTTCCGGCAGCTCAATCTTCATGTTCTGACGCACCGCGACCTGGCACGCCAGGCGGCACCCCTCTTTCGCTTCACGCTTCGTGATATGCGACAGTTCAGTAGGCAGAATATCACCGCCCCCCTCTTTCACAGTCACACGGCACTGCCCGCATGAGCCGCCTCCACCGCAGGCTGACGAGACAAAAATCCCGTTGCCCGAGAGCGTATTAAGCAGCTTGTCCCCTGCCGGAGTGCGGATCTGGTTCTGCGGATCGTCATTGATATCAATGATCACATCCCCGGAATTAACCAGCTTTGCGCGCGCCGCCAGAATCAGCCCTGACAGCACCAGTACTATCAGCGTGAACATCACCACGCCAAGAATAATTTCCATCTGTTAGCCCTTATAGCTGCACACCGGAGAAGGACATAAAGCCCAACGCCATCAGGCCGGTGGTGATAAAGGTGATCCCTAAGCCCCGCAGCCCCGCAGGCACGTTGGCATATTTCATTTTTTCACGGATCCCCGCCATGGTGACAATCGCCAGCATCCAGCCGATACCGGAACCGAAGCCGTACACCACCGATTCACTGAAGTTGTAATCGCGCTGAACCATAAACGAGACGCCACCGAAGATGGCGCAGTTCACCGCGATCAGCGGCAGGAAGATCCCCAGCGCGTTGTACAGCGACGGGAAATACTTATCGAGGATCATCTCCAGGATTTGTACCAGCGCCGCAATCACCCCGATGAAGGTGATGAAGTTCAGGAAGCTAAGATCGACGCCTTCCACCAGCGCGCCGTCCCGCAGCACGAAGTTGAACACCAGGTTGTTAATCGGAACCGAAAGCCCCAGCACAACGGTGACCGCCACGCCCAGGCCAAATGCCGTCGAGACCTTTTTAGAAACGGCAAGGAACGTACACATGCCCAGGAAGAAAGCGAGCGCCATGTTTTCAACAAACACCGCGCGCACAAATAAACTCAGGTAATGAGCCATTGTCGGTTACTCCTTTTCCTGCTGTTCAGGCTTCAGCGTACGAATCAGC
This sequence comes from Enterobacter cloacae complex sp. P12RS, assembly GCF_014895875.1. Classification (NCBI taxonomy): domain Bacteria; kingdom Pseudomonadati; phylum Pseudomonadota; class Gammaproteobacteria; order Enterobacterales; family Enterobacteriaceae; genus Enterobacter; species Enterobacter cloacae complex sp. P12RS. The sequence continues at coordinate 315,514 of NZ_JADBQO010000009.1, forward strand.
CAGATCAGCAAACCGATAATGAAAAACGCGCTTGGGGCCAGCAGGAACAGGCCGTTCGGCAGATACCAGCCGCCGTTCTGTACCGTATCCAGCACCTGAACGCCAAACAGCTTGCCGCTGCCAATCAGCTCGCGCAGGAAACCGACCGTCAGGAGGATCACGCCGTAGCCCAGGCCGTTGCCGATACCGTCCATAAAGCTCGCCAGCGGCGGCATTTTCATGGCGTAGGCTTCAGCGCGCCCCATCACGATGCAGTTGGTGATAATCAGGCCGACAAACACCGAAAGCTGTTTGGAGGTTTCGTAGGCGAACGCGCGCAGCAGCTGATCGACCACGATCACCAGCGAGGCGATGATCGCCATCTGCACGATGATCCTCACGCTGTTGGGGATGTGGTGGCGGATCATCGAGATAAACATGCTGGAAAACGCCGTCACCAGCGTTACCGCCAGCGTCATCACCACCGCCGTTTCCAGCTTGGTCGTTACCGCCAGAGCCGAGCACACACCCAGCACCTGCAGGGTTATCGGGTTATTGGCTAAAAGTGGGCCAATCAGCACCTTTTTAACTTCTTTCAGTTCACCCGTATCAGCCATTGTTCAGCGCTCCTTCACGTACGTTCTTCAGGAAGGGACCAAAGCCCAGTTCACCCATCCAGAAATCAAAACTGTGCTGCACCCCGTTAGAGGTGAGTGTGGCGCCGGAAAGACCGTCAACGGCGAACTCATCCCCAGGACGCGCGCCTCCTTTCACCACCTTCAGCGCAGGCTGACCGTTATCATTGAGCACTTTTTTACCGATAAACTGCGCACGCCAGTTAGGGTTTTCCACTTCGCCACCCAGCCCCGGCGTTTCGCCCTGATCGTAATAAGTAATACCTTTGACCGTGCGGCCATCGGTATCCAGTGCCACAAACGCATACATCATTGACCATAAGCCGTTGCCGTAGATGGGCAACACGATTTCCTGTATGCGCTTCTGCTCGTCACGAACGAGGTAAATCTCCGCGACATTGCTGCGGCGCTTAATGCCAGCCGGATCCTGCGAGGCGTCAAGCACGGTGCTCATCTGCGGATCCTTTAATGCCAGCGCCTGGTTATATTTCGCCGGGTCTTTATCCATCAGCTCGCCGGTTTTTAAATCCACCAGCCGTGCGGTAATGCGTTCAGCAAACACGGCCGCGACGTCGTCCTTCGTCATGCCTTCCTGCATCAGCCCGGCAACGGCCAGGATGTTACGCTGTTTATCCAGCGCGCGCTGTTCCTGCTGCAGCGGTTTCAACCCTACGGCGGAACCGGCAACCACGATGGAACAGACCAGACACAGTACCAAAACCACCAGCAGCGTTTTGCTGATGCTGTCGTTATTTTTAACCTCAGCCACGCGCCTTCCTCCGCTTAATGTTGGCGCGCACGACCAGGTAGTCGAACAGCGGCGCAAACAGGTTGGCAAACAGAATGGCCAACATCATCCCTTCCGGATAGGCCGGGTTGACCACGCGAATAAGTACACACATCACGCCAATGAGCGCGCCGTAACACCATTTCCCCCTGTCGGTAAAGGAGGCCGAGACGGGATCGGTGGCCATGAACATCATGCCAAACGCAAAGCCTCCCAGTACCAGGTGCCAGTACCACGGCATGGAGAACATCGGGTTCGTGTCTGAACCAATGAGGTTGAACAGCGTGGCGGTAAGCACCATGCCGAGCATAACGCCCGCGACGATGCGCCAGGACGCCACGCGGCCAAAGAGGATGATGGCCCCGCCGATTAAAATCATCAGGGTAGACACTTCACCAATGGAGCCCGGAATGTTGCCAAGAAACGCGTCGAACCAGGTTACGGGCTGGCCGGTAGCATTGTTGACCAGCGTTTCGCCGCCGCCTGCCGCCCACTGTGAAAGTGGCGTCGCGCCGGAGAATCCGTCTGCTGCCGTCCACACCAGGTCGCCCGAAATCTGCGCCGGGTAAGCAAAGAACAGGAACGCACGCCCCGCCAGCGCCGGGTTGAGGAAGTTACGTCCGGTGCCGCCGAAAATCTCTTTGGCAATCACCACGCCAAAGCTGATCCCCATCGCCGCCTGCCAGAGCGGCAGAGTCGGCGGAACAATCAGCGCAAACAGAATGGAGGTCACGAAGAAGCCTTCGTTGATCTCGTGTTTGCGGATGATGGCGAACAGCACTTCCCAGAAGCCGCCCACGATAAAGACGGTCATGTAGATCGGCAGGAAGAAGACGGCCCCCAGCGTCATCATGCTGACCCAGCCTGCATCAGCCGCAAAGCTCACGCCCAGCGACTGCGCCAGACGATAGTGCCAGTCAGACTGGATCACCTGCGCCAGCTGCTGAGCGTCGTACATATGATGCAGCGCCGGAATGGTTTGCAGACCAACGTTGTACATGCCCCAGAACATGGCCGGGAAGACCGCAAACCACACCAGGATCATCATGCGTTTCAGATCGATGGCATCCCGAACGTGCGCTGCCCCTTTCGTCACCAGACCCGGAGTGTAGAAAATAGTCGTCGTCGCTTCATACAGCGGGTAGTACTTTTTGAGCTTCCCTTCGGTAAAGTGCGGCTCAATTTTTTCAAAGAGGTGTTTTAATCCCATGGTTATCCTTCCTGCTCGATGCGGGTTAACACCTCGCGCAATACGGGTCCATATTCGTATTTACCCGGACACACATAGGTACAGAGCGCCAGATCTTCTTCATCCAGTTCCAGGCAACCGAGCGCCTGCGCGCCGTCGGTATCGCCTGCCAGAAGATCGCGCAGCAGCACGGTAGGCAGAATATCCAGCGGCATTACACGTTCGTAGTTGCCAATCGGAACCATCGCGCGCTCGCCGCCGTTCGTGCTGGTAGAGAAGTTAAAGAGCTTATGACGCAGAAAGTGGCCAAGCGTGGTGCGGGTGACGGAGTATTTTTCTGCGCCAGGCAGAACCCAGCCGAACAGCTCTTTCTCACGCCCTTCCAGAACGACGCTCACCTGAAGATGGAAACGTCCCAGGTACGCGTGCGCATTGACAGCGCGGCGGCCGCTGAGTACCGAACCGGAAATGAGGCGGTTTTCACCCTCTTTCGTTTCCCCTGCCAGCAGTTCATTAATGTCTGCTCCCAGAAGCGTCTTAACCAGACGCGGGTTTGCGGCCTGCGGCCCGCCGATGGCGATAATCCGTTCAGCGCAGAGTTCACCCGTCGTAAAGAGCTTACCGATGGCAATGACATCCTGATAATTAAGGTGCCAGACCTGTTTTTTAAGGCTCACCGGCTCAAGGAAGTGGATATGGGTCCCGACCAGACCCGCCGGATGCGGGCCGGAAAATTCATTAAACGTAACCAGCCCCTGCGGATGGCCGCCAAGCTTGCCGCCGCTGGCCTGGCAAACGTGCACTTTTCCGGGCGTCAGGCGAGTCAGAACGGTCAGCCCGGCATCAAAGGCTTTACGCTGCGCCAGGATAATGGGCTGCGGGTCTGCGCTGAGCGGGTTGGTGTCGATGGCCGTCACGAAAATGGCAGCCGGGGCGGTATCAGGAACTGGTGATTTGCTGAAAGGACGCGTACGCAGCGCCGTCCACAGGCCGGACGCGAGCAGCTGAGCCAGCACATCTTCGCGGCTAAGCGTCGCGAGGTCTGCCGCATCATAACGAGCAAACTCACGCTGTTCATCGCCTTCAATGCGGATTACCACCGACTGCAGCACGCGACGCTCGCCGCGGTTGATCGCTACCACGGTGCCGCTGGCGGGGGCCGTGAACATGACGCCGGGATTTTTTTTGTCTTCAAAGAGCGCTTGCCCTTTGATCACGCGATCGCCCTCCTGCACCAGCATTGAAGGACGCATTCCCAGATAATCGTCACCTAAAATTGCGACATGACGAACGCTTGCGCCACACGAGACGTGCTGCTCAGGCACGCCTGCAATCGGCAAATTAAGTCCTTTTTTTATTTTAAACATGTGGTTAGCAGGTTTCCATAAACAACAATCCAGTGGGCGCAAAGTGTAACATTTTCCCCTTCTCTCGGGCAGGGGATCCACGGTCGGGCGCGCCAAAATGCGAGCTATTACGCAAAGTTCCTGGAGCCAGCGCAGTTTTGATGGTTTATAAAGTAAAACTAATTTGTAAACTCACCGCCCGGCTCTTGCGAAAATCTATAGCGGTGCTAATGTGAGCGCACCTAACAGAATAATCTGATTTCGGGTCTCTTTTGCCGTCCTGGCAAGTTAGTCCAGGTTTTATCAAGGAATTTGTAGTATGCGTAAAATCGCATTGTTCATTGCGATGCTTCTGATTCCGTGCATGTCGTTTGCCGGGCTGCTCAGCAGCAACAGCTCCACCACGCCGATCAGCAAAGAATATAAACAGCAGTTAATGGGATCCCCGGTTTATATTCAAATCTTCAAGGAAGAGCGCACGCTCGATCTGTTTGTAAAAATGGGCGAAACATATCAGCTGCTTGATAGCTACAAAATTTGTAACTATTCCGGCGGGCTGGGCCCGAAACAGCGTCAGGGCGATTTCAAAAGCCCGGAAGGTTTTTACAACGTTCAGCGTAACCAGTTAAAACCGGATAGCCGCTTCTATAAAGCCATCAACATCGGTTTCCCGAACGCCTATGACCGTGCTCACGGTTATGAAGGTAAATACCTGATGATCCACGGTGCCTGCGTGTCTGTCGGCTGCTACGCGATGACCGACTCCGGCATTGATGAGATTTTCCAGTTCGTAACCGGCGCACTGGTCTTTGGGCAGCCTAACGTTCAGGTCAGCATCTATCCGTTCCGCATGACCGATGCCAATATGGCGCGCCATAAGTACTCTTACTACGCCGATTTCTGGAAACAGCTCAAGCCGGGTTATGACTACTTTGAGCAGACCCACAAGCCGCCGGTAGTCTCTATCGTTGATGGCCGTTACGTGGTCAGCAAACCGCTGAGCCACGAAGTCGTCCACCCGCAGCTGGCGTCAAATTACACGGTCCCCGAGACAAAATAGCACCCACTCGCCTGGCATAATCTTTTGCCAGGTTTCGTTGCCCGTCAGCGGCTGCGTTGCAATAACGGTGACCACATCGTTCGGTGTGGTCTCTTTCTGAAAATCTATCTCCACATCCTGATCGAGCAGCGTAGCAACGCCAAACGGCGCGCGGCGCGTGATCCAGAAGAGATTCGTCGAGCAGAACGCCATCACGTAGCGCCCGTCAGACAACAGCATGTTAAATACGCCTTTTTCACGCAATTCAGCTGCCAGCGTCGCGATGTATTTGAATACGGCGGCCATATTGCCGGGCGTGCGCGGATAACGTTCCGTCAGCTTATGCAGCAGCCAGCAGAAGGCCTTCTCGCTGTCCGTTTCGCCCACCGGGCGGAAGTTGCCCGTTTCCAGAGATTTATAGCCCGTAAGCTGCCCGTTGTGCGCGTAGGTCCAGTTACGGCCCCACAGCTCGCGGGTAAAGGGATGGGTATTTTCCAGCGCAACTTCGCCGCGGTTTGCCTGGCGAATATGCGCGATCACCGAACAGGATTTAATGGGATAGTCCTGCACCAGTTTGGCAATCGGTGAGTTAAAGCTGGGCTGTGGATCTTTGAACGTGCGACACCCTTTGCCTTCATAGAAGGTGATGCCCCAGCCGTCTTTATGCGGCCCGGTTCCCCCACCGCGCTGAACCAGCCCGGTGAAGCTAAAGCAGATATCGGTTGGCACATTGGCGCTCATCCCGAGCAGTTCGCACATACATCACCTCCACAACAGCGGGGGGCACCGGTGCCCCCAGCGAAGTCTTACTTAACCATCTCTTTTTCGATCAGCTGGATCAGGATGTGGATCACTTTGATGTGAATTTCCTGAACGCGATCTGCATACCCGAAGTGCGGAACGCGAATTTCGATATCCGCCGTACCGTCCATCTTACCGCCATCTTTCCCGGTCAGGGTGATCACCTTCATCCCTTTTTCGCGCGCGGCGGCGATCGCTTTGATCACGTTCGCGGAGTTACCGGAAGTAGAGATACCCAGCAGCACGTCGCCTTCACGGCCTACTGCCTCAACGTAGCGGGAAAAGATGTGGTCGTAACCGAAGTCGTTGCCTACGCAGGAGATGTGGCTCACGTCGGAAATCGCAATCGCCGGGTAGCCCGGACGGTTTTCGCGATAGCGTCCGGTCAGCTCTTCGGCGAAGTGCATGGCGTCACAGTGGGAACCGCCGTTACCGCAGGAGAGCACTTTGCCACCGGCCTTAAAACTGTCGGCCAGCAGGACCGCCGCGCGCTGAATAGCGTGAATATTGGCATCATCTTTCAGAAAGTTCGCCAGCGTTTCCGCCGCTTCGTTCAGTTCGTTACGAATAAGATCCTGGTACATGAGGATAATCCTTCAGTATTGATGAAATAACACAGTGGAGTGTACCGGATAGCGGGAAAAGCGAGAAGCTAAAGCCATGCGAATCGTCCGGCGTTTTGATTTTTTGTGCCGGCGAAAACGCGAACAATGTGAACCAGGTTGTAATTATTTTGTAAACACATTGCTAAAGGAATTCACATCAACTACAACCATATCATCACAAGTGGTCAGACCTCCTACAAGCAAGGGAGCTTTTCTTTATGATGATTTTGAGCATTCTCGCAACCGTTGTACTGCTCGGTGTGTTGTTCTATCACCGCGTCAGTTTATTCCTGAGCAGCCTGATTCTTCTGGCCTGGACGGCTGCGCTTGGCGTCGCAGGTCTCTGGAATATCTGGATTTTGGTCCCTCTTGCCATCATTCTGCTGCCGTTTAACCTGGCCCCGATGCGTAAGTCGATGATCTCCGCGCCGGTATTTAAAGGCTTCCGCAAAGTGATGCCGCCGATGTCGCGCACCGAGAAAGAAGCGATTGATGCGGGCACCACCTGGTGGGAAGGCGACCTGTTCCAGGGTAACCCGGACTGGAAAAAGCTGCACAACTATCCGCAGCCGCGCCTGACCGCCGAAGAACAGGCCTTTATTGACGGCCCGGTGGAAGAAGCGTGCCGCATGGCGAACGACTTTGCTATCACCCACGAAATGGCCGACCTGCCGCCGGAGCTGTGGGCGTACCTGAAAGAGCATCGCTTCTTCGCGATGATCATTAAGAAAGAGTACGGCGGTCTTGAGTTCTCCGCTTACGCGCAGGCTCGCGTGCTGCAAAAGCTGGCGGGCGTTTCCGGGATCCTGGCGATTACCGTCGGCGTACCGAACTCCTTAGGCCCGGGCGAACTGCTGCAGCATTACGGTACGGAAGAGCAGAAAGATCACTATCTGCCGCGACTGGCGCGCGGTCAGGAAATCCCGTGCTTCGCGCTGACCAGCCCGGAAGCAGGCTCCGATGCAGGCGCAATCCCGGATACCGGCGTGGTCTGTATGGGCGAGTGGCAGGGCCAGCAGGTGCTGGGCATGCGCCTGACCTGGAACAAACGCTATATCACCCTGGCGCCTATCGCCACCGTGCTCGGCCTGGCCTTTAAGCTCTCCGACCCGGAAAAACTGCTGGGCGGTGAAGAAGATCTGGGCATTACCTGTGCGCTGATCCCAACCTCGACGCCGGGTGTGGAAATTGGCCGTCGTCACTTCCCGCTGAACGTGCCGTTCCAGAACGGTCCGACCCGCGGCCAGGATATCTTTGTGCCGATTGACTACATCATCGGCGGCCCGAAAATGGCCGGTCAGGGCTGGCGCATGCTGGTGGAATGTCTGTCGGTGGGTCGCGGTATTACTCTGCCGTCGAACTCAACCGGCGGCCTGAAGTCCGTCGCGATGGGAATTGGCGCTTATGCCCACATTCGCCGTCAGTTCAAAATCTCCATCGGCAAGATGGAAGGTATCGAAGAGCCGCTGGCTCGCATCGCGGGCAACGCCTACGTGATGGACGCCGCTGCATCCCTGATTACCTACGGCATCATGCTGGGCGAAAAACCGGCCGTTCTGTCCGCGATTGTGAAGTACCACTGTACCCACCGCGCTCAGCAGTCGATCATTGACGCGATGGATATCGCGGGCGGTAAAGGCATTATGCTCGGCGAAGGCAACTTCCTGGCGCGCGGCTATCAGGGCGCACCGATTGCCATCACCGTGGAAGGGGCTAACATCCTGACCCGCAGCATGATGATCTTCGGCCAGGGTGCGATTCGCTGCCATCCGTACGTGCTGGAAGAGATGGCCGCTGCGCAGAATAACGACGTGGACGCCTTCGACAAGCTGCTGTTCAAACATATCGGCCACGTGGGCAGCAACAAGGTGCGGAGCTTCTGGCTGGGCCTGACGCGCGGCCTGACCAGTGCGACGCCAACCGGCGATGCGACCAAACGTTACTACCAGCATCTGAACCGTCTGAGCGCCAACCTGGCTCTGCTGTCCGACGTTTCCATGGCGGTGCTGGGCGGTAGCCTGAAGCGTCGCGAGCGTATCTCCGCCCGTCTGGGCGACGTGCTGAGCCAGATATTCCTGGCCTCTGCGGTGCTGAAACGCTACGACGACGAAGGCCGTCAGGAAGCGGATCTGCCGCTGGTGCACTGGGGCGTGCAGGATGCGATGTATCAGGCGGAACAGGCGATTGACGACCTGCTGGCGAACTTCCCGAACCGCTTTGTGGCTGGCGCTCTTCGCGTGGTGATCTTCCCGACCGGTCGTCATCATCTGGCGCCGTCCGACAAGCTGGACCACAAAGTGGCGAAGATCCTGCAGGTTCCGAGCGCCACCCGCTCCCGCATTGGCCGCGGTCAGTATCTGGCGCCAACGCCGCATAACCCGGTGGGCCTGCTGGAAGAGGCGCTGCTGGACGTGATGGCCGCCGACCCGATTCACCAGAAAATCTGCAAACAGCTGGGTAAAAACCTGCCGTTTACTCGTCTGGACGAACTGGCGAAACAGGCGCTGGCCGGTGGCATTATCAATAACGACGAAGCTGCGCTGCTGGTGAAAGCTGAAGAGAGCCGTCTGCGCAGTATTAACGTGGATGATTTCGAACCGGAAGAGCTGGCGACGCAGCCGGTAAAGTTGCCGGAGAAGCACCGCAAACCTGAAGCGGCATAACCCGCTTCGCTCTGACAAACCCCGCCCGGTGCGGGGTTTTTTATTGCCACATTTTCTCGTAATGACGTGCTACAGTGTCAAAAAGGGGTCGTTTGAGGAGTCTGTATCGTGCCTGGTTTGAAGATTTCGATTTTGCAGCAGCCTTTAGTGTGGATGGATGGCCCTGCCAACCTGCGCCACTTTGATCGTCAACTGGAAGAGATTACCGGGCGAGATGTGATTGTCCTGCCGGAGATGTTTACCACCGGCTTCGCGATGGAAGCGGCGAAACAGTCGATGCCCCAGGAAGAGGTGGTCGCCTGGATGCATGCCAAAGCGCAGCAAACCAACGCGCTGATCGCCGGGAGCGCCGCACTGCAGACGGAACGCGGCCCGGTGAACCGCTTCCTGCTGGTTGAGCCGGAAGGGAAGGTGCATTTTTACGATAAACGCCACCTGTTCCGCATGGCCGATGAACATCATCATTATGAAGCCGGTAACGAGCGCGTGGTGTTCGAGTGGCGCGGCTGGCGTATTCTGCCGCTGGTCTGCTACGACCTGCGCTTCCCGGTGTGGTCGCGCAACCGCAACGATTACGACCTGGCGCTGTACGTCGCCAACTGGCCCGCGCCGCGCTCGCTGCACTGGCAGGCGCTGCTGGTGGCTCGCGCGATTGAAAACCAGGCGTACGTGGTGGGCTGTAACCGCGTGGGGACGGACGGCAACGGCCACCACTACCGCGGCGACAGCCGGGTGGTGAACCCTCAGGGCGAGATTATTGCCACCGCCGAACCGCATCAGGCGACGCGCATTGATGCGGAGCTGTCGTTAACGGCGCTGAAGGAGTATCGGGAGAAGTTTCCGGCCTGGCAGGATGCGGATCCGTTTAGCATTGGGTGAAAAAATGCCGGGTGGCGGCTACGCCTTACCCGGCCTACCAATGTTGCTCGCTTCTTTTAACTCACTAACGCCTGCCCGTCTTTGCGGCTCTCCGTCGCGGCCACGTAGTGCCCCTCCGGCATACGATAGATCACCTGCGCACCGCCGAAGTTGTAATCCTGGAGCGGATCTTCCACCACGATCTGATGCCCGCGCTCGCGCAGCGCGGCAATGGTGTTGCGATCGAACGTCGATTCAACAATCACTTCCCTGCCCTGCACCACGCGCCAGCGCGGCGCGTCGATGGCCGCCTGCGGGTTTTGCCCGTGCAGCATGATGCGCAGCGCCATCTGCATATGCCCCTGCGCCTGCATCGGGCCGCCCATCACGCCGAAGGACATCAGCGGCTGGCCGTTGCCGTCCATCGCAAAGCCCGGAATGATGGTGTGGAAAGGACGCTTGCTGCCCGCCAGCGCGTTCGGGTGTTTGGGATCGAGCACAAAGCCGCAGCCGCGGTTTTGCAGGCTGATTCCGGTATCCGGCACCACAATGCCTGAACCGAATCCCATAAAGTTGGACTGGATAAACGAAACCATCATCCCGCTGGCGTCCGCAGTGCTGATGTAGACCGTGCCGCTCTGCGTCGGTGATCCGTACACAAAGTCAGAGGCGTTATCGCGATCGATAAGCGCCGCACGCGACTTCAGATAGTGGTCGCTCAGCAGCTCTTTTGCTGCGAACTCCATATGTTCTTCATCCGCCACGTAGCGGTCGAGATCCGCCAGCGCCAGCTTCATGGCTTCAATGGATAAGTGCAGAGACTGCACGGAGTCCGGATGATGTTTCTCAATGCCGCACTGCTCCAGAATACCGAGCGCAATCAGCGTGGCGATCCCCTGCCCGTTTGGCGGCAGCTCCTGTACCGAGCCGCCCGCGAAGTCGCGCGACAGCAGGTCAACCCAGTCCACGCGATGGTTTGCCAGATCTTCCGCTGACAGGTGCGCGCCGTGCTCCTGGGCGAAGGCGGCGATTTTCTGCGCCAGCTCACCACGGTAAAAGGCTTCACCGTTGGTTTTGGCAATCAGCTCCAGCGAATGAGCCTGCGCCGGGTTACGGAAGATCTCCCCCACGCGCGGGGCGCGGCCTTCCGGCGCAAAGCAGGCGCTAAAGCCCGGCTGATCTTTCAGCTTGTTATAGCCGCGCTGCCAGAGATGACCAATCAGCGGCGAGACCGGGAAGCCGTTGCGCGCGTAGTCAATCGCGGGCTGCGCCAGCGTGGTCAGCGGTAGCGTGCCGAAGCGTTCCGCCAGGGCCACCCAGCCCGACACCGCACCCGGCACCGTCACCGCGTCCCAGCCGATTTCCGGCACTGCGCTTTTACCGGCAAACAGATCCGCATGCCAGCTGGCCGGCGAGCGCCCGGACGCGTTCAGGCCGTGAAGTTTTTCACCGTCCCAGACGATGGCAAAGGCGTCGCTGCCGATGCCGTTGCCGGTCGGCTCGACAACGGTCAGCGCCATGGCGGTGGCAATGGCCGCATCGACGGCATTACCACCCAGCTGCAGCATTTTCATTCCCGCCTGCGCCGCCAGCGGCTGCGAAGTGGCAACGGCGTTGTGGCCCATCATCGGCGGGCGGCGTGAAGCGTAACCGGATGTAAAATCAAGCGCTTTGGTCATCATGACTCCTTAGTCGTGGCGCGGATCGAGCGCATCGCGCAGCCCGTCACCAAGTAAATTAAAGCCCTGCACGGCAAGGAAAATCGCCACGCCGGGGAAAACGGACATCCACGGCGCCTGCTCAAGGAAACCTTTCGCGGTATTGAGCATGGACCCCCAGGACGGATTGGGCGGCTGCTGCCCCAGCCCTAAAAACGACAGGCTGGCTTCGGCAATAATCGCCGAGGCAATGGCCAGCGTGGCCTGAACCAGGATCGGCGACATCACGTTTGGCAGAACGTATTTAATGATGATCCAGCGATCCGGCAGGCCAATCGCCCGCGCGCCGTCGATGTACTCTTCGTTGCGAATGGCGATCACCTGCCCGCGCGTCAGGCGGGCGAAGATCGGCATCGCCGAAAGACCGATGGCGATCATCGCATTGGTCAGGCTCGGGCCTAAAAATGCCCCCAGCGCGATCGCCATGATCAGGAACGGACAGGCCAGCAGCGCCTCGATAAAGCGCGAGATGACGCCGTCCCACATCTTCTGGAAGTAGCCCGCCACCAGCCCCAGCGGCACGCCGATGACCACCGCGATAACCACCGACATACAGCCCGCCATCAGCGAGGTTCGCGCTCCCCAGATAATGCGGGACAAAATGTCGCGCCCCAGCTCGTCGGTGCCGAACCAGTACATCGCTGACGGCGCTTTGCGCACCGCGAGGAAGTTGGCTTTAACCGGGTCAAACGGGGCGATCCACGGCGCCAGCAGCGCCACCAGCACAAAGAAACCCACCACAAGCGCGCCAATCACCGCGCTTTTATTGGCAAGGAATTTCTTCAGCACCCGGTTCTGCGCGCGCGGCAGCGCGGGGGCTACGGTTTGCGTCGTCAGTTCCGCCATCGTTAACCTCGCATTTTCGGGTTGATAAGGACGTAAAGCACGTCGGCCAGCAGGTTGAGCAGCAGGAAGCCGATCGCCACGATCAGCACCACGCCCTGCACCACCGCGTAGTCACGGTTGAACACCGAGTCGACGATCATCTTGCCAAAGCCCGGAATGGTGAACACCTGCTCAGTCAGCACCGCGCCGCCCAGCAGCTCGCCGAACAGCAGCGTGGTGAGGGTGATCACCGGTACCAGCGCGTTGCGAAACGCGTGCTTTAGAATGACCGCCTTCGGCAGCAGCCCCTTGGCGCGTGCGGTACGGATATAATCCGCTTTCAGCACCGCAATCATCGACGCGCGGGTATGGCGCATCAGCGTCGCCGCCAGCCCGGTTCCGAGCACGGACGCGGGCAGCAGCAGCGTGCGCAGGTTCTGAAGCGGATCTTCACTGAACGGCACGTAGCCGGACGCGGGCAGCCACTGCAGGTTCACCGAGAAGACCAGAATCAGCAGGATCCCCAGCCAGAAGTGGGGAATAGAGATCCCTGAGATCGCCACGAAGTTCGCCCCGTGATCGACCCAGCTGTTTTTATTCACCGCCGCAAGGATCCCCATGCTGATGCCAAACACCAGCGCAATAATCATCGCCAGCAGCGACAGCTCCAGCGTAACCGGCAGCTTGCTGGCGATAAGCTCGGTCACCGGCTCGTGCGTGCGCAAGGAGACGCCCAGATCGCCCTGTAGCGCCCGCGTCAGCCAGTGGAAATACTGAACCGGGATCGGCGCATCCAGGTTCAGCTCCGCGCGCAGCTGGGCGATAACCGCCGGATCGCGTTCCTCACCGGCCATCGCAATCAGCGGGTCGCCGGGCAGCAGCTTTTGCAGCCCGAACACCATCATGCTCACCAGCAGTAGCGTCGGGACGGCCAGCAGCAGACGTTTGCAAATCAGTTCCAGCATGGGTTCTCCTCAGGACGTTTATTTGGCCAGCGTCAAACCCGCCAGACGCACGATGCCGTCCGGGTAAGGCTTAAAGCCCTGCACGCGCTTGTTCAGGCCAAAAATGCGCGGCTCGAAGTAGAGGTAGGCAATCGGCATATCGGTTTGCAGCTGCTTCACCACCTTGTCATACAGCGGCTGGCGTGCGGCCTGGTCGGTGCTCTGGCGCGCCTGCGTCAGCCACTCATCGACCTGCGCGTTGCTGTAACGGCCATCGTTAAGCGTGCCTTTGCTGTGGATAAAGCCGTAGATGCTGCCGTCCGGATCCGGGCGACCCGACCAGCCGGAGAAGCTCATCTGATAATCACCGCTCTGCTGGCGATCCAGCAGCGTGGCAAATTCGGTCATCTGCAGGTTCAGCGTGAAGCCGGCCTCGGCGACCATCGCCTGCAATACCTGACCCACCTGCTGCGAGGTTGGGTTGTTCGGCACCAGCAGGTTGACGGTCAGCGGCGTGGTGATGCCTGCCGCTTTGAGCAGCGCTTTGGCTTTATCAACGTCGCGCGGCGGAACCGGCAGATTCACGTGATACGGGCTCACCGTCGAAAACGCCTGGTTTGCCGGGGTGTAGAGGCCTTCGAAGACCACCTGGTTTAACGCTTCACGGTCGATGGCCTGAGAAAACGCCTCGCGCACGCGGGCATCTTTGAACGGATCGTTCGCCGGGACCTTGCCGTTGTTAATATTGAAGGTGATCCCCTGATAGCCCAGGCCGGTGACCTTCGCCAGCGCCAGCTTGCTGTCGGCTTCGACGGTTTTGACGTCGCTGGCGGCGATGCCTTCGGTCAGATCAAGATCGCCCGCGCGCAGGTTCGCGAGGCGCACGGAGGCATCCGGGATCGGCAGATAGATAATTTTGTCGAAGTGGTAGGCGCCTTTGTTCCAGTAGTTGTCGAAGCGGGTCAGAACGATGCGGTCCTGCGACACGCGGCTGTCGAACTTGTACGGGCCGGAACAGACCGGATGGGCGGCAAAGTCAGGCTTTTTCGCGGCCTCGGGTGCCATCATCGCGCCCGCGCGGTCGGTAAGCTGCATCAGCAGCGCGGCGTCTGGCGTTTTCAGGTGCAGCGCTATCTGCATCGGGCCGGTGACCTCTACCGATTCCACGGAGGAGATCTCGCTTTTCCGCAGGGAGCCTTTGAGGGTCAGGGCGCGGTCCAGGTTGTATTTCGCGGCGGCGGCATCGAATTTCTCTCCGTCATGGAAGGTCACGCCTTCGCGCAGATCCATGGTCAGCGTTTTGCCGTCGGCGCTCCAGGCCCACGATTTCGCGAGACCTGGCACGACCTTCAGATGCTCGTCGACGTCCACCAGCCTGTCGCACAGTGAGGCAAACACGAAGCGGCCATAGTAGGTGCGCGCCAGGTGCGGGTCAAGCATGTCCGGGTCTGCTCCCAGACCGATTCGCAGCACGCTTTCAGAATGGGCGGGCAGCGCCGCGCCAAGCAACATAACACTTCCCAGTACGGTCAAAAGAGAATTACGCATTGTCATTATCATGAGTTCCTTGAAGGAAGGGAGGAGTGAGTGGCCGCGTGTTCAAACAGCGCGCGGCGGCGCAGAAAGGCTGCGGATGGCGGTGCGATCTGGATAACGCTGCGATCGCGGTTAATTTCCTGCCAGCGGTGGCAGGCAACCTGACGCCCGCCGTCGAGCACCTGATTAATCGGCTCGACCTGGCGGCATTCGTCGGTGACGTACGGGCAGCGGGTGTGGAAGCGACAGCCCGACGGCGGGTCAGCCGGGTTCGGCAGATCCCCCTGCAGCAGCGGCGCGTCGCGCTCAATACCCGGCTGCATCTGCGGCGCCGAGGCGATCAGCGCCTGGGTGTAAGGGTGCAGCGGTGCGTCAAAGATCTCGTCGACGGTGGCAAGCTCAACGATCTGCCCAAGGTACATCACCGCCACGCGGTCGCTCATGTGGCGAATCACCGCCAGACCGTGGGCGACGATCACCATCGTCAGCCCCAGCTGGTGCTTCAGGCTCTCCAGCAAATTAACCACCTGCGCCTGCACCGACACATCCAGCGCGGAAACCGGCTCGTCGCCCAGCAGCAGCTTTGGCCCCGAAGCCAGCGCGCGGGCAATGCCGATACGCTGGCGCTGCCCGCCGGAAAACTCGTGCGGATAGCGCCCGGCCCAGGCGGCAGGCAGGCCAACGGTCTTGAGCAGCTCCGCGACGCGGTACTGACGATCCGCTTTCTTCATGTTCTGGTGCAGCCACAGCGGCTCACCGACGATTTGCTCCACCGTCATGCGCGGGTTCAGCGAGGCAAAAGGATCCTGAAAAATAATCTGCAGTTCGCGCCGGAGCTGGTTCAGACGGGCGCCTGTGGCGTGGGTAATCTCCTCCCCCTGATAAAACACGCGTCCTTCGCTGGCGGCCAGCAGACGCAGCAGCAGACGGCCAAGGGTGGATTTCCCGGAACCGGACTCGCCGACAATCGCCAGCGTTTCGCCCGGCATCACGGCAAGCGAAACGCGATCGACCGCTGTGACAAACCGGGCCGGGGAAAAGAGTTTTTTCGGACCGGGGAAAAGCTTGCTGAGGTCCCGGGCTTCAAGAATGGGCGTGGTCATGCGGTCTCTCCCAGGGCAATGTGGTGTTCGAGCGGCACGCGGAAGCAGGCGACCTGATGGCCCGCGCCGAGCGTGGTGAGCTGCGGTTTTTCATCATGACAGCGCGACTGCGCAAACGGGCAGCGCGTCGCGAAACGGCAGCCTTTCGGCATGGACTCCGGCAGCGGGACCGATCCGGGAATGGTGGAGAGCTGGCCTTTGCGTGCGCCCAGCGAAGGGATCGAGCCCATCAGGCCGATGGTGTACGGGTGCTGCGGGTCAGCGAATATTGCCTCAACGCTCCCCTGCTCCACCACCTGCCCGGCGTACATCACCGCCACCTGCTGGGCGACTTCGGCCACCACGCCCAAATCGTGGGTGATCATCAGCACCGCCGTGCCGGTTTCCTCTTTTAGAGTGTTCAGCAGGGTCAGGATTTGTGCCTGGATGGTGACGTCGAGCGCGGTGGTCGGTTCATCGGCAATCAGCAGTTTAGGGTGGTTGATCAGCGCCATGGCAATCATCACGCGCTGGCGCATGCCGCCGGAAAGCTGGTGCGGATACGCCTTGAGGCGCATCTCCGCCGCCGGGATCTGCACCTTTTCAAGGATCTGCAGCGCGACCTTCATCGCCTCCGGGCGCGTAACGTTCTGATGACGCATGACCGCTTCACTGAGCTGATCGCCTAACGTGAAGGCCGGATTAAGCGAGGTCATCGGCTCCTGGAAAATCATCGCCAGCTCGCTCCCGCGCAGATCGGCATACTCCCGCGGCGAGAGCTTGCGCAGGTCGTGGCGGCGAAACTGCATCTCGCCGCTGACAATCTGCGCGCTGGCGGGCAGTAAACCCATCAGCGCCAGTGAGGTGATACTTTTCCCGCAGCCGGACTCCCCCACCAGCGCCAGCGTTTCGCCCGCTTTGACCGTCAGGGAAATGCCGTCCAGGACGCTGACCGGCGAGCCGGAAAACTTAACGTTGAGATTATTCAGCCGGAGTACAGGCGTGGAGTCCTTAAACGGGATCGTCGTCATAGCGTGAAATCGTCCTCAAGGTGGATCGCCTGAATCAGGGCGTTTTGCAGGCTGAGCAGGTGTTCGCGCATGGCGGCCGCTGCTTCATTAGGCTGGCGATGGATAATCGCGGACATGATCTTGTGATGGTGGTCGTTGTAGCTGTCGACACGTTCGGGCGTGCGGGCTAATTCACGCAGATGCTGCCAGCCGGGTTCGCGCCGCACGGCGTCAATGGCGTCAAACAGGCCGAGCATCAGGCGATTGCCCGCCGCCTCGGCAATGGCGCGGTGAAAGGCGCTATCCCAGAGTTCATTGAGATCGCGGTCATCCGGGCTGACCTTGTCGATGCGTTCCAGCATGCGCTGCATGAGCGCGAGGTTTTCCCTGGTGGCACGCAGTGCCGCAAGCCGGGCTAAGCCGGGTTCGATCTGTATACGAGCTTCCATCACTTCCAGCAGATTGGTCTGCTGAACCAATCCCTGAAGGGCCAGCGGTTCAACAGGGGCAGCCGGACCAATAAAGGTGCCTTTGCCCTGTTTACGCCAGATCCGCCCTTCTTCTTCCAGCACGTCCAGCGCGCGACGCACTTCGCGTCGTCCTACGCCGAGTGTTTCCGACAGCTCACGTTCCGTGGGCAGCGGAGTGCCTGGTGTTGACTCATGCTGGTTGATTAGCCCGCGCAGTTGCTCAAGCGCGGTGCTGGAATTGGCCAGAAACCGTGACGGTTTTTCCATATTGGTTCGCTCACTATCATCATTATTTTCTTTTTATGAACGATAAGTTATTGATATGGCGTGCTACTTATCGTGCTAATGATTAAGCAATAAACGAACCAATTTTTTAATGGTTCAAAAGAGATTTAAAAAAGCGGTAGTAAATGAAGGGGTTACAGCAACGTATTGTTACAGATGCAAGCGGCATCCTGAGACGATAAAGGCCAGAAAAGAACATGAAACGCACAAAAACAGTGCAAATAGCGCACTACAATAGTGCCATTGTTAATTTTTTGCACTATAAATGATAATAATAAGTTAACAAAAAGTAATAAATAAGGCGTGCTTACGCCTGAAAATGGCCCCCTTGCGAGGGCCGCGAAAGATTAAGGAACAGGCTGCCAAAGCGTCGCAGCCGCAGTCGGCGCCCAGTCAGACTGAGAGGTATGCCCCTGCACGCAGCGATACTGTGTGCCGTTATACGTGACAATTTCTCCAGTCTTATAGCGCGTACCGACTTTCCACTCGCCTTCCGGCTCAGGCGTTACAGACCCCTCTTTCGTCGTGGCTTTAAGAGGTGTACTGGCGAGAGACTGATGACCTTTGGCATTTTCGGCGATCACCTGGTAGCTGTAGGTTGTTCCCGCGCGCAGGCCGCTGTCGAAGATCTGCGTTCCGCTTACGGTGAGTAACTCCGCCCCATCGCGTAGTACGTGGTATTTCACCGCGTTGTCTACCGCATTCCATTTCACCGTCAGGCTGTTTTCCGTCGAAGAAACCAGGGCCAGGCCGCCTGGCGCGTCAGGACGTCCCTCTTCGACCTGTACGGTTTCTACCTTAACCACGTTGCTGCTTTCAGAGATATTATTCGCTGCATCACGTGCTTTCACGCTGTAGTGGTACACCACACCGCCGGTCTCTACTGCATTATCGGTCCACTGGGTGTCCGTTGAAGACCCGACTTTGATGTCATTACGGTAGATGTCATATCCCACTACGCCACGGTCATCGGTGGAGGGCTGCCAGGCAAGGGAGATAGTCAAGCCATTGTTCAGCACCTTCAGTCCTGCTGGCGCAGTTGGCGCGACGGTGTCCTGAGGGCGTTCAGGCGACATCAGGTCCGCGCGCTCTTTCATTTCATTGAAATAGTCAACCTGCTGCGGGATGGACAGCTGCTGATCGTTTGAACCCAACGTCCAGATAAAGAACCCACCATAGCCGTTTTCCGCCTGCCAGCCCGCACGGTTTACGTTGTTCTGTCGGTTTTCAACAAAGCGACCTTCTGGCCCCCACTGGGAGTTGATGGTCTGACCGAGAACGATTTTGCTCTTATCACCCACCGCCCGGGCGTAGTTAGCCATCGCCACGTCATACTTAAAGCGTGGGCCGGCGTCATAGGCCATGACGTTGAAGAAATCGAAAACGTTTTTCCCCTGCGTCAGCAGCGGCAGAACTTCGCCATGGTGTGAAGAGCGAGCCGCCTCAACGAAGGAACAATTCTCGGTTACCGCGCTGTTGGCGCAGTTCTCCGGGTCAGCACCAACGTGATAGGTGGTCAGGCTCAGCAGCTTTTTGCTGCCGGACGCATTGAGCTTGCTACGAACCCGTTCAGCCAGATCCAGCAGGTTTGCATTTTCCTCTGGCGTGACGCGATCGGGCTTTTCAAAGTCAAAATCGATGCCGTCAAGCTGAACGGTACCCGCCTTCTGGTAGTTCGCCATATTACATTTGCCTTGCCAGTCGGCGCTCAGGCATTCGCCAACCATCTCTTCCGGCTTCAGGTTCTTTTTATATACCGGGAAGTTGGTATTCAGCAGATTCACCAGATTCTGCGCCAGCGTTTCTCGCGTTTGCGCGTTATTCAGATAAGACCACATCGCGGAGTACGTCTCGCCGCCGAGCGCCAGCATCATTTTTTTCTCCGGGTGCGCCAGCTTCAGCTGACTCCACACGACATAGGCTGGCGCATTAATGTACCAGGGATCATATTGTGGTACTGCAACAATATTATCGGAACTGGACAGCTTACCGCTTGCATCCCAGCCACCAAATGAAAGCAGGAACGTATCCGCTTTCACCTCTTTCATATCCTCAACGGACTCGACCGGAACGCCCCAGGAGGTCAGATAGGTGACCGCTCGCGGTGCCTGCGCCGCGAAAGCCGACTGCGCCATTAGTGCGCTACCAATTAACAGAGATAATGTAAGTTTTTTCATCAAAGTTCCTTATTGCTTTGTGATGATAGTCCTGTGGATTACCTCGCAAATTGTCTTTTTTTTTAGCGCCGAGATCGTTGGGGATAATAGAGTGGTGAATCAGGAAACCCTCCGCATTAAATAAGAAATATCTCTCGCATTTATAATAAATACTTCAACGACAGCGCGGGAGAATTCTCGCATCCTGTAAGACGCTTCTTTATTTAATTTTCCCATCTTCACCAATTAAAAAAGATGGCATACCTGTGTTCCCGCTCTTTTATCAGGGAAAATTCAGGAATTAATCACAACTATTATCCAACTAGGAACGCTCTCAATGAAATATGCAACAAACGTGATGCGAAAACAGGGTGGTTTCACCCTGCTTGAACTGCTGGTCGTGCTGATGATTATTGCGCTGCTGGCAGGATTTGTCGGGCCAAAAGTCTTCTCAAATGTCGACTCGGCTAAGGAGAAAACCGCCATGCGCCAGATGCGCTCGCTTGCTGAGGCACTCGGGCAATATCGCCTCGACACCGGCAGTTATCCAACTGAAACACAAGGTCTGAAAGCGCTGACTGAAAAGCCTTCCAACGCGCAAAACTGGAATGGCCCTTATCTTAGCCAGCATGTGCCGTTAGACCCCTGGGGCAATCCGTACCAGTGGCATAACCCCGCCCGGACAAAAGACGCCATTAATGAAGTCGAAATAACCGCCGGCGGTAAAGACGGTAAGCCTGTCACTTACGGGTTCTGACTATGCTGCGCCTGTCCATATATTCGCTGTTTATCTTCAGCGTATTTTCCTGCCGGGCCGATTGCTGGCAACTGGCGGGAGAACGTTACGGCATTGAGCCAGAGCTATTACAGGCGATAGCGATAGTGGAATCCAACGGTAATACCCGGGCCATCAACAAAAATCGTGATGGCTCAATGGATGTCGGTCTGATGCAGATCAATAGCATTCACTTCGATGCGCTGCGTAAATTTCGTATTAGTCAAAAAGATCTGCTAACCGACCCTTGCCAAAGTGTCATGACCGGCGCCTGGATCCTGGCAGGTCAAATCCAGCGCTTTGGTTATACCTGGGACGCGGTGGGAGCGTATAACGCCGGAACGGCAAATACCCCCCAGCGCCGCGCGCTTCGTCAACAATACATAAAAAAAGTGGCTCCGCATTATGCCCGCCTTAAAAGGCAGAGCCATACACTGTCGCCAAAATGAAACCATATACCGTCACCATCCTCCAGGGGGGGAAACGCGTCAGTCAGACCGTACTTGCCGCGTCGCCTGATGATGCCAGCGCCCGCATTATTGCCGGCGGCGGCATCGTTTTGCAGGTACAGGAACGCCCCGCCCGCAAGGAGAAACGCTTTCCACTGAATCTGTTCTTGCAGGAGCTTATCGCTCTGCTGGAAGCCGGGCTGGTCGTGGTCGAGGCCGTCGAAGCACTGCGCGAAAGCAGCCGCGACGGCGGCACCTCGCTGGTTCTGGATACGCTGATTAAAAAGCTCTACGAAGGAGCGCAACTCTCCCAGGCGATGATGGCGTTACCAGCACTGTTTCCGCCTCTGCTGATTAACACCGTTGCCTCTTCTGAGCAAACCGGACACTTACCCGAAGCGCTAAAGCGTTTTCAGTTTTACGAATCAAGAATGGAAATTCTGCGCAAGCGGATTAAATCAACCCTGCTCTATCCGACGATTGTCATTGCCGCCGGCGGGATAATTCTGTTCTTTCTGCTCGGCTTTATTATTCCGCGTTTTTCCGTGGTGTTTGACGGGATGAAGAACCCGTCCGCCAGCGCACAGCTTATCCTCTGGTGGGGACGCCTGACGCAAACCCATGGCTCGCTGCTGCTGGCCGGTTGCGCGGCAGCGGTCGCAGGCATCGTGATGGCGGTGCGCAGCCCGCGCCTGCGCCAGCGCGCGCTCGGTTTGTTGCTGCGCATTCCCGCCTTACGCCAGCAGCACCAGCTTTCTGTGCTGGTGCGTTTTTACCGCACGCTGGGCCTGCTGCTGCAGGGCGGCCTTCCCGCGCCAGATGCGCTAATGCTGAGCCGGGAGATCCTGCCCGCCACGCATCGTCAGCAGGTTGAACAGGTTATCCGCGACGTCGCCGCCGGCGAGTCGCTCTCCCGCATGCTGGAAGCCCAGCAGATGACGACTCCTGTCGCCAGCCGCCTGCTGCAGGTCGGCGAGCGCAGCGGCGAACTGCCTGCCATGTGCGAGCGGATCGCCGCTTTTTATGATGAATCGCTGGAACGCGCGATTGAAACCTTTAGCAAAATTTTTGAACCGATTCTGATGATGGTCGTTGGCGGCATCGTTGGGCTCGTCGTGTTTTTACTGTACATGCCCATTTTTGAACTGGCAGGAGGATTGCAATAATGTCTCACTCACCGTCTGTAGAACCCCTTTTCGACCTGCCAGACGAGCAGCGCTGTCAGGCGCTGGCGGAACTGCTGGACAGTTTCCCCGGCGCGTTAGAAGAAGCCGCCGGTTCCCTGGGGCTCACGCCGCTCTCACCCACACAGCTCGCCGACAGCGAAGAGGATTTCGAAGCCGTGCCGCTGACCGAATCGCTCAGCCAGCGAGCATTGCCGCTGCGCGTTAACGGTCAGCTCCACGTTGCGCTGGGCGATCCGTTTTCACTGGCCCTGCGCCAGTGGGCCTATAACGTGAATGCGCTCCCCGCGCTCGCCCCGCTCTCTCAGCTTAATGCCCGCCTTGATGAACTGGCAAAACAGCAGCGCACGCTCGATCAGCTGGAGCAGCAGCAGAGTGAAGAGAATAAAGAGGCCCGGTGGCTGGAGATCACCCCAGCAGCCATCGCCAGTGAACCCCACGCCGTCATTAAGCTGGTTAACGCCACGCTGTTTGATGCCCTGCAGAGCCGCGCCAGCGATATTCATCTTTGCGCCGTCGCGGATGGGTTGATGGTGAAGTACCGCATCGATGGCGTTCTGCACAGCATTCGCCACTGCGCCGGGCTTCAGCAAGCGGAGCAGGTGATCTCCCGTCTCAAAGTATTAAGCTGCATGGACATTTCCGAACGACGCACGCCTCAGGACGGGCGCTTTAAGGCGTTGATTCTCCAGCGTCCTGTTGATTTTCGCGTGTCCATCATGCCGGGCGTCTATGGCGAGGATGCCGTACTGCGCGTGCTGGATAAATCTCACGATCAAAACCTGCGCCTGGAGACGCTCGGCTTTGATGAGCACACGCTGAGCGCGATTCGCCAGTTAACCCATCTGCCCCACGGTATGGTGCTCGTCACCGGGCCAACGGGGAGCGGGAAATCCACCACTCTCTATTCAGCACTCAGCGAACTCAACAGCGGTGAATGCAAAATTATCACCATTGAAGATCCCGTGGAGTACCAGCTCAACAGCGTGCTGCAAATTCCGGTCAACGATAAAAAAGGGCTCACCTTCGCCCGCGGCCTGCGCGCCATTTTGCGTCACGACCCGGACATCATCCTGGTGGGTGAGATCCGCGACGGTGAAACCGCCGGCATTGCCGTGCAGGCGGCGCTCACCGGCCACGTGGTGCTCTCCTCGGTTCACGCCAATGACGTCTTTAGCGTACTGGAACGTTTTTTATATATGCAGGTAGAGCCCGCCAGCCTGATCACCGCCCTTAACGGCGTCGTGGCGCAACGGCTGGTGCGCCAGATTTGCCCGGACTGTATTGATGACACCACGCCCACAGATGACCTTCTCGCGGCGTGGCAATCCGGACCGCTGCAGCAGCTCACGCCCCGCTGGCGTCGAGGGCGAGGCTGCGATACCTGCCGCGACAGCGGTTTTCGCGGCAGGCTGGCGCTGGCGGAAGTGCTGCATTTCAGCGATGCGATGAAAGAGGCAATGCTGGCGCGATCGCCCCGGCGCAAGCTAAAGGAAGTGGCGCTGAATGACGGTTTTGTTCCGCTCTCGACCATCGCGCTGCGCGCCGTGGTCGAAGGCAAAACCACCTGGGAGGAGGTGAACCGTGTTATCACTCACTAACACCTGGCAGTGCGACATCTGGCCTCATGCCGTGCGGTTGCGCCGCAACAACGTGGTTCTCGCCACCCATGAACGCCGGCCAGATGAGTCTCTTGAAGCCGCGCTCGAAACGCTGCTGCGCCTGCGCCCTTCCGTCTTACCGTGGCGTGATGCGGTGGAGTTTCACCTCGATACCGACGATCTGACGTTTTTAATTCAGCCCTGGCATGACGGCGTGACCACACCGCAGGAACTGCTCCAGCTCGCCCGACAGCAGGCGATTCTTCGCGCGAGTCCGCCCGTCGACTGGCAGGTGCGCTTCGAGACCCTTAACTGGCAGCAGTCAGCGCTGGCCGCGTGCCTGAAGCAACCATGCTGGCACCTGCTTGTCGCGCTGGCGCGTCGGGAGCGGCTGCGGTTTCGCGGTGTTGTCACGCCGTTTCAAAAGCTGTTTAGCCACTTCGCCCGCGCCCTGCCGGAAAACGGCCTGTTTGTGGCGATGAGCCCCCACCATAGCCGGATTGCCAGCCGTCAGCACCACAGCTGGCGCGACGTCTGGACACTCACCCTGCCACAGCAGGAGATGGACGCCCAGCTGCGGGTTATCGCCCGGCTAAGCGGAATGCAGGACTGTCCTGGCTACGTCATTCATACCGACGGTGAGCATCACCAGGAAGTCGCGCTACAGGAGAGTCCTCATGACGCCGCTGTTTACGCGTAGTTCCCCGTGGGCCGCACGCACGCTGCTGTTAACCGGACTCCTCTGCTTACCGCTCACCGGTGCCGTGATGTATGGCCTGTTTGAGCACCAGCGCCTTGAGCTGGAGACGTCGCAGGTACAGCAGCAGCTCGCCCAACGGCAGCAGGTGCTGCGCAAGCTGCGTGAAGCGGAGCAGCGCCGGTTGCGCCAGGCTCAGCAACTGCAGGCCGTCCCGCCGGCCATCAAGCTGCTGGACAACATCGGCAGCGTACTGACGCCTGATATTGCGCTCCTGAATATTGACGTCATTGCCAGTAAAGGCGATGCGCGGCTTACGGTGAATGCAGGCAATCTTGACGCCCTGCTCGCCTTTAGCGAGCGGCTACAGCAGTTGCCGGCGCATGTGGTGCTTGAGAACCATCGCCAGTCGGCGCAGGGCGATCCTGCCTGGCCGATTAACGCGGTACTCGACGTCAAGGTGACGACGGAGGCGCACCATGCGGCTTCAGAATAAACCCGCCGTGCTGCGCTGGCAGGCGGCGTTATTTGCCGGGCGCATCGGAACGGTTCCGCTCGTGCTCGCCGGGCTGCCCGCAGGACTGCTGCTGTTATGGCTTGGCGGCGTGCGGCCGCATACCATCCATTTGCAGGAGAACCTTGCCCGGATCCAGGCGCAGCTACAAACCGCGCTGCCGCTGGATAAACAGCAGCCGGAACTGCAAAGCCGCATCAGCCTCGGAGAATATCAGCAGGTCAGGCTCATTTTTGAGCAGTTCAGGAGCCGAGGAATGAAGGTCGACGCCAGCCGCTATCAGCTGGAAAACGACGACGGCAAAACCGCGCTACGGCTGGATATTCCGCTGCGCGGTGAATATCTGCCGCTGATGGACGCCCTGGAAACGCTCAGCCGCACTTTGCCGTTACGCATTGAGCAGCTAAGCCTGCGGCGCGCCGGGCCATCGGAAAGCCAGCTCAGCGCCACCGTGCAGCTTCGCCTGTTGAAGGAGTCGCCATGAAACTGCCGCGCTATTTACAGCTGGCGCTGGTGCTGACCGCCGGTGCTGTTTTCTGGAGCCAGTTTGCCGATGACGAGATATCGCAAGCGCCGCTTGAGGCGCAGCCGGTCTCACGCCCGCGCCCCGCGCCAGCAAAGCCGGAGACGGCTCACGCAACGCGCATCGATCTCTTTTCAACGCCACATAGCAGGGCACAAGACGCAGCAGAAAAGCCGCCGGAAAACGATCGGCCTGAAGAGGCGACACCAACCGCACCGCCGCTACCGCTTCAGCTCCTCGGTGCCTGGTGGGAAAACCGTCAAAGGATCGTTGTGCTGACGGATGGCAAAGAGACCTGGCCGGTCTGCGAGCGCTGCAGGGCGGACGGCAGGATCTGGATCGGCAGTTCGCCGGTCAACAACTGGATTTTAAAAGCGGTGGCGAACGACCACCTCCTGTTTGAATGGCAGCCCACCCATAGCCAGCAGCGGCTGGAACTGGATGAGCTGCAATCGGAACCGACACATTAATCATGAAAAAAACTATTGCTCTCACTTTTTTGTTGTCATGCGCGCTACTGAGCGGCTGTGCACAACGTGCGGCGCCTCCGGTCCGGGAATCAGTGACCGCCTCGCCGCAGGTGCTGGTTAAGCGGCTTAAGGAGATAGACCAACAGCGCATCGCCAGCCCACAGGATATTGCGCTTCGCGCCGAGCAGGCTGACATCAGCAAAAAGCTGGTCAATGACTACCTGAAAAATGCCGATCTCGCGGTGCGTCAGAACAATTACACCCTGGCGACGCAAATGTGGCGCGATGCGCTTACCTATGAGCCCGGCAACCTGCGCGCCCTGCAGGGCTTACGCAAACTCGATGCCCGTAGAGCGCTGGACGCATTGTATAAGGAGGCGGTGGCTAACAGCACCCGCGACCCGGCACGCGCGCTGCACAAAATCCAGCAGGTACTGGAAGAAGATCCCAACTGGCCCCAGGCGCGCGCGCTGCGCGATCACCTGATGCGTGAGGTGTCGCGGATCAACCAGCCGGAGCAGCGTCTGAACCGGGAACTGCAAAAAACGATAGCGCTTAATTTTCGCGAGCACAGCCTGATGGCCATCTTTAACACCATCAGCCAGATGACCGGGGTCAATATCATTTTTGACAAAGATATTTCCTCCAGCACAACCGGCAGCCTGATAGCCAAACGCACCACTGCGGAAGATGCTATCAACGTGCTGCTGTTGTCGAATAACCTGCGGAAGAAGGTGCTGAACAGCAATACATTGCTGATCTACCCCGCCACCGCGCAAAAAGAGAAGATCTATCGCGACGTGGTCGTCAAAACCATCTTCCTGGGTTATGCGAAAGCAAAAGAGGTCAACGTCGCCCTGCGCAATATGGTCAAGCTGAAGGATGTGCACGTTGATGAGCGAACCAACTCCGTCACCCTGCGCGGGCCAAAAGAGAACGTGGAAAAAGCGGAGCGCCTGTTAGTGACGCTCGACCGGCCTGAAGCGGAGGTCACGCTGGCCGTTGAAGTGCTGGAAGTAAACACCAACGATCTCGAAGCGCTTGGCGTGAAGCTGCCGCAAACCATCAGTGCGGGTTTTGCGAAAAGTAAAGAAGGTGATTTAAAGGGAAGCGGGATCCCGCTGGGCGACCTGAGCGCCAAAAATATCATGGTCGATATCGACAATATGACCATTGACATGAAAAAGGTGTTGAGCAACGCCAGAGTGCTGGCCAACCCGCGGATCCGGGTGAAAAACAATAAAAAAGCGCTGGTTGATATTGGTCAAACGATCCCGGTACTGACCACAACCGTCAATGACGGGATTTCGCAACAGAAAGTGGATTATCAGGACGTCGGCCTGAAGCTGGAAGTCACCCCGGAAGTCAGTATGGATGACAATATCTCAATGGAGGTGAAGTTCACGCTCAGTGCCCTGGGCGCCGAAGAACCCGGTGAGAACGGAGCAAAGTATTACCGCACCACGAAACGCGAAGCCAATACCACGCTCAGCAGTATGAACGGCGAGACCCAGATGCTGGCAGGGCTGATCAAGCAGGATGAAACCACGACCCAAAAAGGAACGCCATTATTAAGTGACATCCCGGGGCTGGGCCGCCTGTTTAGCAGCAATTCCGACAACAAAGAGCGCACGGAGGTGGTGCTGTTAATTACGCCGACCATTGAGCGCAACCTCGATTTACCGGGAAGCCACGTCAGTACCATTGAGATGGGCAGCGACGATTTAACGGGCGACAGCATTCAACTGCGCGACCTGCAGCGCGACGAGCCGGGCAGCGGGTTTACCGCACCGGCGCTAGCGCCGCCAGCCCATTTCCCTGACCGGGCGGCCACGCTGCCGCCACCGATCCTCGATGAGTCAGAGACGGAAAACGGAGCATCGTAATGCAGCGCCAGCGCGGTTTTACCTTGATTGAAATGATCGTCACGCTGGCGCTACTCGCCACGCTTGCCGCTGCCGCTGCGCCGCTGATGCGTAACTACCATCAGCGGCAGCAGGAGACGCAGCTACGTGAGTCGCTGCGCACGCTACGCGATGCCATTGACCGTTATCACCAGGCAAGCGTGGACGGCATCATTGAGAAAAAAACCAGCGAATCGGGATATCCGCCGACACTAAAAAGCCTGGTGGAAGGCGTCCGGGATAAGACATCGCCCACTGGCGCGATGATCTACTTCCTGCGCCATATACCGCGCGATCCGATGTGCGATTGCGAGGGAAAAAATGATGAAGAGACCTGGCGGTTACGCGCATCCACGCAGCCACCCGGCGATTTCAGCGGCGGCGGGAAAGACGTGTTTGATGTCAGTAGTACCAGTACGGCCAGCGGTCTGAATGGAGTGCCCTATGCGCAATGGTGAAAAAGGTTTTACGCTCATCGAGCTGCTGGTGGTGATGGCGATCATCGCGACATTGATGACCCTGGTCGCTCCACGTTTTTTCCAGCACGCGGACAGAGCTAAAGAGGTGGTGCGCGAGCATAACCTGCATGCGCTGCGCAGCGCGATCGATCACTACCGCCGCGATCGTCTGGCGGGGCCATACAGCCTGGAGGATCTGATCGAGGCCGGTTATCTGCGCCAGATGCCGCTGGATCCCATCACCAACCGCCGCGATATCTGGGAGGCGAAGACCGATGACGAAGGGCAAATTATTGACGTCGAGACGCCACCTAAACCCGGTCAGGATCATCGCGATGCGTTCGATTAAACAACAGGGAGGTTTTACCTATCTGCTGCTGCTGATTGCGCTCTCCACGCTGGCGTTGTCGCTGCTGAAAAGCCGCGATGAGGTGGAGATGCGTTATCAGGCGCAGCAGGAGGCTGAGCTTTTATTTCGCGGCGAACAAATCCGCGCGGCGATACAGGCCTACCGCGGCAACGGTGATGGCTGTTTTCCCGTGCGTTTCGAACAGCTGCTTATTGATAAACGCGGGCGAAAACCGCTTTATCACCTGCGCCAGCACTACGCCGACCCGCTAACCGGGAGTAAAAACTGGGGGATGATCCTCGATCCTCAGGGACGCTGGATTGGCGTGCGCAGTCTCGGAAAAGGTACGCCACGGAAAAAAGTCGGCTTTCGTCACGATCCAAAACAGTTTGCCAAAGCGAAAACGTATTACGACTGGAAATTTCAGGTAGAGAGCGATCCGCAGGCCCCGCTGCCTGCGGCCTGTGGTCGCTAATGCAATGATGTGGCGAGACCTGATGTCCCTGTCACGCAGTCTGATCTGCCCGGCGTAACGGCACGAATAGGGCAGGCAACAGGCTCTGTAAGATGTTGCCTGCCCGCTTCGCTAATAGATGGCCTTTTTACTGCGCGACGGGAATAGTAACTTTGCTAACCACTAAGGTAATGGTCGCCTTTGCGTCCCCTGCTTTCAGCGGGATTTTATATTCATCCGGCTGGGTAAAGAGCGCCATGTATTTGTCATCTGGCATATCTATGATGACGTCATCGTCTGCGGCGGTGGCTTCGATCCGTCGCAGCAGCTCTGCTTTAGTCAGAGGTTTGTTCCATCCGGCAACAATACGATCGTTTTTAATGTGAATCTCATTACTCTCAAGGACGCAGAGCGCATTTTGCTCACCGCCCTGAAGGCGATAAAGTCGGTTTTCCGTTAAGGTGTCAAGAGTCGGGCAGACGACCTCTTTTTGCGAACCCGACTCTGCCAGCGTGTAGCTAAATTTCACTTTCAGGTTATCCCCGTGGCGAACGCCCTGTTTTTTCCAGTCGCCACTGTCCCCGGTGAACATGCGGATCCCGTTGGGGATGATCGTGCTGGCGGCAGCAAAAAAGTCATTCCCGTTAACGGAAAAATAGGGCCGAAGCGTTAAAGATGAATCATTAATAATAGTGATCACCGGAGAGTTAATGGAACGGTAACTCTTTTTCTTATAACGACAGTTTTTCCCGTTTGCCTGTAAGTTGACGCCGTTGTCTTTACTGACAATCATGGCATAGTTGCAGTTAAGGCCCTTTTCAATAGATTCGTTCAGCACCGCACCATTATCGACAATGATATTCATCACGCCGTTATCTTCGTTACCAAACCAGACATGAGGAATAAAATCGCTATCGTAACCCTCTTCATAAATAGCATTCTGAACCCTGATTTTCAGATGGTCAGGGTTTTCAATGTTAATCATACGCGCATAATCACTGGCAAATACTGATGCCGTTGAAAAAGCGCTAAGCATGGCTAATGCTACGGCTGTCTTTGTCATGAAAATGTCCTCTTTGAGAAATATAAAAAAGTACAAATTTGCACAACAGTGACCATATCTTAATGTATCAGACAGTAAAACATGACTCTGAATAAAATCATCGTTTATTTGTTTTTAACTCACGGATGCAGAGACAATTCTTATTAATCGCATAACTCGTTCTGCCTTATTTTATTCTGAGAAATGAATATACTGCCTTGCCAGCATTCAGACTGGAAGAGTAGGCTTGAAAGCCATCTCATACTTTGTGCCATAATAAGCGAGACAAAAGATGGATCAATCAATTAAACAGACTCCTGAAAAAATTCGGGTTTGTGTGCGGACGAACTCTTTTTTATTCGAAAAGGGCCTTGCGGAATTAGCACGCTATTACTTTATCGCCCGAGACAAAATGCTCTGCATTATTGATGCAGACACATTTGGTACGAAGACGCATCTGGTAAAGTATCTGGAGTTCATCAGAAGAATTAAACCCGACATGCTTGTTTTGATCACGGGTCATCACACCCGAAGCGAGCAGCACGCATGGTATGTAAAAGCAAATGAATCCCTGGCGGGCTGGCGTGACACCATTGATGCCATGAACTTTATGCTCCCCAATCTCGACAATATTATTGACCATTATAAAAGGAGGAAGGCAGGTGAAATTAAGTTTTTGTATCAGGACGAATATGATGGCAAAGATGGCCGACGTGAGTGAGGCTGAATTAGTTTATGCGCTGATGACAACAGGAAAGCTGTTCGGCGTGAAAATACCGGCACCGTTACCCGGCAGACATAACGCAAAGACACGTCGTTTTGATTACAAAGAGGCTCTGGATTTTGCTGAAGAAGTGAAAATTTCCCGAGGCAACAAAAGGCAGGACTGATAATGCAATAATACGCCATGCTTTTAAGCGACAGGTTTATCGCGACACGCCTCATCGTTATAACAGAACCGTTCGACTGGCCTGGCGTTTTCCTTCAACATTGCAAGTGCAATACCAATCACCTCAGCATACAAGCAATCATCAATACGCCTGGCATACTCAAGTTTTTTACTCAGGTAATGACTGAGCGAAACATGATCAATTTTTATACCCTGCAAAGATAACTGCGTGGCGGCATCACCAATGAGTAGTGATGCTTGCTTTTCAGGATAAGCATTTTTCATGAATGCGAGCCTCTTTTTCGTTAAGAACCAGCTAACAGGATCACAGAAAAACCCATACCCCAGCTTACAACATTACCTTAGATTGAATTAACGAACCCACCTGTCAAAATGCTGAATCCAGCATTACTTTTAATTCCCGTATTTATTAGCATCACGCTAACACAGGCATTCCCCCCATTAGCCGTCAAATTATTTAACCATGATGCAGAACAGTTTGCCAAAGCGGAAAGGGCCTGTGATGGGACCTTCCGGGGGAAAAACGAACCGCAGGTCCCGTTTCCGGGAGCCTGCGAGAGGTGAATTACGCTACACTGATATAAGTGTTAATGGCTAACACTGGTAGCGTTTATTTGACGATATTAACCGGGTCGGAATAGGCTGTACCGCCTGTTCTTTGCGACCCCAGAGTACCGCGTGGGGTAACACTTACCCGGATATCTTTCAAAAATCCATAGGCTTCTTTTATGTATAACGTTTTACCGGTCTCTCCGTCTAAATTCCGATAACGGCCGCTAAATTCATCCCATGAAGCCCACTGATATAACGAGTTATCCTCACCACTGCCATTAGCATTGAAGATATAACTGGCCTCAATTGTATTACCCACCCGGGCTTCATTCTCAATATGAAGTTGGCTGACAGAAGGTGTACCCGCATCTGTAACCCTGAAATACCCGTCGTTAAATACCTTAGCACCTGAGCCGCCAGCGCTGCCCCTTGGCGTGACCGAGACATAAAGATATAACCCGTACTGACCGCGATCGGTCTTCAGCGTTCTTCCGGTTGCACCAGGAATAGGTGTCGGAGATTTATCGTAACTGTTCTGAGACCAGTACCATTGATACTGAGTTCCGCTCTCATCGCCTCCGCCGTTGGCTTGATAAACATAGTCCACCGAGATTTGGTTTCCATATACTGGATCGCCCTTAATCTTCACATCGCTCGCGGAAGGTGTACCCCGAATCGTGACCGAATCTGATTCAAGCCGCACTGATGGGTTATGGCTATCGATAATTTCTACGCTCACCTTTTGGTTTATCAGCGTGGTGTCTGTCAACTCAAGTGATGCGCTGTCCACCGTGGTATTGGCGCTCGAACGGTAGATTGTGCCATTAACCTTCCAGTTGACTGTTGCCGTACTAAACCCGGAACCTTTGCCTATCGTTAGGGTGTAGCCTATTTGTGGCGTACCCGCGATCCAGGGTTTTTGCGCCATCACCTTAACGGTCGCTTTAAGCGCGCTTAACTCAACTCGGTCTACAACAGGCGTGACAGTATAGGTATCAGCACGTGTTCCTTTTACATTGAACGGATAGTTTCCTTTTTCAGTCTCAACAATTCCCCCGCTGTTAGTATGGATCAATCCTCCATTGTTTCTCCCCTGACTATCGGCCAGCACGGCGCCGATTCGTCCCGTCAGGCCACTGACAGGGTTACCAAACTTATCCTTCATAGCTATCAGCATGGATAACTGATTGCCAACGACCATCGTGTCACTGACGGGGGTCAGACTCGACTTCGCGTAATCAATTTGCCCTACACTGAGCTGTAACGTTTTCGAATCCTTCACTGACTCGCTGACTTTCGCTGTGAGGGTATAGCCTCCCATTGCACCAAACCCTTTTTCCGGTCTGATGGTAGCCACGGCGGTGGCTACACCGTTGCTGCCCGTTGTTGCGCTTTCTGGCGTTATCACCATCCAGTCCGGATGGTTGCTACTAAACGTGACCACAGCACCAGGCATCAGTACTCCGCCTTTATCCTTTGCCGTTACCGTGAGCGTGACAGGTTCGTCCACGCGTGCAGTCGATGCCATCGTAAGTTCAACGCTACCTGCAACCGGCGGCAGGGCAATCGAGGAGGAATCCTCAACGTTGTTTTCCGATTTCGCGGTCACGACCAGATTTTCCGCTTTTACTGTACCCATTTGCAGCGTCAGCTTAGCCCCCCCAGAGTTGTTGGTCATTGTATCGCTCTGGCTGTCGATTTTTGTCGCCAGTGCCCCTGGGAAAATCCAGTTTACAGCCGTATTTGGCACTGGATTGTTAAAGCTGTCGAACATCGCTATCTGCCAGGTGGCATGAGTGACACCGTCCGCCTGAACACTTTCCGGCTCGTCGACAAAAGTCACCCGGTTGACCTTTCCTGGCACAAAGTTAACCAGAACAGATTTTGCGTGTAACCAGTTATCGCCAATGGTCGCGTTTACCTGAAACTCCCCGGCCTTCAGGCTGGTCTGACTGACGGTGACGGTACCATCCTTCCCGGTCTCTGCCGT
>NZ_JADBQO010000090.1:0-411 GCF_014895875.1 Enterobacter cloacae complex sp. P12RS
AAGTAAAACCCCGTCAACATAAACTGGTGAATCGGTTATTAAATCATAATTTTTAAACTCTCCATGACCAATTCTCCCATATACTACATCAGCACCATCTACTTCGCGATAACCTTTCCAGTAACCATTACCATGAATATTAGGTTGAGCTGGAGTCCCTCCGGGGTGATAATCTAATTTGTACGTAGTACCTGATTTTGTTGTTTTGACATATTGAATATGTTTGATAGCCCCGGGTTTATTGGCTTGCGGATATGTTCTCGTCCAACCTTTGGATGTTAAAATATTATGAACATCAGCGGGGTTTTTCCCTGTTAATCTATCCACCCATCTTTTGGTTATACGATCTTTTTGAGAAAAAACACATTTTGACCCCCACGGATCCACCCATCCCAGCGCATTCGGCGCATA
>NZ_JADBQO010000091.1:0-120 GCF_014895875.1 Enterobacter cloacae complex sp. P12RS
TGCGTGACCTTCTCAGCAGATCCTTCGATCTGTGAGGTTATGTTGTGGTGCGGTTTGCGCCGCGGTTGAACCCGATATCCCAGAGCTGGACGACGCCGATCGTGAAGAGTTCATGGCCGA
>NZ_JADBQO010000091.1:360-888 GCF_014895875.1 Enterobacter cloacae complex sp. P12RS
GCGTGGATTTTTTTATTGCGAGTCTATCAATAGATAACTAGTTTTCCCGCTGGCCAAATACCTGACCATCCACAAGGCATATGACTAGCTTCATAAACATTAATCAATCCATTAAAAAAGAACGGTTCTCGTAGTAAAGAACTATACGCATCTTCAAGCAAGTAATTGACAAGATCCCATTTTAAGCTCTCAATCATTGAGATTTTCTCAGACTCTGGGAAGATTATTTTTGGGATAATATCAATCTCCACAACTTTCTTCGCTTCTTTGACCAAAGAGTTTCAGTATTGATATTTTTCAGTGTGTTTTATTGCGAGATAACCCGTTATTTCATTAACAGCCTCTAGGGTGGCACTCTCCAATTCATCACTATTGAGGCTTTTTATAAACAAGCTAAGGGACTGAGCCTGGAGAACCACAGGGAGTGTCGTCGCCTTACCAAGATTAACAAACCAATTAATTTTATTTAACCTGTCTATTGCTAGCTGGGATATTTTTATGTTTTAACCTGATTAATTCATCCTGGGA
>NZ_JADBQO010000092.1:0-1947 GCF_014895875.1 Enterobacter cloacae complex sp. P12RS
ACGTCGCCATCTTTAACGATGTAATCTTTCCCTTCCGCACGAAACTTGCCTGATTCTATGCCAACAACTGCTTATCGTTATGTTCGATATTTGAATGACGATGGCAGTTTAGATAAATTGGTTCCTGGTCTTCTCGAAACAAAACAAGCGCCCGTAACGTATTTTAGATTCGAAAAATTTGAAACGGGTAAAGCTACTCGTGATGCGTTTCAGATAAAAGGTCCCGATAAGGTTGAGCCAACTTTACTAGCGGATGTCTCTTGGAGTGATGCAAGGATTAGAGGAACGTTTGATACATTGCAACTTTATGAAAACGGTACTCCTCAAGAGAGGCATTCAAGAACGTTTGGAGATGAAATTGGTGCACCATTAGAACAATTTACGCATGCTTATCCGCAATATGAAAACGGTGGCGTAGAACAAATGCATGCAGACAAACGGACAATTACTTTCGACAAAATTCATATTCTTCCGGAGGAATAATGAATTACGATTCATATGATGAAGTACTCGATTATCTCAAGGTTTTTTTCAACGAAAGAGTGGATTCATCAATTTATTTAGAAAAACTAATGACTTTGATTGAAGGTTCTGGCTCTGAAAAAACCGTGACTATAAGAGCTATTTATGAAACGTACATGCAGTATGTAAAAGAAAATAGAGATAACATTAAATTTATCTCAGGAGAAAAAGAAATGTGGATTGATTTATTGCACCATTGGCAATAAGGGTTTATTGTTATGTAGATTAGATTGAAATGGTTATAACGGTGTGGCGTAATGCAATAATTGATGCAGGTGAATTTTATTTTCGTAGTGGAAAATGCAGTGTGAGCCTTGCATATAACACCTGTAATCTGTACGCGGAAATGCTTCTTTATATGGATGCCATCATGTTGTAGTTGATTTAGTTACAATCTCGTGATCGGCATTCAAAAGTAGAATAGGGCAACATGATTGAATTAAATTTTAAAGCGATCACAGGTGAACTAAATATTGATGGTCTGCCTTTGAAAATTGATACTGAAGAAGGCCTTTGTAGGTGTGATTTATACCACGGATTAGTAAAGCAGAGAGCTATAAAGAAAATCATACCAAATCACTACCTTGTTGACTCACTAGCGTTTTTTGAAAGAGAATTTCAAGTTACTATACGCCCTGTGTGCTATGGTTTTCCTTTTATGCTTCATCTTGTTGATAAAAACAGTCAATACTATAAATTATTAAATGATTGGAATGCCCGAACTAATATTAACATGCTAAATGAATCAGTGAAAAGCTTGTCTGATTGGCTGAAAGAATCACTAAACCTGGACACTCCTGATACCACGAAAACAGACATCATTAGGTGGAACTTTGAGTGGGAGCGGGTTTCAGTCTCATATGAGACAAAGTCATTTAATCATGGGGCATATATAGTTTGGAATTTAACGTAGTCACTTCCAGACAAAGTGGTTTAGATATGTTAGAAATGAAACTTGATGTTCATACTGGATTTGTAGCAATCAACAACTACCCCATCGAATTAAAAGATGTTGATACTTTTAAAAATTCCGCATTTTACAAGTTCTTCTCGCCGTTTACTACAGTAGGTCCTTTTTATTTCGCTATCGATAATATTAAATGGAAAGATCAAGTTTTCATATTGGAACTGAGGCCTTCAGTATTTTCTTTTTCTCCATTAATATTCCTTACTAGTAAGGATGGAAGTTTTTATAAAACTCTAGCGGATTGGGATAAAAGGGCTAGTCTAAGTAATTTATCGGATGAGCAGCAGCGTTTGATATCATGGGTTCAGAATGAAATAACCTCAAGCCCTAAGCTCAAAATTAACAATCCCCCATATGGATTTCAATGGGAGCATGATTGGGGTAGAATTGTTGTACAATCTAATGAAAAAAGCTTCGATTGTGGTATTTATATCGAATAGAATGTTTGACTATATGAT
>NZ_JADBQO010000093.1:0-201 GCF_014895875.1 Enterobacter cloacae complex sp. P12RS
ACGCCCGCCTGCGCAATCAGATCCTCGAGCTGCTGGTGCAGCAGTGCGAAGAACGCCAGATGGCGATGCTGTTAATCAGCCACGATCTTCCGCTGGTGGCGGAGCACTGCGACCGCGTGCTGGTGATGTATCAGGGTGAAAAGGTCGATGAGATGGCGGCGAACCGGCTCCCGCAGGCGACGCATCCGTACACGCGCACCC
>NZ_JADBQO010000094.1:0-609 GCF_014895875.1 Enterobacter cloacae complex sp. P12RS
GAATAAAGATTATCTGTATTTCTAATATAAACTACCCGAGTCAGAAATACAGGGTCTATACCTAAAAGTCTCGCAAAATCAGGTTTGGAATTGCATGAGTTTAATTTGTCGAGGGGGGTAGTCATTGCTGCTCCTTGAATAGCGGTGTGCAGGCACTCTTACGCACTTATACAGCATTATAAGCAGATTAAGCTATGAGGATCATAGCAGGCGAGAAGTTCTGCCCTTGAAATCAAGAATTGCGAAACACAATTCAAAATTCTGCCCACACACCAGTTGTAAAAATCGCATAATAACAGATATTTTTCAACTTTTTTTTACTGGAGTTTGATCATGGATGCCTGATTTTTACGCATATGACATTTTATCGGATACTCCAGTTTCAGGAAAAACTAGAGTATCCGTTCCTTTTCCATTTACCGAGAGGCTTGGCCGCCATGAAAAAGACTCGTATACCGAAGAATAGATAGCATTTTCCTTAAAACTGGACAAACTGATATCTGCGAAGGGTAAGAGTGTAGAAAGATAGTGACTTCTGGAGCATTATTCATAACTGATAATGATGAATTTGCTGATCTGGGCGTGACGTTGTAAGTATCCCTGCAAAAC
>NZ_JADBQO010000095.1:0-511 GCF_014895875.1 Enterobacter cloacae complex sp. P12RS
ATGTTGTTTCATTCTGTAATTGGCATCAACCTCATGCGGCAGTCTAACCTTTAACCCTCGGCGGATTTGATCCACAATAAACCAGGCATCCGACAACCTTTCAAAAAACAACTCATCAGAGTTATCGAACTCCTTCACCGCATACATACCGAACGTCATTTCCCATAATTTCGCTTTATCCTTTTCCTTGCCTTCAATTAAATCCCATAGAAATAATAATTGTTGTACAATAGAGTCGTACATTTGTAAAAGCGGAGAGTGAGGATCCTGATTTTTGACCTTAGCATATCTCTTTTTTGCTAAAATTAATGCTTTTTCAACATAACCAAAGATTGTCATTTTATCCTTTGCATGGGATTTAGTTAAATTAAAGCATCACACCAGATTGAAGTCATTAGATTCCACCGTTTATCATTGGCAATTCTAACTATAAGAAATTATCCTCAGGTGCTCTATCGAATAATTTACCCGCCATTGTAGCTATCCGTTCGTGTTGTACGAGTTTATTTTT
>NZ_JADBQO010000096.1:0-211 GCF_014895875.1 Enterobacter cloacae complex sp. P12RS
CGCTTTGGCGTGGATTTTTTGCGGGGTTAAAACACATTCTCTAATAGTTCTGTTTTCATGCTGGGTTCAAAAGGAATGATCTCAACAGTCGCAAGCTTTAACCTCGGAAAAGGATCCTTGCATAATCGTTTTGAAGTGAGGCAATACTCTCACACTTAGCGAGAATGACTCCACCGTTTCTTGGGATCCTTCTTTCGGACGCCAGGAAAAT
>NZ_JADBQO010000096.1:276-1290 GCF_014895875.1 Enterobacter cloacae complex sp. P12RS
TTCGAGTGGTTTTATATAGGTCAAAATGACAATGTAAACCGTGCTTATCCTTTGCCACTTAACTCTGTTTTTTAAACTGCTTGTCGGAACTGCTGATACAGTTCCTCTTTTGCCACTGATTGTTGTTATCGTTTTTGGCGCTTTTGATCTTAATATGCAGGGCCCGATTGAGCCAACGCGTTACGCTTCATATCCCAGGAATAAAACCAGTCATGCCAGCCATTTTTTTTTGCTGGATAGCTACAGACAACGACCACTTCCTTTGACAGGTTGAATGTTAAGTAATAGAAAATCGCACCTTCAGGAGGTGCAGACCAAAATAGTTTTTCGCCCTGCGCATTGAAGATGGTCAAAACGGTCGGTAATGGCTTTGGTTCGCTTAACGCAAAGACTAACTGGCGTGTTGAGTCGACCATTGCATAGTCTAAAAAGGGCATATTAACCAGTATGTTACTTTCGCCACACGTCCATTGAAGCAGGTCATTTTCTTTGATGAAATTGAGATTTTTAATCACAGGTTAACCTCAACTTTTAAAGTTTGATCTGTTTCAAATCACCTTCAAAAAGCCCCACAAGATATACCCGATATCGGGCTGGCTGCACTTCTCTATACGTTAATACAGCAGAAAATTCTTTCAAACACTTTGAACAAATGTTTTTCGAAACATCTAATTGGCTTTCATCGTAGCTATATTTCTTATATTCACTAACAAACTTCACGCCTCTCATTTTCTTAACCAAAAAGCATTTTACCTCTACAGGGAGCGTGTCAAACTCATATGAGTTTACTATGGAATAGACTATTACGCCTTCGCATTCAGGGCATGCTATTTCCTTTCCATACTCTATGAAATCATTGTCAATGCCATCAAGGACTAATAACTTCTTTTTCAGTCTGTTAATTATTTTCATTTCTAACCTTTAATTGTATTAATAGAAAAATCAGGTGAGAGGTAAATGAAGGCTTTTATTAATCAATTACATCATATAGTCAAACATTCTATTCGATATAAA
>NZ_JADBQO010000097.1:0-1364 GCF_014895875.1 Enterobacter cloacae complex sp. P12RS
ATCGAGAGACTCACCTTTAAGCACTATAACATAGTCGTAATCATCTCTTGTTTGAAGCAATATCCTCTCAAAATACGCGTCTGAAATGCGTTTAAGGAAATTATTATCTTTCCAGAGCCTAAGTAAAATTTTAAAAAAGACGTTATTAAATGGCTTTTCATCGAAATAATCAACGGTGGCACCGGCTCGCCTTAATCCATCAGATATTTCGGTTTCATAATTAAAAAAGCGAGGACATAAAAACAGCACTTTCATTTTAAATACTCTTCTTCACAATGGCCGGAATGCCTACAAGTAGCACATTGTCATCACAGGAATGCATTACAACAGCGTTAGCCGCGACAATAACATTGTCACCAATTCGAATACCACCAAGAACCTTAGCCCCAGATGCAATTACTACATTATCACCTAAAACAGGGCGATTAGCGTGATTGAATGGAATATCGATATTTTTCGCACCCAGCGTAACTTGCTGGTATATTGTTGCGTTAACACCAATTTTAGATGCGCCAATAACAATACCCTGCGAGTGTGGTATAAATAAACCACCACCTATTTCGCAGTTTGACGCAATTTCAACCCCAAAAACAATAAAATTTATTAGCGAAAAAATCTTTCCTAAAACAGGTATTCTTTTCTTATAGCAAAAATGACTCATGCGGTATAAAATAACTGGAGTCATTTTCATTCCGATAAAAGCTGAAATTATACCTAAAAGAGAAACTTTTGATTTATTACGCCCACTCAGTTTGTAATATCTCCGTACATCTTCCTTAACTAACTCAAACATTAGGATGACTCCCTGTAAATATTTTAATTCTCACAAGAACAAGAGTTACAATAAAAAGTAAGAAATATGTCTGAATAAAAAATAAATTATAAAAGCCACTAAATATTGCGCACTGCATTGCAATCGTATAAGGAAATAAACTAAAACGATATGACTTTAGCAAATTCTTGTAGGCAATACTGAAAAGCAGAAGTAAGCATGTAACCACAATTAGGGAGCCCGCGATGCCAAGATCGGGCATTAGCTTTTCAAACATTGTTGAAACGTTGGCATTATCATCTACTAATGCCATGGTATCATGGAATCCTAAATCACTATAAATGAGATTTCGGATAACACTGGGGAAAAGATCCTGGAAGCTTGTAAAATCGTATACCGGCACTATATCCGCAAAGTTATAGGCGAGATTTGCAAGACCCGCAGTAACATAGACATAAAACCATGTAAATCCTGAAGGCAGACTCGACAAAAATTGGCCTTGTGGTGACAACAAATATTGATACGGATTTTCTGCGCCCCTGATATCTCCTACTGCTCCAAAAAGTAGAACTATTGTCACAACTGACAATAC
>NZ_JADBQO010000098.1:0-389 GCF_014895875.1 Enterobacter cloacae complex sp. P12RS
TTTCGGGAGATGCAAGTCAATAATGCCCTATTAAGAAAGAAATTGCCACTTATAAATGAATTTGATAATACTAATGATGCCGTCATTAGCTATGAATGGCAGGGAGATGTTTCTTTAAAAATTTCATTAGTCAAAGATAGTGAAAAAAATATTTTTTCTTTTAATGAGCGCTCAACGGGAACTAGCCTTGAAATTACCGAGGAGACTCAATATTAAATTTGTAGATTAAATAAAGCCGTGAGCTTCAGTCAGGTTAGGGGGGCGTGAGTGAGCAACTGCTGACGATGGGCCAGAACGAGGAAGAGGGTTTGTGCTGGAATTCGACGGCGATAATAAAGGAATACAGCAATGAGTACAGCTTTGTTAAACGATGCGGCGAGCCTGGTACA
>NZ_JADBQO010000099.1:0-1119 GCF_014895875.1 Enterobacter cloacae complex sp. P12RS
ATATAATAGATGATATTGATGAAGGAATTTCTGATCCAGAAAAATATGAAAACATCTATAATGCACTCATAGAAATAACCAATTATGCGCAGAAAAAAAGAAGCCCGTGTCAGATAATTGTTGTAGACAATGATGTCCCTGATAAGCTTTCTGACAGATTAAAAGCTATAACTGTTGCTCACTATAGTGCAAATAAGGAAAACGGGTTACCTGTCGGACTAATTGATGATGTCATTTACAAACATTAACTACTTTAGATTGAGGGATGCTAAACTTTGGTTTTCACTGTGATACTTACAGGAAAACCACAGGGATGCCATCATTCCATTGCCGCACCCCAGCTCGAGGATATGGCTACCTCAGGCTCTCTCATAATCCTGCGCTCCGGACGAATATCTGTTCTGGTGCAGGGAGCTTTAATGCCCGGAATAACATTCCTCATATGTGCCGGGGAGATAGTATTTGCCATCAGGCGAGGGTCTGGTTCCTCCCGGTCAACCATTCATGCCCCGCAGACCGTTTTCCCCGGCAAGTCTGGCTCCGCCGTTGGCATCATTTGTACGCTACAGTTTGCACCCGTCCTTTGAGTCACTCTGCCCGGCATAAGTCAATGCTGAAAATGCCAGGGTATACAGCATAAAAAAATCAATATCTTACTCATACTTTATCCTCTTTCCGCACTCATCATCTGACCGTTATCGAATCAGCCTGCTGTTCAGTCACTTTCAGCCCCGCCCCCGCGAGTGCGGTACAGAGAGCATCACTGATGGTCATCCTGCCTTTAACGGGATTACCCCTGACCGGGGCCGTCCTGCTGAGGTCTATCCGGATAAAACACCCGGTCCCTTGCGCCAGTTGCTGATCTGTTTCATCAAACCGGGAAAACTGATATCGTAATTCGCAATGGTGTAACATTTGCCTTCCGGCACATGAGCATCCGGGGAAGCATTGCATGAAATAATTAAGAAAATCGATTGACCGATAACAATTAGACTATTTTAATGGGCAAGCAATTAAAGGCAACAGAATAATTTAAATATATCTGATTAATTTCCTTATTGTTATGACAAAATATAAAATCGACTACAAAAAAAGGTTCAACCTATGGAAACAGTAGAT